>JBGPLB010000260.1:0-5776 GCA_041486245.1 Candidatus Acidiferrum sp.
CGCGTCGAAAAGGCTGTTTCCGAACAAAAGCTCACGCCGGTTTCGCAGCCGCAAGTCGAGAAGCTCGATTTTGCCGAAGGCCAGCCGCTGAAATTCCGTGCCGTATTCGAAGTTCTTCCCGAATTCGAGCTTGGCAATTACAAAAGTCTCGCAATCGAAATGCCCGCGATGGACCTCACGGAAGCAGATGTGGCGAAAGCTCTCGAGGAGATGCGCGAACGCGCCGCGGCGTTTGCTCCCGTCGAAGGGCGGGCCGTCGAAAACGGCGATCATGTGCAATTGAAGCTGATGGGCACTCCGGCCGGTGGCGGCGAACCGCTGCAAGCGGATAGCGTTCTCTGCCACGTCGGCGCAGAAGAAACCATGGAGCCCTTCAACGAGAACCTGCGCGGCGCGAATATCGGCGACCACAAAACTTTCGAGGTCGCCTACCCCGCGGATTATCCCGATGCAAAGCTTGCCGGAAAGACCTACAACTATGCCGTCGAGGTGCTCGGCATCAAAAACAAAAAGCTCCCGGATCTGAACGATGAGTTTGCGAAAGATGTGAGCGACGCCACAACCCTGGACGAACTGAAAAAGAAAGTCTCGGAAGGCCTCGAACACCAGCGCGATCACCGGCAGAAGGAGCTGCAACGGGAAAAGGTCCTTGCCGAACTTGTAAAGCTGCACGAGTTCCCTGTACCGGAATCGCTCGTCGAGCATCAAATGGATGTGCGGCTGGAGCGCGTGGTTCGGTCACTTGCTGCTCAGGGAGTGGATCCCCGCGCCGTAAATGTGGACTGGGTTTCCCTCCGGAAGCGCCAGCAAGAACGCGCCACGGATGATGTAAAGGCCGAACTCATCATCGACCGCATCGCGACGGCGGAAAACATTGACGTGACCGAAGAAGAAGTCCAGAACGAGTTGGAGCACATGGCCAGCCATAGTGGCGAATCCGCGGAAGTCGCGCGCGCTCGTTTGACAAAGCAAGGTACCCTCGATAGGATGAAGGCTAAGCTGCGCAGCGATAAAACTCTGGACTGGCTCGCGCAGAACGCTCAGATCAAAACCGTGGCGGCAGCAAGCGCCGCAACAGATTCAAAGTGAAGCAATCCGGCATTTCAACTATCTCCATGAAAAATTTCCAAGAACCTGAATATCGCGGTACAACGCTCGTTCCGATGGTGGTCGAACAGACCAGCCGCGGCGAACGCGCGTACGATATCTATTCCCGGCTGCTTAAAGAACACATTATTTTTATCGGCACCCCGATTGACGACCATGTCGCCAACCTCGCCACCGCCCAAATGCTTTTCTTGCAAGCCGAAGATCCCGAAAAAGACATTCAGCTTTACATCAATTCACCGGGTGGCTCAATCACGGCCGGTTTCGCAATCTACGACACCATGCAATTCGTCAAGCCGGATGTCGTAACCACTTGCGTGGGGCAAGCGGCTTCGATTGCGGCGGTTCTTCTTGCCGGCGGCGCTCCGAAAAAGCGTTTCGCGCTGCCTCACGCGCGCATCCTGATTCACCAGCCATGGATGTCCGGGCTCGGAGGCCAGGCCACCGACATCGACCTTCATGCCAAGGAGATCTTGCGCATGCGCATGGTCATCAATCAGCTTCTCTCGCAGCACAGTGGCCAGTCGATCGAGCGTGTCGAGAAAGACGTCGAGCGGGACTTCATTATGAATCCCGAACAGGCCAAGGAATATGGCATGATCGACGAGATAATCTATAAGCACCGCTAGCCTGCCGGCGCGCGGGGTGGCATTCGCTGGCTGCTGGTTCTTAATAGTTAGTAGCGATTCGAGTTTCTCTTTTGCTCCAGGGAAAAATCGGCCTAGAATAAGGATTAGAGACTCCGTCGAAGCCCAGCGGAGACGAGGCCTTCACGCCAGTGAAAAAATTCAACCCAGATGAGCCGCTGCGCTGTTCCTTTTGCCATAAGACTCAGGAACAGGTCGAAAAGCTGATCAGCTCTCCCTCGGACTATCCGCGCGCTTACATCTGCAACGAATGCGTCGGCGTTTGCCAGACCATTCTTGAAGATGAAAAGCGCGAACAGGCCGCCGCGCCCGCGAAAAAGCTTCCGCGTCCGCCGGAGATCAAGCAATTTCTCGATGGCTACGTCATCGGGCAGGACCGCACGAAGAAGAAGCTCGCTGTCGCGGTCTACAATCATTACAAGCGCATCTTCTTGAACAAGCAGCCGGGCGACGTCGAGTTGAGCAAGTCCAACATCCTTTTGATCGGGCCCACAGGCACGGGAAAGACGCTCCTCGCGCAGACGCTTTCCCGCATGCTGGACGTGCCCTTCGCCATCGTGGACGCCACCACGCTCACCGAAGCCGGCTACGTGGGCGAAGACGTCGAAAACATTATCCTCAAGCTGCTGCAAGCGGCTGATGGAGATGTTCAGAAGGCCCAGCAAGGCATCATTTACATCGACGAAATCGATAAGATTGCCAAGAAGGACGAGAACCCCTCGATCACCCGCGACGTTTCCGGCGAGGGCGTCCAGCAGGCGTTGCTGAAGATTCTCGAGGGCACCATCGCCAACGTGCCGCCTCAGGGCGGCCGCAAACACCCGCATCAGGAATTTACCCCGGTGGACACCACGAATATCTTGTTCGTCTGCGGAGGCGCTTTCGTTGGCCTGGAAAAAATTATCGAGAAGCGCGCTGGCCGTCATTCGCTCGGTTTTCATACTGACGCCGCTCCGTCCACGCCGTCACGGCGCAACACCGAATTGCTCGAGCAAGTGCAGCCCGGCGATCTGATTCGCTATGGGTTGATCCCCGAATTTGTCGGCCGCTTGCCCGTTGCCGGCGTAATGAATGACTTAGACAAGAATGTTCTCGTGCGCATCTTGACCGAACCGAAGAACGCGCTGCTCAAGCAATACCAGCGCCTGTTCGAGTTTGAAAACGTCCGTTTGCGCTTCACGGATGACGCTCTCGAAACCGTCGCGGAGCTCGCCATGCAGCGCAAAGTCGGCGCGCGCGGCCTGCGCATGATTCTCGAAGATCTCATGCTCGAGCTCATGTATCACCTCCCGATGCAGCGCAAGGTGCGCGATTTTGTCGTGACCGCGGAAATGGTCCGCGGACGGGAAATTAATTGGAGTTTGCTCGAAAAGGCCGGATAGGCCGTTTCGGTTTTTCGAACGTATTTCAGGGGCCCCAATGTTCACTCGCGAAAAACAGGAATTGAAGCGCGTACCCATGATGCCGGTGCGCGACATGGTCATTTTTCCGCAGCAGATGACTCCCTTCATCGTTGGACGCGAAGCCAGCGTGCGTGCTCTCGAAGAAGCCCTCGCCGGGGACAAAAAGATTTTCCTGTCCACCCAGCACGACGCTTCCGTGGACGACCCCAAGCCTGAGGAAATTTACGCCGTGGGCACCCTCGCGAACATCGTGCAGAGCGTCAAACTTCCCGATGGCAATATCAAAGTTTTGGTAGAGGGCGTCGAGCGCGCTCGCGCGCTCTCCATTGCTTCGGAAGAGGGTTTCTTCCGCGCAACCGTCCGCTTGCTGAACGCGCGTGTCGATCCTTCCCACCAAGTTGACCAGACCGTGCAAAAAGTCACGAGCCTCTACGAGCAGTTCATCAAACTCTCGCAGAGCCTGAATTATGACACCATGATCGCCGCCGCCCGTGGCGATGACCCCGCGCGCCTGTCGGACACTATTGCCGCAAACCTTCAGCTTCCTGTCGACGAAAAGCAGGACCTTCTCGAAACGGTAGACCCCATCGAACGCCTAAACCGGATCAGCGACATCCTCGAGATCGAGCTGGAAAAGCTCAACGTCGACCGTAACATCAACACCCGCGTCAAGCGACAGATGGAGCGCGCGCAAAAAGAGTATTACCTGAACGAAAAGCTTAAGGCCATCCAGAAGGAACTCGGCCGCGGCGAAAAAAGCGAAATCGACGAGCTCAAAAAGAAAATTGACGCAGCTGGAATGAGCAAGGAAGTCCACGAAAAAGCCATTCAGGAGCTGAAACGGCTGGAATTGATGCCGCCGATGTCGGCGGAATCGACCGTCAGCCGGAATTACCTCGATTGGCTTCTCGCTGTGCCCTGGAAAAAGAAGTCCAAGGAAATTCGCGACATTCTGGCCGCGGAAAAAATCCTCAACGAAGAGCACTACGGCCTCGAAAAAATCAAGGACCGTATCCTGGAATTTTTGGCCGTGCGTCAGTTGGTGAAGAACCCCAAGGGCTCGATCCTTTGCTTCGTTGGGCCTCCGGGCGTCGGCAAGACTTCCCTGGCCATGTCCATTGGCCATGCCACCGGCCGCAAATTTGTCCGCGTGTCGCTCGGCGGCGTCCGCGATGAAGCAGAAATTCGCGGCCATCGCCGCACATACATCGGCGCCCTCCCCGGCCAGATCATTCAAATGATGAAGAAGGCCGCCACCGTGAACCCGATCTTCGTCCTTGACGAAGTCGACAAAATGTCCACGGATTTCCGCGGCGACCCGTCTGCCGCACTGATGGAAGTGCTCGACCCTGAGTTGAATCACAGCTTCACGGACCACTATCTCGACGTCGAGTACGACCTGTCGAAAGTGATGTTCGTCTGCACCGCCAACGTGCTGCATACGATTCCCCAGCCGTTGCAGGACCGCATGGAAATCCTGCGGCTGCCAGGCTATACCGAGCAGGAAAAGCTGGAAATCGCCAAGCGCTTCCTGGTCAAGCGCGCACGCGAAGCCACCGGTCTGAACGAGCAAAACCTTAAGTTCACCGACGAGGGCCTGCTGCACATTATCCGCCACTATACGCATGAAGCCGGAGTACGCAACCTCGAGCGCGAAATCCAGAACATCGCGCGAAAGATGGCGCGCAAAGTCGTGACCGAAGGCAACACCGTGGGCGTCGAGATTTCCCCGGCCAACGTGAACGACTTCCTCGGTATACTCAAATATCGCGAATATTGGCTCGAGAAGCACAACGAGATCGGCTTGACCACGGGACTCGCCTGGACGGAGGTCGGTGGCTCCGTGCTGGCGACCGAAGCAACCTTGATGGAAGGCAAAGGCCGGCTCACGCTTACCGGCAAACTCGGCGACGTGATGCAGGAATCTGCCCAGGCCGCCATGAGCTATGTGCGCTCACGGTCCGCGCAACTCGGCTTGGCGAGGGACTTCTACCGCACTATCGATATCCACGTCCACGTGCCCGAAGGCGCCATTCCCAAGGACGGCCCTTCCGCCGGGATCACCATCTGCACCTCGATCGTCAGCGCGCTCACCAAAATCCCCGTGCGCCGCGACGTGACCATGACCGGCGAAATCACCTTGCGCGGCAAAGTTCTCCCCATCGGCGGCGTCAAGGAAAAGCTCCTCGCCGCCCATCGAATGGGCTTGCACACAGTACTGCTTCCGAAGGACAATGAGAAGGACTTGGCGGATATCCCGCAGGAGATCCTCTCCTGTCTCACGGTTCATTTTGTAGAAACCATGGATGAAGTGCTTCAGGTTGCGCTCGAACGCGTGATTGTGCCGCTCGAACATCCTGAGGTCGCGCCCGTCGCGGAACCTTTCGTTGCCAGCGCCGAGAAAGACAAGAGTTTGACCAACTAAGTAGCGTAAATTTGGGCCCGCCCTGCGATATTTTCCACGCATGTCGTGGCCCGGCGCTGCCGCCGGTTGCGGAAAATCTGGTTTGCCCAGCCTGGCATGTTTTCGTTTGTCCGCCAGTGCGGTGCGCCACCTCACTAACAATCCGGGATTTTGTTGACCGCTCTGCGGCCACGCAAAAAAGAAGGTCAATTTAC
>JBGPLB010000261.1:0-5757 GCA_041486245.1 Candidatus Acidiferrum sp.
AGCTTCGCATCCGCCCCCGGAATCGTCGCCGTCACCACCTCATAATTCCCCGCATGCTGCCCCGCCTTCACCACCGCATGCAGCGTAATCTTCTCCCCGCGCGTCAACCGCTCCTTCATCGCCCGCGCCGTCTTCAACGACACCATGAACCCAAACGTCTTGTTCGCCGAAAACGTCTCCAGATGCCCCCATCGAATCAAATTCTCATCCTCGCCCCACCAAGCCGTCTTCTGGTTCTGCGCATAACTCACAATCCCCGCCGCCCCAAACTTCCCCACCGCCAAATCCTGCACCGCCCCCGGCTGCGCGCTCACCAAAACAATTTTCCCCTTTACGTTCTTCCCCGCGTAGTCGCTCTCTTTTGTCCCCTCGCCCACATCTACCAATTCCGCTGTCACATCCGCCGACTCACTCTCCTCCGCCAACACCACCGGCTCTGCCGCATAACTCGCGATTAGCATGCCCTTGCCAACGAAGTAATCGCAGGGAACCGAGCTGGCATCTTTCCCAGCCCGCTTCGCCCGCTCTTCTGCCGCTTCACAATCAGGAGAAAGCGTAATCACCATTTCCGACAACTCCCCCACCTCCGCATCCCACCCCGGCCGCGACCTCTGCGTCCCATAAAAAATCTTCCCATCCGCCGGAAACTCCAATATCGCCACATCGCTCAACCCATAAGCCCGCGCCCTCTCCGCCACCAACTCCGCCGCCGAATGAAACCCCCGCGACCCCCTCTGCCGGTGAAACGTCGCAATCACCTCCAAATTCCTTTTCGCCGTCTCTCCGCTCAACTCATTCGCCAAAGCCGCCACGTCCTTATCCGGCAAAAGCGGCGGCTTCTGCCCGCGCGCCAACCCCGCCAGGAACCCGCCAGCGATCATTACCATCACGACGATTCTGCTCTTCACGATCCCCTCCGCAATGCGCCCGCCCAAAACCCGTGTAGGCGCCGGGCTTCAGCCCGGCCTTCCATTTCGTACCGCCGGCTTCCGGCCGGCCTCTTCGCTCCAGCCGCTCCCGCGCCGCGCATTCTACTCCCTCGCCTCTGCATTGGACATCCTCATCCCATTCCTGCTACTTTTTATTTTCGCTTTTCGGCTTCACTCTGTCCGGCCCGGTGAGCCCTCATGCTTTCCTTCCGCATCCCACCTCAAACCTTCCCCCGCCTGCTCCAATACGCGCTCGCAGTCACTCCGCTCTTCTTCGCAGCCGCTATCGCAAACACCCAAACTCCTCCCGCCGATTCCTCCTCTCATTCTTCCTCCACCGCCCATCCACGCATCGCTTTCACCTTCGATGATCTCCCCGCTCACGGTCCGCTTCCCGCGGGAGAAACTCGCGCCGAAATCGCCACAAAAATCCTCACCGCATTGCACGACGCTCATGTTCCTCCTACCTACGGTTTCGTGAACGGAGCAACGCTCGAGAGCGAACCCCAGGATCTCCCTGTACTCCAAGCCTGGCGTGCCGCCGGCAATCCCCTCGGCAGCCACACCTGGTCACACATGAACCTCGACCAGAATTCTCTCGAGGAATTCGAAGCCAACGTCACTCGCAACGAGCCGCTTCTCAGCAAAATGATGGACAACGAAGACTGGCACTGGTTTCGCTTCCCGTATCTTGCGGAAGGCTACACACCGGCGAAACATGATGGCATTCGTGCATTCCTCGCGCAGCACGGCTACAAAATCGCCGGTGTCACCATGAGCTTTGCGGACTATCTATGGAACGATCCGTTCGCACGCTGCGTCGCCAAGGCCGACACCGTCTCTATCGCCCAGCTTCAATCCACGTACCTCGCGGCCGCCGCCGCCAATTTTGATTTCTATCGCCGGCTCTCCCAATCCCTCTACAAACGCGATATCCCCTACGTCCTTCTCATGCACATTGGCGCCTTCGACGCCGAAATGCTCCCTAAACTCCTCGATCTCTATCGCTCCAGGGGCGTCCAATTCATTACTCTCCCCGAGGCTGAACGCGACTCCTTCTACCGCGTCGACACCGATCCGAAACTACCCTCGGCCCCCGAAGATCTCGAAGCCGCCATGCTAAAACGCAAAATGTCCGTCCCCCCCGAACCCGTCACCGCCATCCAGTTCGACTCCCTCTGCCGCTGACGCCGCGTCTTTCGCCTCCGCCGCACCAACCGCCCTTGTAGGGGCACGATACATCGTGCCCGCTCTACTCTCCTCGCCGTTGCAGGGTCCGCCTTCTGAGGCGGACCCTCCTGGTGCCTTCGCACCACTCCAACCTCCCTATGCCGATCCACAATCGGCCCCGTCCAGCGTAAGATGGCATTCATGTCCGCCAGAATCTCCATCGACAAAAAAGGCCGCATTGTCCTCCCCAAATCTCTCAGGAAAAAACTGCGCGTGAGAACCGGCGATGCCTTGCTCATCGAAGCCGAAGGCGACTGCATCACCCTGCGCCCCATCCGCCGGGAAGCCTTGCTTAAGAAGGAGTACGGCATCTGGGTCTACCAGGGAGAGCCTTCTAATACCTCCATCGCGGGCTTGATTGACGCCGAACGCGAAAAACGGGTTCGGGAGCTTATCGATTGAGAGCGTGCTTGTGATTCTTGGTTTCAGCCCCACGCAAGGTGGCGCAGGAACGACCGTAACCATTCAAGGGCAAAACTTCAGCGCCACGCCCACCGCCAACACCGTGAAATTCAACGGCACCACGGCCACAGTAACCGCGGCTACAACCAACAGTCTGACCACGACTGTACCCGCGGGCGCGACCACCGGGCCAATCAGCGTCACCGTCGAGTGTTAGACGCTTGTCTTTTAGCTCTTCCACACATTTCCGCCGTCTCACCAAACTACAAAATTCTCTCCAACTCCTTCTGTTTCCTCAACTTCCCCCCGTCTCATTCGAATGATAAGTACAAAGGTACTATACCTTGACAGTAATCCACTTTCCTGCTACCATTCCCCATGCTTGCCCTGAGGAAATCCCAAACCTGGAGCGAAGGGAGCCTCGAAGGGTTTCGCCCTCGCCGTCATCTCCCCCTCCCAGCTCCTCGCCGCCTTTGCGCCGGCGGACCTTTAGGTGCGTGTTTTTCTCTTATTCCCGTAGCCCTTCCCCACCACACAAGAACAATCCCTCAACAAAAACGCCTCCCTCTTCCACCAGCCATGATTCACCAGTCACAAATCACTAAGTCCTTTACAATCCGCACTTCCGCAAAATGTGCCCGTAACTCTTTTAGAATCCGCACTTCCAAAACACAGGACTTAAAACCCTTTAGAATGAACACTTCCGAAAAAACTCCCGGGGGGTCCCCCCCCAGCCATCCGTTCTTTGTCTTGCTCTGTCCGCCGCTCCCCTCCCGAGGCACAGCTCACCAGACGAGGGGCTGCGTCATGGGAGGGCTATTCTTCCTTCAACTTTCAACTTTCGACGTTCGACTCTTCAAGTACAATCCCCGCACGTTATTCCCGGGGGACAGATGAGCGTTAGTCAACGGCTCCAGGAAATCCGCGACGGTTTCGAGCGCCCCTTCTGGGTCGCCAACATCAGCGAAATCTTCGAGCGTCTCGCCTATTACGGCGCGTTCTCGTCTCTCGCTTTGTATCTGCAGGGGAAACTTAATTTTTCCACCGAGCAAACCGGCACGCTGACGGGCCTCTTCGGCGGCATGGTGTGGTTCCTGGCCATCTTCGGCGGCGCCGTCGCGGACAAGCTCGGTTTTCGCCGCGCCCTCTCGCTGGCTTACCTGATTCTCGCTGCCGCGTATTTCCTGATCGGTTCCATCGGTGCATCATGGCTTGCGCCAATTCGCGCCATGGTTCCGCTTACCGCGTTTGTCGGCTGCGTTCTCATGCTGCCGGCCCTCGGCATAGCGCTCGTAAAACCCTGCGTCGTCGGCACCACCGCTCGCGCCTCAAAGGAAAATGTCCGCACCCTCGGCTACTCCATCTACTACACCATGGTGAATATCGGCGGCACCGCCGGTCCCTTCGTCGCCGATTGGGCTCACCGGCACTTGGGCCTTGAAAAAGTGTTCCGCATCTCCGCGCTTAGCGTGTTCGCGATGTTTTTCCTCGTTCTCTTTTTCTTCCGCGAACCGCACAAACCAGGCGATGAGCCGGCGCCTAGCCTGCTGCAGGTAGGGCGCAACTTTCGGGCGGTTCTCTGGCCGCCGCAGTTTCTCATCTTCCTTGTCATATTCACCGGGTACTGGATCGTCTTCTGGCAGCAGTACACCAGCCTCCCTGGGTTCATCCACACGTACGTGAATCCAAACGCCCGCGTCGAGCTCATCCTCATCACCGATGCCGCCATCGTGGTCTGCCTCACGTTTGTGGTCAATTACCTTGCCCGCAAGATTCCCCCATTTCACGCCGTCATCCTTGGCACCGTCATTTCTTCCATGTCCTGGCTGGTTCTGTCGTTTTGGCCAACGGTCGCGGGCGCCGTTTGTTCGATCGCCGTGCTGGCTCTCGGCGAGATCATTCAGCAGCCGCCGTATTACGCATACATTTCGCGGCTCGCGCCTCCCGGTCAGCAGGGCACGTACATGGGTTTTGCATTTCTTCCCATCGGAATTGGTTCGCTGGTAGGAGGCTGGTTCGGCGGCACGATGATGCATCACTTCGGCGAAGTCGCGCACCATCCCGAACGTGCCTGGTGGGCCATCAGCGCCGTCGGCTTCGCCACCGCTCTTCTCCTCTGGATTTACGACCGCGCCATCAAACCAAAGGAGACTACGTAGGGGCACGGCATGCCGTGCCCGTCTTTTGAGAGGAAAGAAATTGCGATCACGAAGAAAAAATATAGAGGAAAAGAGAATGTGCGGTGTCCGGCTTTTCACCAGTCACCAATCACCAGTCACGGCTTTTCAATTTACCATGCGGCGAAGCGAAGCCAGCGCCTGCCGAGCCAGCGAATACCTCGGCTCAACTTCGAGCGCTTCTTGAAAACATTTCATCGCGCGCCCGTACATCTCTTGGCCGAGATATGCTCGGCCGAGATTGTAGTGAGGAAAATGGCGCGGCTCATAGCGGCGTGCTTCAATGGCGCGCTCGAGCCACGGAATCGCTTCCTCGTGGCGGCCCAGCTCAATCAGGTACGCTCCGATGTCGTTGTACGGATTGCCAAACTCCGGATCCACTTCGATCGCGCGCTTGCACTCCGCGATGGCGTCTTCGATGCGCCCCTGAAAATGGTACGTCCAGCCGAGAAACGTGTAGGCCTCGGCCGTCGGGTGCAGTTCGAGCGAAGATTGATAGAGCTCGACGGCCCGGTCGTAGTCGCCCTCCATTTGGGCCTGATATGCGTCTTGGAGGATTTCCCAGGCTCGCGTCAGGGTTTCCTGGCTCATGGTGTAAATTGTTAACACACGGTTTCGGAGGCGTCAAAAGTACGAGAGTTCCATCGGTGCGCTGGGAGAACCTGTACCTAGTGCCGGGTTCGGGCAGTGGAAATTCCGGCGATAAAAAGAGAAGATGGAGCTGTACTCGGCATGCGAAAACGAAGGGGGAGACGTGAAGCGAAATTATCTGGTTCTTGGGTTCGCGGTATTGAGCATGGCTGTAGCGGTCTTGGCGCAGGATCCGCCGGCAAAAACCACTCCCAAAAAGACCGCGGCAAGCAAGTTATCGGGCACTGCCGCGAAAGGCAAGGAAGTGTTCGACCAGAAATGTTCCATCTGCCATTTTGCGGATAACGATGCGAAAAAAATTGGCCCCGGACTGAAAGGAATTTCCAAGCGCGGCACGTTTACCGTGAACAATAATAAGGTCACCGACG
>JBGPLB010000262.1:0-5707 GCA_041486245.1 Candidatus Acidiferrum sp.
TGCCGCAGCGCAAGGTTCGAAGGGCGGCGGAGCGATTGGAGCGGGCGCCGGACCAGGCGGAGGTGGTTCCGGCAGCGGCGAATCTCCAGCAGGGAGCGAGGGCGAAGGGATTGGCTGGGGAGGAACTGGCGAATACACGGCCGCTGAAGGCGGATCACCCGCCTCTGGATCAGGAATCGCAGGCACCCTGCCGGGTGGGCCGTTTACTCCAGGAACTGGAGTCGCTGGGGGCGCTGGTCAAATGTGGAGCCTTCCCGGGGCGGCTCTTGGCGCAGGTCCGGGGGGCGGAATTGGTGGGGGCGTTGGAAGCGGCGGCGCCGGAAGTGGGCGTTGGCGGGGAACTGGCCGCGGGGCCGGACCGAGCGAGGATGAGATCTTCGGAATATTGGGCGCGCTTACGAGTTTCGGCAATGTCGGCGCAGGGCAAGGTGGCGTGGCTGCTGCTGGAGCGTTCCAGGACCAGATGTCTCAATTGCCAGGCAGCGCTCAAGAAACATTGAAAAGAGCTATTGCCGCACTCGCAGCGCAAGCGCCGGCCGGCCAGACGGATGAATCGGTTCTTGTGAAACTGGCGGAACATCTGGCGATTAAATTTGCCCTGGAGCGATTTGAGAGCGGAGAAGTCAAAGTCAATGCCGTGCGACAGATGCTCGACCGGATGAACCAGGAGATCGAGAATCTACGCAAGATCCTCGGCGCACACGAAGACAAGATGACCGACGCGGGAATGCTGGTCGAATCCCACCGCGAGATTCTCGACCGCCAGTTTTGGGCCGCCGTTCCGGAAAGCGGCAAGCGCGCCGTCCTTCTGTCGGGAGACGCGTGGTGCATCCCGCCGAAGAACATACAGTCCTACGTGGCCCAGTTGATCGAAAAGGGAGAAGTTGCTCAAGCCATCAGCATCTTGCAGAACTACGCATCGTGCGCGGAAAGCGAAGAGGCCGATGCGCGGAAGAAAGCCACGATGGGTCTTTCCGAGCTGGCCCAGCTCTACGCCCAAGCCGACCCCAGGCTACTCGGCGAAGCGTTGCGGCACCTGGGCCTGCGATTGAGCGTCGAACAGGACACCGAATTGCAAACGCTCGTCTGCGCCGCATTTGTGAGGCTCAGCCAGGAGGCCGCCACCAGCCGCTGCTTCCCGGTCATGGAGCAGGCGCTCGATTTGATTTCCGGCGTCGAAGCCCAGCGGCCCGGCATCGGGCGCAGCTTACGTCCGAAATTGGGGATCGAGGAGCGTATTCCTGAGTTTGTGGATGAGGCTCTGCGCACGCGGCAAGCAGCCGCGGGCATGACCAACGTTTTGAAAATGCTTCCACAAACCACCATGGAACAGCTTTCCACGCGATTCAACCGCTGCAGTCTGCGCGAGGATGCCGAGCACGTCTCCAATCTGGCCGCGGATCTTGGCGAAGAAGGGTTGCAGTACTTGAGGAGCACAGTGAGAGGCGGCCCGATCAGCGAGGCGGTCGAGATGACCGGTCTCTTGAGCAAGCTGGATCCGGAAGCCGTCGAAGTGTTCTTGCCGGCGCGCATGAAGGATTTTCCCAGAACGTCGCAGGACCGCATCGTACGGCAAATTTCTGCAAGCGGCGCTCCGGCACGCTCCCGAATTCTTCTGGAGCTTCTCGATCATGTCGATCCGCTGATCATGCCCCTGGTGATTGATGAGATCGGCGTAACGTTTGACCGCGAAGCGCTTGGCCGTTTGCTGACGATCGTTGACGGCGACTTGCCGGCGGGCGCGGGACCTTATTTGCAGGTGAAAGCCATCGAGGCGCTCGGCCGCATTCACGCGCCGGAGTCCATCTCCACGCTCAAGCGCATGGTCGAGGCGAAGAAGATGTTTGGCTGGGCGCATCCCCAGGAGCTCCGCATCGCCGCCTTGCAAGCGCTTATGGGACTGGAACCAGAGTGGGCGCACGAATATGCCGCCAAAAGTGGAATCGGCCGGGAAGATCTCGCCCTGGCCCCGCTTGAGGTTGCTGCAAACTCAAAGTTTGTCCGCCAGCGCCGCCATATGCGCGTTCGGCTGCACAAGCCCGTGACCGCTGTTAGCACCAATCTCAAGGAAGCCTGCCGCCTGGAGATTAGGACGGCAAGCCTCTCGGGCGGTGTGGCCACCATCAGCAGGCATCTCGCTCCCGGGACGCAAGTACAACTGAGGCTGCAACTCGGGCTTCGCCATGTGCAGGCCACTGCGCTGATGCGCGATTACCGCGCCCAGGATATGGCCTTCGAAATTGTGGACATGACGCTCGATGAGCGCAGCAAATACCGCCGCCTGCTGGCGGATAACAATTCGCCGTCGACTCCCTTGGCCGATGCCAAGAGCCCGATCCTAGCCGCCGAGAACTCCATACCCTCCTGAATTGGAAGGACACCTCCCCGCCGTTCTTGAGCTTGCCGCCATTCTGTGCTCGTTCTTGGCGCTGGCGCATCCAACCAGTTAGAATAGAATGTTTGTACTGGTTGCAGCATACCGGCCAGTGCGTTCATACAAGTCCAGCACCGCCAGGAGACGGCGAAACCTCCCATGGATGTTGCCAAGGCAGTTGACACAGTTGTCGCTCGATTTATCGGCACCAAGCACGAGCGAGACATTAAAAAATTGCAACCGCACGTCGTGGCCATCAACGCGCGCGAGTCCGAAATGCAAGCGCTCAGCGACGACGAACTTAAAGCCCGCTTCGCCGAGCTTAGGACGCAGGTGCACGAGCAGCTCAAGGACGCGGATCCCAGCGACATCACCTACAAAGAACTCCTGAAGACGGTGCTCGATCCGATGATCGTGCCCGCGTTTGCGCTGGTCCGCGAGGCTGGCCGCCGCTTTTTGAACATGCGGCACTTCGATGTGCAGTTGATCGGCGGAATGGTTCTGCACGACGGCAAAATCGCGGAAATGAAAACGGGCGAAGGCAAGACGCTTGTTGCCACCTTGCCCGCAGCCCTAAACGCTCTTGCTGGGCGGGGCGTACACCTCGTCACGGTGAACGATTACCTTGCGCGTCGCGACGCCGAATGGATGAGCCCTATCTTTCGCGCTCTGGGCCTTTCGGTCGGCGTAATCGTGCATGATCTGGACGATGAGCAACGCAAAGCGGCCTACGGTGCGGACCTCACCTACGGCACGAATAACGAATTCGGTTTCGACTACCTGCGCGACAACATGAAATACGACCTGGCGCAATGCGTTCAGCGCGGCCACCAGTTCTGCATCGTCGACGAAGTGGACTCCATCCTCATCGACGAAGCGCGCACCCCGCTGATCATTTCCGGCCCCTCGGAAGAGTCCACGGACAAATACGCCAAGATCGACAAGATCATTCCCAAGCTCATCCAGGACATCGACTACACGCTGGACGAAAAGCATCGCACCGCCACGTTAACTGAAGAAGGCTTCAGCAAATGCGAGCGCTTGCTCGGCCTGCACAATCTCTCCGATCCCGTGAATATCGAGCTGATGCACCACGTTTACCAAGCTCTCCGCGCACACTCACTCTACAAGCGCGACGTCGATTACGTGGTGAAGGACGGCGAAGTCATCATCGTTGATGAGTTCACCGGGCGCCAAATGCCCGGCCGGCGCTGGTCGGATGGACTCCACCAAGCCGTCGAGGCCAAGGAGGGCGTCAAGATCGAGCGCGAAAACCAGACGCTCGCGACAATCACCTTCCAGAACTATTTTCGCATGTACAAAAAATTGTCCGGCATGACCGGAACAGCCGAAACGGAAGCTGCCGAGTTCGGCAAAATTTATAATCTTGACGTCGTCGCAATCCCAACGAATCGCACGCTGATTCGCGAAGAGCACCGCGACGTCGTCTACCGCACTGAAAAAGAAAAGTTCGAGGCCGTCGTCAACGGCATCCTGCAAGAAGATAATTCGCTGGCCAACGGCATTCGCCACTATAACGAACGCGGCCAGCCCGTTCTCGTCGGCACCATCTCCATCGAAAAATCCGAAGCCATCGCCGAGCTTTTGAAGAAGGCCGGCGTCCCGCATCAGGTGCTCAACGCCAAGCAGCACGAGCGCGAGTCCCGCATCGTTGCGCAAGCTGGCCGCAAAGGCGCGGTTACCGTGGCCACCAACATGGCCGGCCGTGGCACGGACATTCTGCTCGGCGGCAATCCCGAGCAGATGACCCGCGATCATTTTCTGAAAAACAAATTGGCCATGCCCTACGCCGCGGCCCCCGCCGTGATCCCTGCCGATGGCAACAACAACGCACAACCCGCTGTCCCGATGGTGCTTTTTCAGAACGAAGGCAAAATCTTCCAGGTCCCCGCGGACCAATGGAAGCCGATGTATGACCAGTTCGCCCAGCAGTGCAAAGCCGAGCACGATGAAGTAGTGGCCCTCGGCGGCCTGCACATTCTCGGCACCGAACGCCATGAAGCCCGCCGCATCGACAACCAGTTGCGCGGACGCGCCGGCCGCCAGGGCGACCCCGGTTCTTCGCGCTTTTTCCTCTCACTCGAAGACGATCTCATGCGCATCTTCGGTGGCGAGCGCATCAAAGCGCTCATGTACCGCTTCGGCATGACCGAAGGCGTCCCCATCGAATCGAAAATGATTTCGAATCGTATCGAGAAGGCCCAACAGGGTGTCGAAGCGCAGAACTTCGACGCCCGCAAACACCTGCTTGAATACGACGACGTGATGAACAAGCAGCGCGAGACGATTTATGGCATCCGCCGCTCCGCACTCGAAGGAAAAGATCAGCGCGATTATGTTCTCGGCGTCGCGGAGGACATCGCCCGCGAACAGGTCGATACGTTCTGTCCGCGTGAGCAGCATCCCGATCAATGGAACACCACGCAGTTCCTCGCCGAAATCAACGCTCAGTTCGGCATCGACGCCAAAGCCGCCGGGGCCGATCCCGGCACTCTGAGCCACGACGAGTTAGCCGACTCCACCGTTACCGCCGTCATAAAGCGCTACGAAGAAAAAGAAAAACAGTTCACCGCCGACCTGGTGCGCTGGCTGGAACGCCGCATCATCCTGGATGTCGTAGACTCCCAGTGGAAAGACCACTTGCTGTCGCTTGACCACCTCAAGGAAGGCATTGGCCTGCGCGGCTACGGCCAGAAAGATCCGCTCGTCGAGTTCAAGAAAGAAGCGTTCGTTCTCTTTGAAGACATGATGGCGCGCATCGATAACGAAACCATCCGCTATCTCTTCCACATTCAAATGCAGCAGGGCGAGCAGCGACCGCAGGAAGGCGCACGCCAGCCAAGTCCGCAGCAACCTCCTCCTACGCGCTCCGGAGGCGCGCGCGCGGCCGTCGCCAGCGCCGCAGCGCGAGCGGAAGAACCCGCTCCCGAGCGTCTGCCCGCCTTTGCCCGGGAAATGGAGCGCAAACAACAGCGCCAGCAAAAAGAATTGCAGTATCAAACGGGACCCGCGCAAGCCGAAGCGCCTAAGCCCGTCCGCGCCGGCGCAAAAGTGGGCCGCAACGACCCCTGCCCCTGCGGCTCCGGGAAAAAATACAAAAAGTGCCACGGCGCCAACGCATGACCGCGCCAATCTCCAATAACCGTCATTTCGAACGGAGCAAGCCGACGCCTTTTCTTTCGCTCCGCTCCTGCGGAGCGTCGGCCTGCGGAGAGAGAAATCTCTCTTCAATCTAATCGGACAGAAAAGGCAGCCAAATGCCCCCAGCACCCATGCCGCAACCCGAACGCCATCCCATCCCCGGCGTAAAAA
>JBGPLB010000263.1:0-5675 GCA_041486245.1 Candidatus Acidiferrum sp.
TCGCGGTACGCCTGCAACTGCACGAGCAACATTTTTTTAGCCAGGCCATAGGGAGCGTTCGTCTCCTCCGGATACCCGTTCCAGAAATTCTCTTCCCGGAACGGGACGGGCGTGAATTTCGGGTACGAACAAATCGTTCCCGCGCAAACGAACTTCTCGAGCCCCGCGATACGCCCGGCTTCAATGGCGTTGATGCCCATCACCGCGTTGTCGTAGAAGAATCTTCCAGGGTTTGCGCGGTTTGCTCCGATACCTCCTACCACCGCCGCAAGATGAATGAATAGGTCCGGCCGCGCTTCTTTGTATAACCGCAGCGCTTCGGATTTTTCCCGCAGGTCGTATTCCCCGCTATGCGGAGTGCTGATCTCCCGGCAGCCTGCTGCTCGCAATTTTTCGACGACAAAAGAACCTAGGAATCCGTTGCCTCCGCTCAGCACTACGCGCCGATTTTCCCAGAATCCCATTCCCGGCTCCCTAGTGCTGCGAAGCTTGTCCTTCGACCGC
Source organism: Candidatus Acidiferrum sp. (assembly GCA_041486245.1). GTDB lineage: Bacteria > Acidobacteriota > Terriglobia > Acidiferrales > UBA7541 > Acidiferrum. Next base: position 505 of record JBGPLB010000263.1, read on the forward strand.
TTCCATCACCCGCGTCACAGAATTTTGCCAATGATTCCAGTGGCTGAATTTCTTTTCGAGTATCGCTTTCCCCCGCCCCAGTGGCGCAAGCCCCGCCGCCTCCAGATCCGCGTCGACCATGATCGCCACCAATTCGCTAAATCCTATCCGCGTCTCCCATCCAAGTTTCTCTCGTGCCTTCCGCGTATCTGCTATCAGGCAATCCACTTCCAGCGGTCGCATGTACCTCTCGGAAGTCTTCACGTGTTTTCGCCAATCCAGTCCCGCGTACGAAAACGCTTCCTCCACAAATTCGTGCACGGAATGCGCTTCGCCCGTCCCGATGACAATATCCTCGGCCGTATCTTGCTGCAGCATTTTCCATATCGCTTCCACATACTCCGGTGCGTAACCCCAGTCCCGTCGCGCATCGAGATTGCCAAGAAATAGTGTGTCCTGCTTACCTGCAACGATCGCCGCAACCGCTCGGCTAATTTTCCGCGTCACAAAGGTCTCCCCGCGCCGCGGGCTCTCGTGATTGAACAAAATTCCATTGCTAGCAAAAAGCTGATAGCCCTCCCGGTAAATCCGCGTCATCCAGTATGCGTACACCTTTGCAGCCGCATACGGGCTGCGCGGCTGAAAGAGCGTCGTCTCGCTCTGCGGGGGCGGCGCTGATCCGAACATTTCGGAGCTGGACGCCTGATAAAAACGCGTCTTGCAGCCCGCGCGCCGGATTGCCTCAAGCAGTCGCATCGTGCCGAGCCCGGTGATGTCCCCTGTGTACTCCGGCATGTCAAAACTCACACGCACATGGCTCTGCGCCGCGAGGTGATAAAGCTCATCTGGCGCAAAACCGTAGACGAGATTCAGCACCCACTCCGTACTCGAGAGATCGCCGTGATGCAGGAAGAGCCGAGTGCTCGGCTGATTCGGATCTTGATAGATGTGGTCGATGCGCTTTGTATTGAATGTGCTCGCCCGGCGGATAATCCCGTGGACTTCGTACCCTTTGGAAAGCAGCAACTCCGCGAGATACGAGCCATCCTGTCCGGTAATTCCAGTAATCAGTGCGCGTTTCATTTGCGATCTGTCTTGCCTCGTACTTTCCGCAGTTTTAAGAACCGCGCGATTAAGCCCGCATCTCGGAACGCCTCCTTATTGTAGAAGCCGCGCAAGAAAATACAAATCAGTCCCTTTGTAGCCGCGCAGCCGGACATAAGGATACATCGCGGCTGCGAGCGGCAAACAAGCCACTGATTTGAGGAGCCCGAGGAACTGAACGACGCGCTGGCGAGCCGTCAGTTCGGCGTGTAGAGCGGCGGACGCCTACTCCGGCGCCATCTGCATGACATCGCGGAAACTGGCCGAGGCCATCCCCGCAGCCCTCTCCGACAGTCCCGTGCGCAAAGCCATGTTGATCATCTGTGCGGCATGCTCAATTCCCGCTGACTGCTCCTTCACGGATAGCGTCTCAAACCCGCGCCCTGCCGCTCAATCCCAGCCGCTTCCTCACCCGGTGCGTCTTGTTCACAAACACTTCCCAAAGGAATCTCTTCACCATAGCTGCTTCTCTCCGCCAAATCGCCCTTCGGATTGTTCCCTCTTCAGTCATCACGTGCGTCGCGCTCAAGATCGTGTACGTATGCGGCCGCTCTCCGTAATATCTTAGATTTTCATCGGCCTCCACCCCGCCGTACGCTCCTAGTTCTCTTCCTCCGGCCACGTGGCTGTAGTCGTGCGTCTGGTGGACGATGGGCGTAAACCTCGTCAGATCCACCACCGGCAGCCCTTTCTCCCGCGCATACTTAATGCACCACTGGTCGAACCACACTCGCCCGATTGCCAGCGGCGGCACGTCTCGATAGGTGCCGCGAGGGAAAACGAAAAAATCGATCCCCGTATGGCTCTCCAACTGGCCCTCTCGCCGCGTCCGCTCTTGCAGTTCCGCTTCCCAGCCGTTGGAGAAGTCCATCGGTTCTCGCACATCCAGATTGGTACGCCGCCCTACCGCGAGAAAGTCTGGAAAAACTTGCCGCGTTTTTTCCACCCCCGCCGTGAACGCAGCGGGCAAAATAATATCCGCATTCACGTAAGCAAGCGTGTCATTCTGGCCCCGCTTTTCCCCCTGCGCAAAAATGTCCGCAAGCAGCGGCGTACCGTGCTGGTTCCGTGCAACTTCGGGGATATGCACCAGGCCCAAATCGGCCGCACACTCCGCCGCACCCTCTTCCGTCCCAAAGAGAATAATCTCCGGCCGCGGCTGCAGCTTCGTCCAGCTTGTTATCGCATTCCGCTGGATGATCCCGAAGTGCCCTCGGAAGGGCTTCGGCATCGCCAGAATCGTACTCCTCGGCGTGGCGATCAAGTCTTGCGGGTTAGGGCTGCCGCTGCTCACTCGGAGGGTCACGACTTCAGGGCGTGAGGAGTCCCCGACGGCGAGGTCTGAGGCTGGTCTAGCGGCTCGTGCCGATGCCCAAAGCTGAAGTAGCGTTCGTCGCAATCCTCACATCGATAGGCATGCACGGCAAGAACTCTCAATAAACTCCTCTCGATTACGCCATTCCTCCGCGACCGGCGGACACGGGTACTGCTACAACTCGGACAATGATGCCCTCGCTGCCTTATTCCGAGGCCAAACCTTAGTATTTTCAACATATACTTGCCTTCCATGGGCTGGGGAGGGTCCATAGTTTATACCCTTCCCCCCAGGCTCCGCCATCCTGCAATTTGCGTTGGGTATTTGCGGATGATGTCCAGCGCTCCGTCCGTGGATTCGCCGTACGCCGCTTCCTACTCATCCAATGTCGTTTTTCGCGGCTTCGCAATGCTGCAGGTATAATACTGTCTTGCTTCAACCCTACCGCGTGCCTCAGCGGCCGCGGAGGACTGCCCGGCTGCCCTTCAGCTAGAATACCAGCCCTGTTCCTGCTCGCTCGTACAACCTTCAACTCTTTTGTACGAGACCTTCATACAACGCCGCATAGCGGCGCGCTTGCACTTCCAAGTTGTATTCCGCGCCGGCAACGCGGCGGCATTCTGCGGCCATCCTCGTTCGCTCTTCGTCGTTGCTCAAAAGGCTGGCGATTGCATCCCGCAACCCGTCAATATCTCCAGGCCGCACAAGCGCTCCTGTCTTCCCTGGCCTCACAACGTCTACGAGTCCTCCGACGGAAAACGCCACCGTCGGAACACCACACGCCGCCGCCTCCAGCGACGTGTTCGGCAAATTGTCCTGGAGGGTTGGAATTATGAAAACGTCCGCGAGGCTATACACCATAGACATCGTCATTTCATCGGGCACATGGTCGATGGAGACGCTGCGCACGCCTTCCAGTTGCTTTGGCAAACCGCGGCCAATTGCTACTAAGCAAAACTCTGTTCTCTTGTTCATCCTTCGGACCGCCTCGACAAAAAGATCCAGCCCTTTTCGTTTTTCAGTGGCCCACTCCGCCACGAAGAGCGCCACTTTAGCCGCAGGGTCAATCCCGAATTGCTCTCGCGCGGCTTTCCGGTCGCGAGGTTGAAATGTCTTTGTGTCAAGACCGTAGGGAATCACCTCAATCGGCATCCCGCGGAAAAGTGAGCTGCTACTTGCCTGTTCCGCAAGCCACCGGCTCGGTGTAACTATCTGAATTTCACATCCCTCACGGTGCGAGAGCGCTCGCTGTTTTCGTCTCCACGATTCTGCAGAAAAATCCTCGACGACCGAGGACAACAGCTCGGGGCACGTGCCGCAGCTTTCGCGAAATTTCCCGCAGTCCCCGGAGTAGTGGCAGCCTCCGGTGAACGGATTCATATCGTGCAGCGTCCAGACAATCGGCAGCTCGCGGGGAACGCGGCGAAGAAACTTGCTGTAGTCCACGAACGTCGCGATCCAGTGGAGTTGCAGGATGTCGCAGAGAGGGAGTTGCTCGACCATTTCGGCGCCAAACGTGCTGCGGTCGTCGCTAAAAAATGTCGCTCCTGGCGGCCGGGGCGGAAGCCGGCTCCAGCTTCGCGCGATAAGCCTGCCTAACACGCGCCGGCGAATCCGGCTAGGCAAATCCCGGCTCGGTTGGAAGAGCGCTACGTTCGAATCTTCCGACACTCTATTCGCGACCAGCATTCGCGAGTGGTGACCAAGTTTTAGGAGGCCCGCGTGCAGCCGATAAGCGGCGCGCGCCGCGCCGCCGCTTAGGTCATTGGTTGAGACGTGCGTGATTCTCAAGGGCGAGTCGCTTCCATGTACAAGGAATCAAGTTTGTACACGTTCCCGGCCAGCTCAGTATCGAGATGATAGTTAGAACAACCCGGGATGTTACTATCTGCGGGCCCGACACGCCGCGGAGTCGAAAATCCCGCTCGCTCCAGAATTCTTCGCAAAAAGTAGTAATAGGACGTCCAGTAATGAATCTCGCCCGAAGGGCGAAAGCGGCCGAGATTATACGCGCGAATTCCGTCGCGCCCAATGAGGAGGCGCACGGCCTTGCGAAGAGCCGCATCGGCAGGCCAATGAACAAATGTGACGTTCCCACGCTGCTGCGGTTCGCCCAAGGAGTCAACTCCTGACCGCATTCGGGCCAATTCGCCACCTATGCGTTGCCGAATAAATTCGTGCTGCGAAGGAGGAGCACCGCCGGCGAATTTCACCATCTCTCCACCCGGGTGCTCGCGGACCGTTTGGTCGTCGAGTTCGAAGAGCATTCAGTCATATTGTGCCTGCCCGTCAATCGAAGGTAGTCGTACGGTTTGAATTTCAAACCGTACCACTACCCAATTGAACCGTTCGTTGCCTTTTCCAATGCTTGCAGATTGACCCCAATTAAGATGACGATTTAAGACGTTATCGTCAACTCTTGGGCGTGGCGGCGAGACGAGTCTATGCTCTTTTGAGAGGGTCCAGCCATCCAAGCGAAGCTGCACACGGCAACACAGGGCTATGCCCTGATCGGATTCTTTCTTGGCTGGGTAACTCACACTTGAAATCATAGCTTACGTCTTGAGCTTGCGACCGACTTCATTCAAGGCGATAATGCGACCGATGAGGGAAGTCAACGAGCAGTGTGAATTGGAACCTAGGAGTGACGGACACGTATGAAAGGCGTAGTGCTTGCTGGCGGAACCGGGAGCCGTCTGAGTCCACTCACGAAGGTAACGAATAAACACCTGTTACCCGTCTACGACAAGCCGATGGTGTACTACCCGATTCA
>JBGPLB010000264.1:0-5603 GCA_041486245.1 Candidatus Acidiferrum sp.
GTTCGGCTGCAGCTTGCCGGACTATTGGACAGACGCGCGGACTGAGGAGGAATTTGCGCGCAAGAGCGTTGCTCTGGTCGATAAGAATTATCGCGCCTACCTTTCCTTTACCGGGCCGGACCGCGTACGGTATCTGAACGCGATCCTTACAAATACCGTTAAGGATTTACCCGCAGGACAAGGCTCTGTGTCGCTTTTGCTCAATCCGCAGGGTCACATTCTGGCGGAAATCGAGACCTACGCACAGTTCGAGAGCCTTTTTTGTGTTTCTTACTTGATGATTCGAGAAAAGCTCATGGAGTGGCTCGACAAGTACATCATCATGGATGATGTGACTTTGACCGACGAATCGCAGCGATACGGAACGTTGGCGCTCGAGGGACCAAGGGCAGTCGTGGTTGCAAAGGAACTCACACTAATCGATCTATCCGCGCTCGAGGAACTTGCCCGCAAAGAGACCAAGGTCGCGTCGATTCCCTGCTGGATTACAAAACGCTCGCCGGGCGGAGTCGCGGGATGCGAATTTCTAGCCGAGCGGGATATGCTTGCAAACCTATGGCAGATTCTCTCGGAAGCTGTGAAGAGAAATGGCGGAGGCCCGATGGGGTACGCGGCGCTGAGCGCGCAGCGGCTCGCGCAAGGAGTGCCGTGGTTTGGATACGACTTCGGAGAAAAACAAATTCCGCATGAAGCGGGCCTGGAAGGTAGCCACATCAGCTATACCAAAGGATGCTACACCGGCCAGGAAATTGTTGAACGCGTGCGCTCACGCGGCCAAGTCAACCGCCGGAGAGTCGATCTTACCTTTGACGGAGCGAGCGCTCCGCCTGCGGGGGAACTCCTGACGGTAGACGGGAAAGAGGCTGGATTCGTAACGCGCGCGGCAGTTCCGTCCTTCCTTTCCCACGCAATTGGAATGGGATATGTGCGCAAGGACCACAACGCTCCCGGAAGCCGCTTGAGCTGGTCCGGAGGTACGGCTGTCGTTTCCAAATTCGCGGACGCGCTTCTCGGTGCGGCAGAATCTTAGCGATTACTGCCTATCTCTTCTATGGCTGGGCCTCAACAAGTTTCCAACTCGGATCAGGATTGTACTCGGACAATGCCGAGGCAAGCTTCGCAGTGTTTGCGCCCAGATTCTTCTGATAAACGCGGCCCTGCTGGTTGATGATGAAAGTCATCACACCAGAACTGCCCCACTTGCTGGGATAAGCGACGAGCGCATAACCGGCAATCATGTTGCCGTTGATGATGTAGCTGTATTTTCCGCCGGGCGCGGCGGCTCCCTGGCGAGTCACTATCTTGAAGTAGTAGCCGTGATAGGGTGCGGTCTCCTCGAAGACAGGATCTTTTTCTAGAGCGCCCCCTTTTGCCGCGGCATCGGGAGCTCCCCCCTTGGCACCATATCCCTCAGCCTGAGCCGTAGCAACGAGCCTGCCGAGCGGGCTTGGCTTTACATCTTCAGCGGTTTCCCAATAGAGCCCGTCGTGCTTCCCAGGTGTGCCGTACATCTTTTGCGCATATTCGGCAACGCTATCCTGGTCCCAATCGCCCTCGGTGAAATACTCCCATTGCGCGACGGCATAAGCGCGGCACGTGGTGATGGCGGAGAGTTCATTTTCTCCGATCTTGCGATTCAGCGCTTCTTCGAGCCCGGCTTTCGTGTCGAAAAGCCACTTGCCGTCTTTTTGGACGAGAGGAATTGGCATCGGCCAATGGTCGTGGCCAATGGTGACGGTGAACTTGGAATCATCCACCTTCTGAAGTTGGGCCGACTCGCTCGCGGCGGAAGCGAACTCTTCGAGATCCTTGTTGTCCTCGACTTCATCACCGGTGAGCAGTTTGTCGTACTCCGGTCCGAAGACCTTGGCGAGCGCGGTGCGATCCTTTTCCTTTGCTGCGGAGGTCAATGCGTGCAAAGCGTCGTCCGCCGAAGAAAATGTGGATTGCGCGGCCTTCTGGGCGTACGCGTTCGGCACTCCGGCAAAAAGACACGTGGCCAGAAACAGCGCGGCGACCGCAAGCGCAGACAGGATGGACTTGCTGATGGCTGTTTTCATCTTTCCATTCCCCTTCACAGTTTCCATTTCTCTGCCACTCTCGTGTCTCACGGCTTTTTCCTTTCCCCGCCACCGTGCGGATTACTCTGCCCCCGGGACTGCGCTGGAGGACGGGCAGCGGGCTGGGGACGAGCGGCTTGCTGACGGCTGGCCTGGCCGCGTTGGCTCGTCACGCGCGGATCGAATCGGCTTTCGTTTCTATTAAACGTGTGCGGCCCGTTGCTTACTATGGGGGGGGCGGGCCGCGCTTGATTCTGCCCCGATGTGCGGGGCTGGACGCGCATATTATTGTTAGCTCCCGGATTCGGGCGGTTTTGTGTCCCCGCACTGGATGGGCGGTCGTTGCGAGCATTGTTGTCATGGCCGCGATACTGATCGATTCGCGGGTTGCTGCGGTCGATATTGCGGTCGATGATCTTGTTGTTCTCTCCGGGGCGATAATCTCCGCCGGGACGATTGCCTTGGCGGCCATAGTTTCCGGGCGCGTTGCCGCCGGGCCGGCCGTTTCTGTTGAAGCGCGCGTTGTTATTCTGAACGTTGTTGTACCTCACGTCCCTGTGAACAGAGTTGTAGCGACTAATGTTGTTCACGTTCACGGTGCGATTCATCACCGTTCTATTGATCCTGACATCTCTGTAGCGGTTGTTGATGTAGACGGTGTTCCGGAAATTTACCCGGCCTCGGCTGCGGCCAATCCAGCCGCAGTTCCAGCAACCCGCGCCCCACCCTCCCGACTGCCACCCGGTGTAATAGACGCCGCCCCAACCGCCGCCATATCCCCAGCGAAAATCCAGATTCAGCCAGGCCCCGATAGGAAATCCAACGCCGAAGGTGATGGCAGGACCATAGTACGGACGACGATAGTAAATGATCGCAGGATCGTAGACGGGCACGTAGATATATTCCGGTTGGTACGGGCTAATCGCGATGTAGTTGTCGTGCTCCAGAACCTCTTGCTGCTGCGATGAGTCCAGGTTTCCCGCATCGCGAGCCATATGACGGAGGTGCTGTACCGACGAGGCCACGTCAGTGGACTGGTTGACGTAGGCTTGCCCTAGCGATGTGGTCCAGTCGATCTTGTCGGCCATCATTCCGATCACCGTCGGATAGTGTGCGACTGCCTTTACGCTGACATCCCAATCCTGGTCGTCGATGCCATTTTGGCCATAGGCGCGAACGTACCGCGCGGCCTCTTCGACTTGATCCGGAAAGGTAGCTGCGACAAACACCTGAGCCAGCAATGGGTCAGGATAAAGAGCGATCGGCGAGAGAAGATTGTCGAGTTGGTCAGGCGAGAAGTTCTCGTAGGGAGCCCCTTGAACCTGATCCTGGTACTGCTGCTGGTCTTGCTGCTGGTCTCGCTGCGGATCTTGCTGCTGTTCTTGCTGCTGCTCTTGCCAGAATAGGTTCGCGGGGACGGGAGCAGCGCGAAGGATAAGGATATTGGCGAAACAAAAAGTGAGCAGGACGGCCAGAGCTTTGAGCATGATTTAAGCTTCTCCTTCCAAACAAGTCCTCGAGAAATTCTAACGACTGGGCCGCATCCAATGGGCGTTTGCCTGTAACAGTGAGACTCAAGCTGCAACAGGTAAAGGGCAGGTGATTCATTCTATCAGCGGGAGGACAACTGGGCTCAACATATCGACAACCCCATGTTGCTCCGGCTGTAAAGGGTTGACTGTACAAAAGAGAACAGTTACAGAAGAAGGAGGCTGTTTGCGGGACAAGCGCAACCGTACTCTTTAATCAAATTCGCGGCGCGGGGCGGCCTGCTCAGATCCTACGCGGCCGGCGATAATTTCGGCCTTGAAGTAGTTCTCACCTTTGATTGGGCATCCGGCGATGCGGCGGAGCATGGCTATCTGCCCGATGTGAGTGAGGGCATCCGCGATGGGGCCTTGGAACAAGCCTTCGGCGGAAGCCTGAAGAGATTCTGGCGAAGCAAGATAATCATCGAACTTTTTCAAGGAGGCGAAGAATCGCTCAACTTCTGCGCTCCATGGGAGCGGCTTGGAGTCGTGCCAGGCGGTTTCTCCTCGCGCCATGGATAAAGCCCAATCAAATAGATCGCCCATGTGAGCGAGGATTTGCCCGGGAGTCCGCGGCTTTTCGCCGATAGAAAACTTCGCGAACGATTCAGGGGCACCGCGAAGCGCTTTGCCGCCGCGATAAGCGACCGTGGCTACCGTGTGGCGAAGAAGTTGGCGTGCTGGATCAGAAGCAGTGGACATGATGACCGGATCCCTTCGTTTGGCCTTGGAAACTATCGCTTAGTATAAACGCGGACGTAGTCGACGAGCATGCTCTGTGGAAGTTTTGTAGACGCGTCGGGACTGGCGGGCCAATTCCCGCCGACAGCGAGATTGAGAATAATGAAAAAAGGATGGTCGAAAACCCATTTGCCGCCTGCGGGCCATTGCGAGGAGTTGAAGGTAGCATAGAGATTCGCATCGACGTAAAAGCGGACGATGTCCGGCTCCCACTCGATGGCATATAGATGGAAGTCGTCCGCAAAGTTCCGACCGGCGGGCAGGCTGAAGATAGCGGTGAGATCGCTAGTTGATCGCTCGGTACTTGGGCCATGCAAGGAACCGTGAACGGTGCCGGGTTCCTTGCCGACATTTTCCATGATGTCGATCTCGCCGCACTTCGGCCAACCGGCGGAGGAAATGTCTTCGCCGAGCATCCAGAACGCGGGCCACATTCCCTGTCCTTCCGGTATTTTGATCCGCGCCTCGAAGCGACCGTAAGCCTGGTTGAATAATCCTTGCGTCTTGAGGCGAGCGGAAGTGTAGTCACGCGTCAAGCCGTCGGCTCCCGTGTAAGATTCTTTCAGCGCGGTGATAACGAGATTTCCATTTTCGATTCGCGCGTTCTCTTTGCGATTGGTGTAGTACTCAAGCTCTTGATTGCCCCAGCCTTTGCCGCCAATGTCATACGTCCACTTCTTGGAGTCTGGCGCAGAGCCATCTGGTACGGAGAATTCGTCGCTCCAAATAACCGTCCAAGCGGGACGAAATCGAGACTGAGGGTAGCGGTCAACCAAACAGCCAGAGAGCAGCGGAATTAAGATGATGAGGGCCGCGAGTAAGGTTCGTGGAGGTTTCAAAAGAAAATTCGGCATACGAGCATTGAGGCGAGAGACTAACGTCTATCCCTCTAAGAGAGATTCAGGGCGCGCTTGAAGGAGCCCTTTTCATTGTCGATTTTCTTTTGCAGTTGAAGGATGGCGTAAAGAACTGCCTCGGGACGGGGCGGGCAGCCAGGGACGTAGACATCGATGGGAATGACCTGGTTGCAGCCTTGGACGATGGCGTAGTTATTGAACACGCCGCCGGACGTCGCGCACGCGCCCATGGAGATGACCCACTTCGGCTCGGGCATTTGATCGTAAAGCTGACGGATGACAGGGGCCATCTTTTGCGAGAGGCGACCGGCGACGATCATGAGGTCCGCCTGACGCGGCGAAGGGCGGAATACTTCTGCGCCGAAACGCGCCACGTCAAAGCGTGCAGCGGCCATGGACATCATTTCGATAGCGCA
>JBGPLB010000265.1:0-5518 GCA_041486245.1 Candidatus Acidiferrum sp.
CGATTAAAGCGAAGAGAAGAGAGATTTCATCGCACAAAAGGCGTGAGATGGAGCAGCGGTTCTCTCTCCGCAAGCCGACACGTTTGCAGGAGCAAACGTGAAAGGAAAAAACGTCGGCTTGCTTCGTTCGAAATGATGGCGGGGGTGGGGCGAGGACCACGCTGGTGGGGCGGGATTAGCGGGACTTTTTGGTGCGGGGGTTGGCGGCTCGGGGGGAGGCGGGGCGGGGGCGAGGCATGGCTTGGCGGAGGAGGGCGTTGATGCGGGTCTGGTAGCCGGGGCCAGAGCGCTTGAGCCAACGGCGACGATGCTGATGTTATCAATGTATCTTTAACGTGCGATATCATTGGAGCCTTGAACTCCGGACTTCTCAGCTCAGGGAGGTCGCCTTGGTCAAACCTGGAAAAAAAACAAAGAAGAGGCTGTGCAAGGGAGTGTCGCAACAGGAAGTAACTTGCGAAGCCCCTGCGCAACGGCGTTGCACACAGTGCGGCCTTTGGTTTTGCAGGATTCATTTCACGGACCCGGACTGGCATCCATGCGCTCCCGATCAAGGCGCTGGCTGAGTCTTTTCTCCACGCATACTGAGCGGGGAGTTGGCGATTGCACAGCAAGGGTCGCGCGATTTCTTGACGGCGCTGCAAGCCTCCGCTAGCGTCAATAGATGCGGAGTGGCTTCCTACTTCGCGGCGCGCGCTGCGCGCGGAATATCCAAGGTGGGAGAGCCAAGTGGCCAACGCCATCATTACACTGACAACGGATTACGGTACCGACGACCATCTGGTCGGGACGCTAAAGGGAGTCATTCTCAAGATTAATCCCGAAGTGACCCTCGTGGACATCACGCATCATGTGACGCCCTTCGATTTGCTCGATGGAGCGCTGGCCATCGGCGCGGCGTATTCCTACTTTCCACCGAAGACCATTCACGTCGTGATCGTCGATCCGGGCGTTGGAACGGAACGTCGGCCGCTGCTCGTCAGTGGGCAGAATCAGTATTTCATCGCGCCGGACAACGGCGTGCTGTCGCTGATTTACGAACGCGAACAAAGCAACGTGGTGGTGCGGCACGCGAATGCGGAGCACTACTTCTTGCAGCCCCTTAGCAAGACCTTCCATGGACGCGATGTATTTGCGCCGGTGGCCGCGTGGCTCTCGAAGGGTTGGCAAACCGCGAGCATGGGAGACGAGATTCAAGATTACAAGCGCTTCGCGCTTCCCCGTCCGAAACCGGGAGACGGTGGCCTCAAAGGAGTCGTGCTGCGAATCGATTCCTTTGGAAATCTCGTGACGAACTTTCGCATCGAGGATTTGCCGGGCGAGGCGCAAAACGGCGGCGGCTTGAAATTGCAGCTGGGAACCAATGCGGTGAGCCGGCTGGTAGATACCTTTGCACGCGGCAATGCGGGGGAACCGGTTGCCTACATTGGGTCCAGTGGTTACTTGGAAATTGCCATTAACAAGGGAAACGCGTCGCGCACATTAAGTGTTGGCCGCGGTGCTCCAATCGTTCTCTCCGATAAGTAGTTCCCTCTCCACACTCTAAGACAGACAAAGGGAAACCGTTTGCATGTCGCCTTGCTCAGCGGCTGTGTTCCAGCGCGGCCAACTGCGAGCGCGTGCGTGGATCGAGCCAAGCATCCCCGAGAAGATTAAAGGCGAGTACAGCGGTCATGACCGCCAACGCGGGGAAAATGACCAGGTGAGGAGCGTCAAAGAGATGGCTGCGCGCGTCGTTCAGCATGGAGCCCCAGCTCGGCACAGGCGCGAGCACGCCCAAACCGAGAAAGCTGAGCGTCGATTCGGCAAGAATTGCCCCGGCCATGCCGATGGTGGCCTGGATAAGGACAGGCTGAAGAATATTGGGAAGCAGATGGCGCAACATGATCCGGAGATTGGAAGCCCCCAGAGAGCGAACAGCCAGGATGAATTCAAGCTCCTTCACTTTCAAGACCTGAGCGCGCGCCAGGCGAGCGTAGCCGGCCCACCCCGTGATAATCAGCGCAAGGATGACCTTTCCGATGCCCGGGCCGAAGAAAGCCGCAAACGCGATCGCCAGCAGAATGCCGGGAAACGATAAAAACGCGTTGATGAGCAGAAGATTGATGAAACGATCGAACCAACCACCAAGAAAACCCGCGGGCAATCCGATCGCAAGACCTTTCAGACCGCACCAAGGACAACGGAAATCGCAACAAAAGGCGAACCGCGCGCGCCGACCGGACAGTCGATTTGCGTTACGAGTGAAGGCGGCCCTAGGCCGCGGCTGGGGTCGGTTGCTTCCGCTTATGCCAGTAACCCAAAGCCGCGAACAGAAGGACGGCAGGCACGCCGGTCAGTCCGCAAGCGATAAAGAAAATGCCGTAGGCGTGAATGAGGCCGTGCGTGATGCTCAGCCTTTCGACCGCAGCGCCGGAAAATCCCTTTAAGATCTTTCCCAGCCAGGCATAGGTTGAACTCAAGAGTGCATACTGCGTAGCCGTGTATCCCAGATTGGTGAGGCTCGACATGTACGCTACAAGCGCAACAGCGGCGAAGCTGAGACTGAAATTGTCACCCGCCATGACGAAGGCGAAGAGACGAATGCTCAAGCCCGCGAACGCGAGAGTCGCAAATGCGGCAGTCGCAGCTGCCTGCAAAATACCCCCGATGATGAGGGCGCGCATGTAGCCAAGCTTAAGCGAGCAGAATCCGCCCGCGGCGATGCCTGCAAACGTTGCGATTAGCCCGATGGAGCCGCGCACCGTTCCGACCGTTTGCTTCGTAAGGCCGAGGTCGTGATAGTAGGGATTCGCCATCGGGCCCATCATGAAGTCCGGCAACCGGTAGAGGCTGATTGCCGCTAACATTACAAGCGCGAGCCAACCGTGCGTGCGGAAGAAAGCGGTGAACGGTCCCACAACGGCGTCAAAGAAACGGCGCCAAAGCGGCGCTTCGCGCTTTTCATCCAGCACTACACTCGCGCGCTCCGGTTCCTTCGCAAACCAGGTCGCGATCATTCCAATGGCCATACACGCACCGTAGATACCGTAGGACATGCGCCAGCCCACGGCCCCAGCTACGATGAGGATAACGGAATCCGCACACAGGAGTGCCAGGCGGTAGCTGAGCTGATAGGCAGACGCGAGGAGCCCTTGTTCATCTCCGTCGTCTGCTGATTCAATTCGCCAAGCATCGACCACAATGTCTTGTGTCGATGAGGCAAACGCGACGATGAGCGCACAAGCGCCAAGCCGGCCGAGTCCCACTTTCGTGCCAGTTGCGCCCATGGCGCAAAGCGCAAGACCGACGACGATCTGGGAAAACATCATCCATCCGCGCCGATGGCCAAGCCGCTTAAACAACGGCAAGTCGACGCGATCCATCAAGGGCGCCCACAGAAACTTCAGCGAATAGGCGATGCCCACCCAGGAAAGAAACCCAATCGCGGTCAGCGAGGTGTGTTCATCGCGCAGCCAGTAGCCGAACGTATTGCCGACCAGATAAAAGGGAAGGCCTGAGGAAAACCCCAGCAGCAACATCGCCACCGTTTTAGGCCGCAGATAATCCGCGATCCGGTGCTTTTGGGGACTCACGCGTTCATTGTCTATTGGAGGCCTCACGAAACTCAACGTTCATACCGCCGAACGTTGTCCATGCTGGCACTCTCGCCGGTTTGCTACTGTTCCGTCGCCGCGGCTTTCGTGCTCTTCACCGCTTTCTCAGCGCTTTCGTTCGATTCCACTGCTCGCTCCTCCTCAGGCGCCGGACGCACGCGCTGAATTTTCACCCGGGCGACGCGGCGGCCGTCCATTTCCACTACAGCGAACCGAAACTGGCCGTACTCGAAGCTTTCTCCGCCGCGCGGAATGAAGCCGAGTTGAGCGAGAACGAATCCGCCGACGGTCGCGTACGCGGAATCTTCCGGCAAGGTGATGTTGTACTGCGCATCCAGATCGCGGACATTCAGCGCCGCGTCAAATATTATGGCGCCGTCAGCGAGCGTCAGCGGGCGCTCGACGACGTCGAATTCGTCGTGAATTTCCCCGACGACTTGTTCAAGAATGTCTTCGAGTGTGACCAGGCCAAGAATGCTCCCAAATTCATCCACCACCATCGCCATGCCGATGTGTCGCGTACGAAGTTCCTGAAGCAACTCGCTCGCAGGTTTCGTTTCCGGAACAATCATCACTTCCCGAAGTACGCGGCGCAGGTCGAACGGGGGCGGCGGTAAGTTTTCTTCTATCCGTCGTTCACGGTCCAGCAGAATCCAGAGCATGTCCTTGATGTGAACGAAGCCGAGGACGTGATCGCCCGAGCCGCGATAGACGGGGATGCGCGAACGCTGGGAAGTGGCGAACACACGCATAGCTTCGTCCAAGCTCGCTTCCACGGGAAGAGTGTGCATGTCCGGGCGGGGCACCATGATTTCGCGCACCCGGACTTGTCCGAGTTCGATGGCGCTCACGATGAATTTTTCCTCACCGGGTGCAAGCAAGCCGCGTTCTCGCGCCTGCTGGATCTGGATCTGGAGTTCCTCCGTCGAGTGCGCCGAGCCATAGTCTTGCGGCGTCGACACTCCCATGGCTTTCACGATGACTCCGGACATTCCATCGAGCAGGTCGATGGCCCAGCGAAAGGTATGCAGAAACCACTGGAACGGCAGCGCGATCAGGAGGGCGACGCGCTCCGCCCGCGCAAGGCTCACGGTTTTTGGCACCAACTCCCCAAGCACGACGTGCATCGCGCTCAGCAAAGCGAAGGCGCAAGCCAAAGCTACGGCGTGCGCGAAAAACGCTGTACGCGTACCTTGCGTCCCGTGCCAGATTTGCTGCAACGCCTCAGCCAGCGTGGCTTCGCCGAGCGCGCCGATGGCCAGACTCGACAGCGTGATGCCAACCTGGACGCCGGACACGACGCGGTGTAGATCTGCCAGCAATCGTTCGACAACACGCGCTCGGATGTCGCCTTTGGCGACCAGTTGGCGAATGCGGGACAGCCGGACGGCAACGAGGGAGAACTCCGCAGCGGCGAAAAAGCCGTTTAGGGCGACGAGCGCCAGCACACCGATCAGCCGCACGGCGAACATTGCTTCTCAGTTGTCCTCTAGCGGCATTGTAGCAGTACTCAATCGAAGCGCGGGACGCCGGTGCCTTGTCTACACACGCGTGATGGTGACGAAGATGTCTTCTCCGCTCAGCGCCAGTTTAACGCCGCCGTTCTGGGCCGGGCACAATTCCAGCCGCTCTGCGAGGAGTTCGTTGCGCAAGAATCCTTCGTGCGCGTTAATGGCATCCGCAATGCGAGGCGAAGCGGAATAGCTAACGACGATGCGGTCTGAAATATCGAGGTTCAGCGCTTTGCGCTGATCTTGAAGCATGCGGTTGAAGTCTCTCGCAAGACCTTCCTGCAAAAGTTCCGGCGTTAGCGCGGTGTCGAGCGCCAGGAACGTGCCTTGCTCCAGAAGGCACCTCAGATTTTCCGGCCCTTCGAAAAAAATAACGATTTCTTCCGGGGCGATTTCAAAGGCTTGATCGGC
>JBGPLB010000266.1:0-5485 GCA_041486245.1 Candidatus Acidiferrum sp.
ATCACGGTGAAGGAGTTTGCCGTACCGCCTCCCGGGCAAAGGATGCGGTTTTATGCGGAGGCGGACAAAGCGGTAA
Organism: Candidatus Acidiferrum sp.; assembly: GCA_041486245.1. Lineage (GTDB taxonomy): Bacteria > Acidobacteriota > Terriglobia > Acidiferrales > UBA7541 > Acidiferrum. The sequence goes on from JBGPLB010000266.1 coordinate 77, forward strand.
ACCAGAAGGCAGCTTCGTTTGTGCCATGCGGGTGGGGGAATTCGATCTTTTCGGCGCTCGGGGATTGTGTGCGGCTGATTCGGCAGTTTCCGTACGAAGGTGAGGAGCGCGCAGCGTCGTGATCCTAAACTTCACAAGACGCACTTTGGAGCCGGATATGACTGCGCTGGTGATGCAAGGCAGCATACACTGCGGACCGGAATGCGCGCGTCTGGAGCGGGAAGTGGATGGGCTGATCGCAGCGCGCCAAACGCGCGTGATTTTTGACATGGCCGGCGTGACGCATGCCGACAGCGCGGCGATTGGCTCGATTATAAGATCCTTGACGAAGCTGAAAAGCGCAGGCGGCGCACTCCGCATAGCCGCGGCACATCCGATGATTGAACACAGCTTGAAATTGACCAAAGTGGACAAGCTGATCGAAATGTTTCCTACCGTGGATCAGGCAGCCAAGGAATTTTCGGCAGGTGGCAAAGCCTCAATCCCGTAAGGCGATCTTGACCTGGTCATTCTCCTGCGTAGCCGCGCAGAACATCCTCAAAGCGCTGAGAAGATTTTGACTCTGATTCTTTCCGGGGTGGGCAATCCTCGCGGCTGGCGTTTACCCCTACCTGGTCGGGGCAAAACTGGGCTCAGGCCCGGTTGCCCAATCAAGAAGGGTAGAAAGACTTAAGGGGTTGCGGCGCCTCGTCATGATTGAATCCGTGGAGCGTTTTCAGCGAGGAGTTCATGGATTGGAATTTTCTCTCGCAAGACTGGTGACCTGCGTCACTGCTTCGGCGCGCCGATGAAATTATCTTGTAGTGGTCACCGCGGCACGCCTTAATACTTCAAGTTGCAAAGCCGATCAGGCAGGCACATGCAAGGACGTTCCGGAAAGGGTGGGCTGTGATTTTCACCACGAACTTTTTGCACGTTAACCGAGTGATTAGCATTCTCGTGCTTACGTGCTTATCGGCAGGATTAAGCGGAGCGTTTTATGGTGCTCAAGAAAAGCAACCTGCGAAAACTCCAAACAGTTCGACCGGATCAGCCTCTGGAGCAGCGCTTTACAATAAACATTGTGCCGTCTGCCATGGCGTCGACATGAAAGGAACGGGCCCGGTTCCCGACCCGTACCGAACACCGCCCGATCTGACCACCTTGGCGCGTCGGCACAGCGGCAAATTCCCTGCCGATTATGTTTCAAAGGTGTTGAAGAATGGGGTACTGCTGCCCGCCCATGGCCCGGCTCAGATGCCTGTCTGGGGCACTGAGTTTGAAGCCAGCGACCGATTGGACAAAATTCAAGTCACTAAGCGCATCACGGCTCTAACGAACTACATCAAATCCGCTCAACAAAAATAGGCGCTTGCATCCCTCAACCGAATAGTGCATTTTGTATCGCATCCGATTCCCTCGAGGCGCGCAATTCGTGCCCCGGAAATATTTCTGTGTATGGGACATCCTCAACGCCCTGAGATGATTTTGACTTTGGTTTTTCCAAGGCCGCCCATACCTCAGCGTCTTGCCAGAGTGGGTCTGGCTGGGTAGCTCACATTCATCCATCGCGAGATCAAGTCGGGAACATCATGCGGACCATGCCTGTGGCTCCTCATGATGGGCGTTAACGCTCAACGACGGAAGGCGCAGGCCAACGCAGCGGGATATTGACGATCGTAGCATCGCCCTGGGCCCTTGATTCAATGGTTCGCGTAGTGAAGAACGAATATGAATTTGATGGAGGAAACCATGATCCGTGCCACGCGTTTCAAAATTCTCGTTGCCGCGATATTGCTGGCTTCTGCGTCCGCAATTCTTTTCGCGCGAAAGTCGGCCGCGCAAGAAGAAAAACCGCCCTCACTCCCCGTGCCGGAAATGCAGCGGCTCTCCAAACTCTATGTCGGCAAATGGGAGTACACGGAGACCTACCCTAAGTCTGCGTTCTCTCCGAACGGCGGAGTCAACACCGGCGTGTACACAAGCGAGCTTGGGCCGGGCGGCAACTCCATCATTAACCGCTTCCACTCGAAGGGGCCCGTGGGCGAGTTTGAAGGCGTCATGGTCATGACCTGGGACCCGAAGGAGAAAGCTTACAAAGCTTACGTTTTCGGCGATTCCTTTCCGGCAGCGGTCGTCGAGACGGGCCAGTGGGAAGGGGACAATCTTGTCTATCGCAGCGAATTTTCTGCGGGCGGAATGAACTTCGTGCTTCGTAATTCAACCAAATTCCTGTCCGACAAGAAACTTACCAGCGATGAATATTCCAGCGCGAACGGCGCACCCGAAGCTCTTCTTGTTCACGTGGAGGCCGTGAAAAAATGAACGGGCTCGGTGCGAGGATTTTGTGTGTCGCATCCCTTCACGATCTTCTTGCGCACGATTTTGGTGAAGGGTGCGGGTTTTGACTTTCCCGGCTCACTCCAAAACGAAATGAGCGCGCTCCTCCGCAAAGTTCCCGCCACGATCTTTTCCGTCGCCATAGTTTCTCCAATGTGTGCGTCCACTTACGACCTCGTCCGCTGCCGCACGCGGCTCGTCTAGCGATTCCCTGCCGCTGCTCTAATCGGCCGGTTGACCACCACTCAAGAATTCTTTTGCGAGCGCGACCGCTTTTGTGGCCTGCGTCGCGTCGTCGAGTCGTCCGCGGGCGAAATCGCGCGTTCCTCCGCCTTTGCCGCCCACTTTTGCAAGGACTTGTTTCAGCAAGGCGCTCATATCACGAGCTGCCGCGGGATGTTGCGCGAAAATCATGTGACCACACCCAAGCCTTGCCAGCAGCGCGATCGACTTTTCTGTTTTCGCGACTTCCGTTGCAAAGTAACCGAGGAACTCGGCCTCGACGTCCTCGAAAACTTGTTGAACGATTCGAAGACCATCTGTTCCAGCCGCCGTATCGCGCACAGCTTGCCCTGCTTCGATTTCCGCAAGACGCTGGAGAAGGCCGCGTGTTCGCTTGAAATTCGCGTCGCGCTCCGAAAGCGCGCGCTCCGAGGCCGCAACGAGTTCCTCCGGAGCGCAGCTCAATTTCTCCGCGGCGGCGCGTAAGCGCAAAGAGTCCTGGCGTGCCGCGCGTTCGGCTCGCGCTCCGCACACGAATTCCACTCGCCAATCTTGCCGAATTTTCGTGCAGCGTCTGACCAGCAGCGTTCCAATCTGGCCGGTCCTTTTGACGTGAGTTCCGCCGCAAGGCTGGAGGTCAGCGCCCTCGATCTCAATCGCACGCAATATTCCCGAACGCTCGACTTCTTTCCGCGCCCCAAGTTCCGCCAAGTCCTCGGCAGTGCCGTACCGAACCGTCACGGGCCGGTCCTCAAAAATAATCGAGTTGGCAGCGCGTTCCGCGCCTTCGAGAATTTCGTCCGATGGCTCGGGACCTTTCAGGTCAATCGTGCTCACGTCCGTCCCAAGATGAAAGGACAACGTTGGCCTGCCAAAGCGCTCTTGAAACATCGCCGACAGCAGATGCTGTCCCGTATGTTGCTGCATGTGATCGAATCGGCGTGTCCAGTTGAGGCAGCACGAGACGTCCGCGCTTCCGGGCCGGCGGTCAACAATGTGCATGATTTCGTCGCCATCATCGCGGACGTCGAGTACATTCGCATCCCCGATTTTGCCTAAATCGTGTGGCTGGCCTCCCGAGCTCGGGTAAAAAGCGGTGCGATCCAGAACCAGGCCCAGCACCGGCGCCGTAATTCCTGAGTTCACATCAGGCGGAAGCGGTTCGCAGTGCACGACCCGCGCAGTGAATTCGCGTTCGAATGCGTCGTCGTAGTAAAGCCGGCGTGTGGTCATAGGGTTTAAGCCTGCAGTGCGCGTTGCCACGCTTCGGAATACTTATAGCCCGTTCCGGTGTTGAACAGCACGACCGATTCGTGCGGCTTGATCCACGCGGAAGCCACGAGTTTGCGCGTGGCGCATACGGTCGCGGCCCCTTCCGGCGCGGCAAATATTCCTTCGAGCGACGCCAGCTCCTTCCCTGCCTGCAACATCTCTTCGTCGGTCACGGTAAGCGCGGTTCCGCGCGTCTGCCGCAACATGCGCAGGATCAGAAAATCTCCAAGGGGTCCGGGAACGCGCAGTCCTGAAGCAAGCGTCGCGGCATTTTGAAAAAATTCCGATGATTCGCGATGAGCTTCCCAGGCTTTGACGATCGGCGCGCAACCTTCCGCTTGCACCACGACCATTCGCGGGCGTTCCGTGCCGATCCATCCCATCTCTTGCATTTCGTCAAACGCCTTGCACATCCCGATCAGCCCCACGCCTCCGCCGGTGGGATACAGAATCACATCCGGCAGCTTCCCGCCGAGCTGTTCCCACAGCTCGTAGCCCATGGTCTTCTTGCCTTCGACGCGATAAGGCTCCTTCAGCGTGGAAACGTCATACCAGCCTTCGCGGTCTTTGCGTTCCGCCACGTACTTCCCGCAGTCGGAGATTAATCCGTTTAATTTGACCACCTTCGCTCCGAACGCTTGACATTCCATGACGTTGGCCGAAGGCGTATCGGCTGGCATAACGATTACGGCAGGGATTCCCGCCGCTGCGGCGTAAGCTGCCAGGGCGCCGCCGGCATTGCCTGCGGTGGGAGTCGCCAAAGCTTTTGCTCCCAATTGCTTAGCGCGGGTCACGGCAGCCGTCATTCCCCGCGCCTTAAAAGAGCCGGTGGGGTTCAGGCCTTCGTCCTTCACCAACAGGTTAAATACGCCGAGGGAAACTCCCAGCCTCTTCGCGGGCAGAAGCGCCGTCATGCCCTCCCCTAACGTCACTGGAGGGTCGTCTGGCAACACCTCCGCATAGCGCCACAAACTTCGTGTCCGCGATTTCAAATTTTCCAGTGTAAGCGTCGCAGCCGCGCGCTTGAGGTCATACTTAGCGAAGAGCGGCTTGCCACAGGTGCAAAGATGTTGCTCCACGGATGGATCGTACTTCTTCGCGCACGCCGAGCATTCCAATTCCACGATGTTGGTCTGCTTATTCATGGGGGAAAAGTCTATCACAGGCCTTTTCCGTACTTATGTTGGAGGAGGAGGGGCAAACACTTCGGCTTGGTTAGACCGCACTGCGTTCCTGAACGGAACGCGGCATGCCCGCAGCGCTCAACGAAGGGTGACGGGAGCGGACTCGCTCAGGGCGGGCTGAAGAGTAGCGCGGCCTAAATGGAATGCCGTGTTCACCAAACCGACATGCGAGAACGCCTGGGGAAAATTGCCCAACAAACATTTTCCTGCTGGATCATATTCTTCGGACAGCAGGCCGACATCGTTTCGAATGGCAAGCAAGCGTTCGAACAAGGCTGATTAGATGAAGGCGTCGGCTCCTAGCTCCGAGTAAACTTGGTTGCGCTAAACGACCAGGGCTCGGAAGAGAGGAGCCGAGCGATGATCATTATAGGATGTGATTTTCATACACGCTATCAGCAGATTGCCATGG
>JBGPLB010000267.1:0-5468 GCA_041486245.1 Candidatus Acidiferrum sp.
CCGATCGTAAACGGGAATTGCCGATGCAGGATTGCCGAAAATGGCTGTGTAATGCTTGTACTTCTGAATTCGAGTTATGAGGAACTGAGCCGAACGGCGGCGCGAATTGTCGCGAGCGCGGTTCGGAGTCAACCGAGCGTCACGCTGGGGCTGGCGACGGGCAGCACGACGCTGGGGATGTACAGTGAACTTGTGAGGCTGCACAAAGAAGAAGGGCTGGATTTCTCGAAGGTGGTGACGTTTAATCTGGATGAATATTTGGGACTGGCGGCGGAGCATCCGCAGAGCTTCCATTGTTTCATGTGGAAGAATTTTTTCGAGCACGTGAATGTTCATCCGGAGAACATACATGTCCCAGATGGGATGACCGGCGGGGACTATGAGGAGTATTGCGATTCCTACGAGCGTGCGATTCGCAAGGCTGGAGGAATCGATCTGCAAATTCTGGGTATCGGGCGGAATGGGCACATCGGATTTAATGAGCCAACGTCGAGTTTTGGGTCGAGGACGCGGCTGAAAGTTTTGACCAGCGAGACGATCGAAGATAACCGGAAGTTTTTTGGCGCGGGAGAAGCAATGCCGGAGTGCGCGATAACGATGGGGATCGGGACGATTCTCGAAGCAAAGAAAATCTTACTGCTGGCGACTGGTGAAGCGAAGGCGGAGACGGTTGCGGAGGCGATTGAGGGACCGATTACGGCGTCGGTGACGGCGTCGTGCTTGCAGCTGCATCCGGACGTGACTTTTGTGATCGACGAAGCGGCAGGGAGAAGATTGAAACAGAGGGATTATTATCGCCGAGTGATGGAGATGACGGCGCGGTTCACACCGAACCGGCTGAGCTGAAGTCAGGTAAACTATTTCAGTGGTGAAACATTTGTATGGAGAGGACAACGCGATGGGCAACCGAGATGTGAGAAGCAGAGAGAAGAAGAAGCCGAAGAAGAAGGAAGTCAAGGTGACGTATCAGCCGGCGAGGCCAGCGACGGTTTACAAGCCGACGCCGCCGTCCCCGCCGCCGCAACCGACTGAACCGGCGAAGTCCTAAGATCGCGTATCGATTCTTGATAGGTCGTTACACCAAGAGCCGCAGGCGATCGCGAAAGCTTGCGTTTATTCGAACGAGGCCGGCGGCCTCTGCGACTTTCATCGCGCAGTCGCAGCCAGGTTTCGCGGTTCGAACTCCGAACTGAAGCAAGCCGTTACCAGACGCGGCAGACTTTTTCCGGCGGGTTGACCATGGGTTGGCCCGCTTTGCAGGCGAAGGCCTTGGCGAATTCCGGCATGTTGATCACAACTCCATTGATGCGGTACTGCGCGGGCGAGTGCGGATCGACTTGCGCGCGCATGCGCATATCTTCGGGGCGCTCGTTGGCGCAGTCCCACTGGGCGTAGCCGATGAAGAAGCGCTGCTCGGGGGTCAGGCCGTCGATGGGCTGGAGATTTTTGTCCTTGGTCGCGCCTTGCCAGGCGATATAGGCGAGAATCTCGCCGCCGAGGTCCGCGACGTCTTCACCCATGGTGAGACGGCCATTGATGTGCACATCGTCCACAACCACATATTTTGAATATTGGTCGCTGACGCAATTCGTTCGCTCATCGAATTTTTCGCGGTCCTGTTTAGTCCACCAATTCTTGAGATTGCCGATGGCGTCGAACTGGCTGCCCTCATCATCGAAGCCATGTGTTAGCTCGTGGCCGATCGTACCGCCGGTATCGCCGTAATTGGGGGCGTCGTCTATTCTGGGATCATAGAGAGGCGGCTGCAGTACGCCCGCCGGAAAATTGATGTCGTTCATTTGCGGGTTGTAGTAGGCGTCTACCGTGGTGGGGCTGATTTCCCACTCACCGTGGTCCACGGGCTTTCCGATTTTGGCGATTTGGCGGCGATGTTCGAACTCGGTGAGGCGCTGCACGTCGCCAAGAAAATCACCCGGCGAGATTTTGGCGGAACTATAATCGCGCCATTTGTCCGGATAGCCAATTTTGTTGCGGATGCCGTGTAGTTTGACGAGCGCTTGCTGTTTGGTTTCCGGGCTCATCCAGTCCAGGGCGCGAATGCGCTGTTCCATAGCGGCTTCGATGCGCAACACCATATCCAGTGTGCTTTTCTTGAGTTCCGGAGAGAAGACCCGGCGCACGTAAGCCTGGCCCAGGGCTTCGCCGAGATTGTGATCGGTGTACTGCACGCAGCGCTTCCAGCGCGGTTGGATCTCTTTGGCGCCACGCAAGTACCTGCGATAAAAGTCAAAGTTTTCGTCAACGAACGGGGAGGATAGATACGGAGAAGAAGCATCGGTGATATGAAACCGCAGATAGTTCTTCCAGTTCTCGAGGGGCTCGGCCTCCAGCTGCTGGTTGAGTTCCTTGAAGAACTCTGGAGGCGCGACATTGAGGACTTCAAACTTTGGATACTGCAACTGGGTGTAGTAGGTTTGCCAATCGAAATGCGGGGCGAGTTTGCGCAGCGCAACAAGGTCGATTTTGTTTTTCAGTTTGTAGGGATCCCTCATCTCCACGCGCGTGAGCGAAGCCTTGGCCAGCGCGGTTTCCATGCGCATCAAGGATTCAGCGATATTCTTCGCGGCCTCCGTGCCGTCACCGAGGAGTTCAAAGATCTTTTGCACATGCTGGACGTAGCGCTCGCGAATCTCTTTCGATTTCGCGTCATCCTTGGTGTAGTAATCGCGGTCGGGCAAACCGAGCCCGCCCTGGCCGAGTACGGCAATGACCTGCGAAGAATTGTCCGGGTCCTGGTCGGACCCCGCGCCAAACAGAAGCGATCTGTAGCCACCGACATAGAGCTGCAGGTTGGCAACGAGCGGGGCCAGTTCGCGCACGGAATTCAAGCGCGAAATAGCGTGCAATTGCGGCTTGAGGGCGCTGACGCCGCGTCGGTCCGCTTCCGACTCGTCGACGCAGGCCGCATAAAAGTCGCCAATTTCCTGGGTGACGGTGTCACGCGTAGCGCTGCTCTTTGCTGCCTGGTCCAAGATTCCGCGGAGGAAGTTCAGATTGTCCTGGTAGAGCTTGCCGTAAACGCTCCACGAGGTTTGATCAGAAGGGATGGGATTGTCCTTCTGCCAGCGGCCGCACGCGTACTGATAGAAATTCACGCACGGATCGACGGACTTGTCGATGGAGCTCAGGTTCAAGCTCGGCGAGTAAGGGAGCGCGGGCTCCGCCTGACTCTGAGCGGCGGCGGGAACGGCCAACACCAACCATAACATCGGCGCGGACAAACGAATCGCGATCTTCATGTGCAGCCTCGGCGGGATATTTTTGCGAGATACAAGCGCGGCATCATGGTAATAGTTGCGGCAGCATTTTCCTATCGTAAAGATTATTTCGGCCAGCCAAGCATGCCGGCAATTCGGAGTTCGCAGCGAACTCGCGCGAGACAGCCCTACGAGACGGAGCACCTTCCCGTCTGGGAAAGAGTTCGGCGTCCTGCAATGCCTGCTCACTCATTGAATGGCGGGGCGTCTATGGCAACAAAGGGTGAGAAGGCCAAGCGGAGCTTTGCTTTGGCCTATCTAGCTCGTTTTAGAACGATGGAGGTGTGTGCCGATGTGCAATAAATTCAGATTTCTTTTAGGTCTCGCGGTTGGTACTAGCTGCCTGGCGGGGCCAGCGAACGCTCAATTCAAAAATGGGAGCCAACCGACGGAGTTGAGCATCCCGCGCGTGAGCCAGCGTGGGACGGTGTCGCAAAGGATCGGGCTGACGGATATCACGATTACCTATCACCGTCCGGAGGTAGGCGCGCGGGAGATCTGGGGCAAGACGGTGCCCTACGGGAAGGTATGGCGCGCGGGGGCTAACGAAAATACGACTATCACCTTTTCCGACGATGTCACTGTCGAAGGGAAACCACTATCGGCCGGGACGTATGGACTGCACACCATTCCGGACAAGGATCAATGGACAATCATTTTTTCAAAAAACTCAAGTTCGTGGGGCAGCTTCAGCTACGACGAGAAAGAAGATGCTCTGCGCGTGACGACCAAGCCGCAAGTGGCGGATTTCCGCGAGGCGCTGACCTACACTTTCGAGGAGGTTAAGCCGGATTCGGCGGCGGCGACACTGCGTTGGGAGAAACTGGCAGTTCCCTTTCATATCTCGGTGGACGTGAAGGCCGTAGTATTGCGAAGCGTCAAGAACGAGCTGCGAAATGTCGGCGGATTCACATGGGCCGGATACGACGAGGCGGCGCAATGGTGCCTGGATAACAATTACAACCTGGAAGAAGCGCTGAAGTGGGAAGAAACGTCGATTCAAAATGAACAGCGTTTTGAAAATTGGGAGACTAAATCGCGGATCCTCGATGCCATGGGACGAAAAGAAGAATCGGCCAAGGCGCTTTCCACGGCGCTCGAAAAAGCCAACGCGATTCAACTGTATTCGTATGCCCGCGGGCTACAACGCCAGGGGAATGCCAAGCGAGCCTTCGAGCTGTATCCGTTGGTTTCGAAGAAGGACGCGAACCACTGGATCAGCCACCTTGCGCTAGCACGGGTTGATTCGAATTCGGGTGATTTTCCGGCCGCCGCCAAAGAGATGACGGAAGCAATCAGCGGTGCACCGGAGGCGACGAAACCCTTTCTTCAGCCGTTGCTGAAGCGGCTGGAAGCGAAGGATGACATCAACAAGTAGAAGCGTTCCGCACCGAGGACGATCTCTGAGAGTCTAAGCGGTGATGCCGCCGAAGCAGAGATATTTAATTTCGACGAATTCCTCCATGCCGTATTTGGAGCCTTCGCGGCCCAAACCGGATTCCTTGACGCCGCCGAAAGGGGCAACCTCGGTGGAAATGATTCCGGTGTTGATGCCGACGATGCCGTATTCCACCGCTTCGGCGACGCGCCAAACACGAGCAATGTCACGGCCATAGAAATAAGCGGCGAGGCCGAACTCCGTGTCGTTTGCCAAGGAGATGGCGTCCGCTTCTGTTTTGAAGCGGAACAGCGGTGCGACGGGACCGAAGGTTTCTTCGCGCGCCACCGCCATCTGCGGCGTGACGTCGGTGAGGATCGTTGGCTCGAAAAAGCGGCCACCGAGAGCGTGGCGATGTCCGCCGACGAGTATTTTTGCACCTTTTGCCTGTGCGTCGCGGATGTGGCTTTCCACCTTATCGACCGCAGCATCGTCAATCAGCGGGCCTTGTGTCGCACCTGCTTCCAATCCCGGGGCTGGCTTGAGTTTCTTTACGGCGGCGGCAAGCTTTTCAGAAAATACATCGTAAACGGAGTCTTGCACCAGAAGGCGATTGGTGCACACGCAAGTTTGTCCAGTGTTGCGATACTTCGAGGCGATCGCTCCATCGACAGCGGCATCCAAATCCGCATCCTCGAAAACGATGAACGGCGCGTTACCTCCAAGCTCGAGGGAGAGCTTTTTGACCGTGCCCGCGCACTGGGCCATCAGAATCTTGCCGATTTCCGTGGAGCCCGTGAAGGAGAGCTTTC
>JBGPLB010000268.1:0-5403 GCA_041486245.1 Candidatus Acidiferrum sp.
AATCGCTCGCTAGGGTTAGATCAGCCGGAACACTACCCTGGCCAGGTTCTGATTGAGTGGAGCCCAGCAGATCGGTTATCTATGGGGAAGGCTCGTCTGATCAACTGATTAGGAGGTGTTGCATCGACCGGTTGAGCTGGCAGCGTTTACCAGGATTTGGGCCAAGCTGCTCTAGGATTTGTGGCCAGGTTCCATCAGATGGGGTGTTCCACACTTTTGACATGCGCGGACTCTTGGCATGAGTATGGTTTCACAATTCAAGCACACACGTGAGACCCAACGGGTCAACTCTAATGCGGCCTCACGGTTGTCACGCAGAACAACAACGTACACTTCATCTCCAGGCGTGCATGCCCAATCGGGTCGGTTCACCGGGTCGACATCTTCAATCCGCACGATTCTTGCAGTAATACATTCTTCGTTGAGCGTAGCAACGAGAACATCCATGTATCCCGTGAGCGGACCTGCCACGATTGGAATCTCATTTTCTGTCAATACGGCTTCTTTGATGAATTCCGAGGCGACGTAAATAAAATGAATTGCTCCCTCACTGTCCTTGAATTCAAGCGCTGCTCTTCCAACACCGTCGTATTCGCGCGGTAGAATTGGTTTCCCAACGATTTCAGATATGGCCTTTTGGTCTTCCATCGGCAAATCGTTCAGCATTCCCGGTGGTAATTTGGTGAGCACCGCCATGTCACCCAGCTTCGGTTTCTTGTCCGCTCCATTCGTCATGCGTGAAGTATACATGGCTTAATGACGCTGCAACCTTGGTCAGTGCCTGGTTAGCCTGAGCGGACATCTGGGCCGCCTGAATGCGCGGGCTAGGCATCATCTGGCTTGGGCAACGTCCCAAACTCCTTGGAATTTTCGGATACATACGCAAAGAGCAAGTCGGTGAGGTTGTGCGGGTATGCCATGAACTCTTGGTCTAGAGGCTCTAATTCTTCGAGTATTTCTTGTGCGAAATCGACTGCAATCGAGCGGATAGTTTCCGGCGTCTGGGGTAATCCAGCAGGAAAAGCGACGGCGATGGCGCGATTGCAGATGCTCGCGGTTTTTGGAGCCCTGATCGTTTCGAGGGCTTTCACAACGAATGATGCAGATTCCGCGCTGTCGTTGGAAAAGTATTGGGAAAATCCACCGTTATTGACTTCCGACTCGACAGCCCAAATGGCTGAAAAGATTTTCTGCGGAAGAGATTGATTGGCAAAGTCCTCTTTGCCAATTCTCGTATTCTCAGACTCGGACAGATTGATGAGGATGTCATTCTTGTTCATGTTCCCGACCTTGGAATTTCCTGCCGACTCGGACCAAATTAAACCACGCCTTCGATCAGCTCGGCAATGGCCCAAGTCCCGGTAAGTCGGGCGGTCTCAATGGGTCGACGCAACACTAAGCTCAAAGTCTAACTGCTGGAGTCTCAAAGGCTAGAATCGCTTACAAGTGTTGAATCAAACGGAACACTGCCCTGGCTAGGTTCTGATTGAGTACAGCCCGACAGATCGGTTGTATCGGGAAGTACTGTTGGATCAGGCTATTAGAAAGTGTTGCGTCGACCCATTGAGATCACCCGCGTTCCCGGAAACTGACCCACTAGTGCGCGACCGGTTAGGGTGTCAGCTTCCAAGCACTCTTCCGATTCCATACCTGTTCAACACACACCCACCGTCCTGTAGCGAATCGCAACAGTGGGAGTCAAACTTCGCTAAGTTCCCTCAGATTTGTTCCATTAATTCGTTTGTCGAGAAATTAACGGCTTGTCCGCGGAACGTACTTCACCCGTCAGCCCGGTGGTCCTCCGCCAATCCACTTCGTTGACGTCCACCCCGCCCTTTCTCCCTTGGGTGTCCTGGAACAGCAACAGGTTCCCATCCCTCTGGTACCTTTCCACTTCATACATCTGGTTCGATTTCGTCACCAGTATCGTAAGTCTTTGGCTGGTCTGCCCACTGACGGGCGGCTGTCCGATGACTTGCATCGTTCCAGTGGTTTCGTTCGCGGTACTCGCGCTCTTCTCCACCGCCTGCTGCATCGCGTTTGTCCGCGGCGCGGCGATGTATGAGCTCGGACGTGTGGAAGAAGCGTACGGCGGGCGGTCCGGATGGCTGAATTGCGCCAGGCTGCGCGGTATCACGATGTCATCCATCAACCGCAGCTGCATCGGTTCCTCTCCCTTCAAGGTTGGCCGTGGCCCGCGGAACGGCAAGCTGATCACCTTCCATGGCCACATGGGTGGAAGCATCCACTCGACAACGTCACGTCTCGGATGCCCCTTGCCGTCGATGCTGCCTTGCTTGTCAACCTTATAGCCGCGGGCCATGATGACCTTAGCCGGGACGGGCAAATCCCCGCTCGGCAGGATCACCCGGTCAAACGTGATTCTGAGGTAGCCCTTGCCGAAGAAATGCCCAGGGTCCTTCTCCGCTTCGAGATGGCCGCCGAGCATGCTGCCTCTGGGGAACACGGGTCTGCCGAACTCTTGCATGGTTCTCAAGTGACACAACACCGGATCGCCAACGGCCGCAGTCGCCGAAGAGAAATTCGGCTCGTTCAAGGTGCATTGCAGAAGCGTACCAGCGGGTACGAGTTGATCCTGAGCATGGACCCCCTCCGCCAACACCAGTAGCGCCACCGCGCTCACCAACATGCCGATGAGTCGTTTCATGGTCTTCCTCCTGATTGTCGCTTTCAATCGACGGCTAGGCGAGCTAGCCGCTTCTACCGACGGCCCGTCCGGAGGCTCCCGACTGGACACACCCGAGCGGGACCGTAGTTGCTCGACCCAAACCCAAAGATCGACAAGAAGTCGCAGGCTTGCTGAGATTTTTCTTCCTAAGACGACCCTTTCAACTGAGTACCAGTACCGGAAAAGCGTAGTGCAACTGCTAGCTTCCCTGAGTTGAATTCCGGGCTCTGCACATGGCGGAGCGGCCGAGGTATCGGAAACTCACATTTGATCCGTGACCGGCGAAGGGCTGCAAGGGCTCGAGGATAGGCGAGCAGTCCGTTAAAGGGCGAGGAGGGCGCGGGCGAGCTTGCGTTTGTCGGAGCGGGTGCGCATGACGGTCGGGAGGATGGCGACGTGCATGCCGAGAGCGCGGATGGTGTCGGCTTGGGAGGCGTCACGGCGGTCGATGACGAAGGTGCCGGTGAAATCGGCATAGAGCTTGGCAACGGCGGAGGCGGAGGAGCCGGAGCCGAGCTGTATGAGCATTTTGTCGCTGGGACCCTTCAGGGATTTACCGCCGACAATCGGACAGACGGCGATGACGCTTTCCTTGCGGGCGCGCAACTGTTCTCGAATGCGAGGCACGGCGAGAATCGGGCCGATACTGATGAGCGGATTGCTGGGGCAGATGATGACGCGACCGGCGTCGCAGATGGCTTCGAGGACGCCGGGAGCGGGGTGCGCGTGTTTTATGCCTGCGAAGTGAATGCCCCGGACTCCCGGCTCGGTGCGATGCTTGATGAGATATTCCTGAAAATGCATATTGCCGTCGCGGGTTTCGATGATGGTGGGAATGGGCTGATCGGACATGGGGAGGATGCGGGATTTGACGCCGAGAGCGTGACGAATGGAGTCGGCCGCCTGGGTGAGAGTTTTTCCTTGGGCAAGCATCGCGGTGCGGTGAATATGCGTGGCGAGATCGCGATCGCCGAGATTGAACCAGGTTTCGCGACCGTATATGGCGAGGCGCTTGAGGAAATGAAAAGTCTCGCCGCGCATGCCCCAGCCTTTCGTGGGATCGACGACTCCAGCGAGCGTGTAGGTGACGATGTCCAGGTCGGGAGAAATTCTCAGACCGTGCATAACGATGTCGTCGCCGGTGTTAACGATGACGGTGAGGTCGCGAGGATCCATGGCATGGGAGAGGCCGAGGAGAAGCTTCGATGCGCCGATACCGCCGGCGAGTGCCGTGACCGTGAGTTTTTTTGAGAGAGACATGGAGAGATAAGGATGCCGGGGAGAGGCGGATGGTCGCAAGGGGAAAAGGCGGGGGATGAGTGGAAGGTTAAATGGTGATCATGCGCGGAGTGTCGGTGATGAACCTCAGGACAGGAGTTACGGATCGAGCAGTTCGCAGGTTAAAGCCAACATCTAACGGCGAAGCAATAGGCAACACGGAGGTGACGCCAATCTGGAGATTGGCGTTCCCGGGCTTTAGCGGAATAAGTCTTCGTTGGCGGGGCGGATGATGCGGTAGGCGGGATCTTGCGCGGGATGGTAGGTGTAGCCGCGAATAACGACGACGGGCGTCCCTGCTGCTTTGCCCATCAGGAGACCAGCGGCTGAGGCTAGTTCGTCGGCGACGGCGAGAACCGTGGCGCGGAGAAGTTTCTTGTGGCGATCGCGCGTGCCGCGAAGATCGACAAGCGCAGGGACGCCCGATGCGCCGATGGCTACGTTAACTAGCCCCAAGCGCCAGGGACGACCGAACGTGTCGCTGATGATGACGGCGAGGCGTTTACCAGTTTGTTTGCTCACCGCTGCTGCCAGGCGGCGGGCGGAGGGGTCGGGATTTTTCGGGAGCAGGGTGACGCCATCACGGCGAGGGACGTTCGAATGGTCGACGCCTGCATTGGCGCAGACGAAACCGTGATGGGTTTCAACGATCAGGACGCGGTCGGAGCGAACGATGCGGCGAGACTCGCGTAGGACGACTTCGATGAAGCGAGGATCGTTGGAGAGTTTCCTCGCCAACATTGCCGCCTGGGAGGAAGGACGGACCGTCGAGAGGTGAACGGTACGCCCTTCGGCCTTTGAAATTATTTTTTGAGCGACGACGAGAATGTCCCCATCTTGGAAGGCGATTTTGGCGCGACGAGCGGAGAGCGCTATCAGGTTGGCCAGGTTGTGGCCTTTGCGAATTTCTGGAAGGCCGGGAATGACAAACATCGAGACAGGGGACTTGGCGGGAGATGTTCGTTTGGCGGCGCTCGGAGATGGGGATTTGACGGTCATGCCCGGGAGCAAGAATCTTACGCGAGATGGGCGGAAAATTTCACATCGGAGCGCGAATTAGGAGGCGCAAACAAGACGAGCGGGGCGCGTGCCGTTTGGCGCGCGACCCGCCCGGAGACCGGATCTGAAAAAAAGGCTATTTGTTGTTCTTCGAAGGCTTGTCTTCCTTCGGAGGCTTTGCAGGTTTCTGATCCTTCTTTTGTTCTTCCGGTTGCCGAGGTTGGGGCTTCGGCTGGTCGTATCTTGGGCGCTCCTGATTCTGCTGACTGTGGAGATTCTGTGGCGCCGGTTGATTCCTCGGTTCGGGTTGCCGATTCACGACAGGCGTGTTCGGAGTGTTTGCAGGCGTTGTAGGCGCAGCATTTGAGGGACGATCGGTGTAGACCCTTTCGTGCGTGCCCGTGACAGGCGCGTTGCCGGAATTGTTGACAGCATTG
>JBGPLB010000269.1:0-5308 GCA_041486245.1 Candidatus Acidiferrum sp.
CACGTTGCCAGTAAGCGTCATCGCCGGAACGGTGAAGTTCAACCACCACCCGTGTCGAAAAGCGCCATAATCCACGGCCACAAGCGGGATCAGCAAGCCCGCCCCGAACCACATCCACCGCGGCTGCACCAAAGCCATCCAGATGCCAAGCGGTATGCCCAAAAACAAAATCGCCACAAAGTCCCATAAGGCTTGTTTGGCGCCGCGTACAAGAAATCCGTGATTGAGCATGTTGTCGATCACATTCGCGTGCACTTCCACGCCGGGATAGTCGATTCCCCCGTAGGGTGTTGACCGTTGGTCACCGATCCCTGTCGCGGAGGCCCCGATTAATACAATGTTTCCGTTGAATGTTCCTGGCAGAAAGTTTCTCGTCAGCACGTCGGCTATCGAGACATACGGATAGCTTCGACGGGGACCGCGGTAATTAATCTGCATGTGGCCCGTGTAATCCGGCTGGATTTTCAGCCTGTCCCCGAAGTTGACACTAACCACTCCAATTTGATTAAAGTTCACGGACAATTGAGAGGTGGGCAATCCTAGATAAAGCCTTACAGCCTGAACTTCCAGGGAGCCAAACATCTGCCAATCGTTAATGTCTTTGGATCTGCCGAACGGGAGAACCAGGGTCGTCCGCCGTAAAACTCCGTCCGGGTCGGCCGAAATGTTGAAGAATCCTATGGAAGTTTTTTCTGGGTTTTCCGGATTCGCCAAAGCAGGAATGTTCGCAACCGTTGCGGCAAATAAATTCCCCTCTTGTTCGTATTTCCTCACCAGTTCCAAGAATTCCTGCTTTCCTGTCGCAGGATTCAAAGCAGTCCTTGTAATAGAATACCAATCGATCAGTTCCGCATACTGGTCCAGCGTTGCATCGTCGATGCCTTTCAATTCTTCTTTCTTTAGAAAGAAGCTCCCGAGGACTACCGGTCCAAAACGATCAATCGAACTGGCAAACTGCCGATCGGCATCGTTTTCCGCAACGAGCTGTTGCAACCAGATCTCATATTTGGGATCTACCGGCTCTCCGTTTTTTTTCCTTGTCTCCAGATCCTTCCAGATTTTCCGCATCAGTTCCACGGTACGGTCAGGTTTGTCGAAGGTGATGTCGAAGGCCGCAACTTTTGCCCCATCTTCTCGCAAGACGTCCAGCATTTTGGCAAAGTGCGTCCTCGAGAAGGGCCATTTCCCAAGTACTTCCTGTGAGTGCTGGTCGATATCCACGATCACAATACGCGGATCGACGGGCGTCGCATTCGCGGGCCGATACCGGAACCTTGTATCGAGAGAGTTGTATTCCAGGCGCTGCAGAAACACGAAAATCGGTGTGGGTCTTTCGCCGAGGAAAGTAAGGTAATAAATGCTCAGAGCAACTAACGTAGTGACCAAACTGATGATGAACGAAACGCGGTGGCGCCACCATGACTGGAGAAGTTCGTAGAGGCCGAATCCGCCCCGCCGCTGCCACCATCCGCCTGACGGAGCCGCCATCGCAGTTCGCGCGCTATTCGCGGTAGACGAAATTCATCCGAGCGCCGCCCACCTCGATGACATCACCGTCATTTAGGCGTACGGGTCCGGTAATCGGCTTGCCGTTCACCAACGGCATTTTGTCTCCTGGGCCGATGTAGTAGCCGTCATCTCGCTGGTTGATCTGCGCGGCCATGAGTGGCTTGAACCAGCCTTTGAGCTTTACCGTAGCCATCGCAGACTTGCCGATGACTGTCAGCTTGTTCGTGAGCATGTACTCTTTTTGATCCGTTCGCCCCCCAAGCACAACCAGCGTAGGAACCTTGAGCCGTCCGGACGCAAATTGCATTCGTTCGCCCGACGCCGCGGCTTGCTGCAGCATGTCCCGCCGCGCCTTGGTGTCCAGAACCATGGTTTCGTTGATGCGCGGAGCGCTGGCCTTGCGCCCGGTATCCCACGGTACAGGAGCATCACCCGAAGCATCGACTTTGATGTGATGTTTGCCAATCCAGATGGAGTCCCCATCGTGGAGCGTGGCGCGCTCCACGCGCAGATCATTCACAAAAGTTCCGTTCAGACTGTCGAGATCTTCCACCACTAGCCGGCCACCCTCAAAATAAACGCGGGCGTGATAGTTCGAGACGGCCAGGTTGTCGACGGGCAGATCGTTGTCTGGCGAGCGTCCGATGCTCACGGGCCGGCTGCCCACCGGCACCTCCTTGACCGTCTTCTCATCAAACATCAGGCTGAGTTTCGCCATCTCACAGTCCTCCTGCGGTGCCGTTTCCGGCCGCTTTTTTCCGCGCCCCACGGCGCAGCCAAGAAAACCAACCTCTGGATTCCGAGCCGACACGTACGACAATCACGGTGATGTTGTCCACGCCGCCGCGCTCGTTAGCCAACTCGATAAGTTTCTCCGCGGCTCTCGTCGGGTCCGGCTCGGCCTGCAAGGTCCCCGCGATCTCCGGTTCGGTGACCATGCGCGTCAGCCCGTCGCAACAGAGCATCAAAATGTCCCTGGCAAACAACGTGTGCTCCTCGGTATCTATTTCTATGTCCGGCAAGGCTCCCAGCGCGCGGAGAAGAACGCTTTGCATTTCGCTTTCTTCCGCTTCCGCCGCCGTCAAAATGCCCCGCCGCACCTGCTCGGCCACCAGTGAATGATCGCTGGTGAGCTGCTGCAAAGTGCCGCCCCTTAGCAGATACGCCCGCGAATCTCCTACGTGCGCGATGCTTAATTTCGAGCCATCGATCCAGGCCGCCGTCAGCGTTGCTCCCATCCCATGCTGTTCCGGATGCGCTTCCGCTGCCTCATAAATGTTCTTGTTCGCCAGATGCACGGCGCTCGTCAGCCGCCTGGTCTTTTCGCTCCAGCTCGGTTCCGGATTGCTGAGCAGCGCGCTTCCGGCATCCGCCTGCGGATCCATGCAAAACTTAACGATGGTTTCCACCGCAAGCTCGCTGGCAACTTCTCCGTGAGCTTCCCCGCCCATTCCGTCAGAAAGCACAAAAAGATTCAGCGGTTCGACAATGCGGAAACAATCCTCGTTGTTCGTGCGCACACGACCCAGATCGGTCATGCCGCCGCTTACGATCCGCACAAGATTTCTCCACGCCGCTTGCTTTCCGAACCCGTGCCCACACCCGTACCCGGCAACCCTGTTCTCACGCTAGCAGACCCTTTCCGGCGGCGAAAGGCTGTGACGCCTACTGATTACTTGTTTTTTCGCCTCATTTACCGCCCTGGCCCTTCCAGAGGGTACAACTAAACCGGCAAATTTGTGCCCTTGTTTTGCCGCTCGCGGACCTCTGCGTGCCTCGCTCGCACGCTTCCGCTATAATCTGCCCGCGCCAGGCAGTTGGGCGATAAAGGCCTCCTTCACGTTCGTCATCATGGCCAAAGCCAAAAAACCGCTGCGCAAGCAATTGGCTGCTTCCCGCCGTGCCGGCTTGTCCGCCTCACAGGCGGGGCGCGAGCTTGAAGAGCTAAATCGAATCGGTATCGCGCTCTCCGAAACGCGCGATGTGGAACGCCTCCTTGCGCTCATTTTATCGAAAGCCCGGGAGATCACCGGCGCTGATGCGGGGTCACTTTATTTGGTGGAGCAAGGCGGCGGGGATTCCAACGATCCTGGGCAGAAAGCTGCCGACGGCACGGTCATCACGCCGCGGTTGCGCTTTCGGCTGACCCAGAACGACAGCGTGCAGTTTCCTTACACCGAACACACGCTTCCCATCACGGAATCTTCGATGGCAGGCTACTGCGCCCTTCACGGCGATGTCATCGAGCTGGCTGACGCCTACCGTATCCCAAAGACACGGCCCTTCCATTTCAATTCTTCCTTCGACGAGCAAGCGGGATACCGCACACGCTCCTTAATCACCTTGCCCATGAAAAACGGAAAGGGCGAGGTCCTCGGCGTGCTTCAGTTGATCAACTGCAAGCGCCACCCGAAAGCGCGGCTGACGGATGCGATGACAGTACGGAGGCACGTTCATCCTTTTCCCGAGCGCGCCGTGAGGCTTGGGTTGTCCCTCGCATCGCAAGCGGCCGTCGCATATGAGAACTCACAGCTCTACCGCGACATCGAGAATCTCTTTGATGGTTTTGTGAACGCCGCGGTCAAGGCTATCGAGCAGCGCGATCCCACTACTTCCGGTCACTCTCAGCGCGTCTGCCAGATGACGCTTGCTCTCGCCGAGGCCGTGGATCGCGAGCCTCAGGGGCCTTACTCGGATGTGCGCTTTTCTCGCGAACAGATGAAAGAGCTTCGTTATGCCGCGCTGCTCCACGATTTCGGCAAGGTCGGAGTCCGCGAAGAAGTTCTGGTAAAGGCCAAAAAACTCTACCCGCTTCAATTGTCTCGTTTGTTGGATCGCTTTGATTACATCCGGCGGGACATCGAAGCGCGCATCGCCGAACAAAAGTTGGATCTGCTCCTCGGACATTTTCGCAAGGAAGCGGAAGCGCGTGTGCGCTTGAAGCTGCTCGATGGCGAAGCCGGCCGCCGCCTCGCCGAATTAGACCGCTACGTTGATTTTATCGTGCGAGCCAACGAGCCGACGATTCTCCCCTCGAGTGAGTTCGACTTGCTGACGGAAATCTCCCAGAAGTCCTATCGTGACCCGCGCGGAGCCGAGCGCCCCTACCTTACCTCGGAGGAAGTGAGATACCTTTCGATACCGCGTGGCAGTCTCGACTCAAACGAACGGCGCCAAATCGAATCACACGTTACCCACAGTTTTAATTTTCTGGCGCAAATTCCCTGGACACAGGAGTATCGCGGCATTCCGGAAATTGCACGCGCCCACCATGAAAAACTCAACGGTCGAGGCTACCCGAATGGCCTGACCGCTCCGGAGATTCCCGTTCAGGCCAAGATGATGACCATCTGCGACATTTTCGACGCGCTTTCTGCCTCCGACCGTCCGTACAAGAGGGCCGTTCCGACTGACCGCGCGCTCGATATTCTTAAGCTTTGCGTCCGCGATGAAGAGATCGACGCCGAGTTATTCCGCCTTTTCACCGATGCTCAGGTCTACCGGCTCGTCGCATAGCCGGTATAGTTGATTCCTGAACATCTCCCCGGCTGTTACTTTTTGGATTGCCAATCCGGAGTGAATTCCTCGCAATACGTTTGTCTCTCTTATAATAAATGTTGGACAGGATATGTGGATCTACGTTCTTGGGCCGTTTCTGTCTTTGCTTCCCACACGCTGGAGCAAAGCGCTGCCATTCTTCCAGGCCGTTTCCTGGCGACCGGCGGCCATCCTCAGTGGGCTGGCGGAATCCCTCATCGCTCTCGTCGCGCTCATGTACTGGTATTCATACTCCGTGTCC
>JBGPLB010000270.1:0-5255 GCA_041486245.1 Candidatus Acidiferrum sp.
AAAATTCCCGTGCCGCCGAGCTCAAGCATCTCTTCGATCTTTTCGTAGATGGTTTCGAAGGAAAGGATGTACCCGTCCTTTGCGCCTAATGGCCGGTAAAACGCGCAGAACGAACAGTACTCCGTGCAGAAATTCGTATAGTTAATGTTGCGGTCGATCTGGTAAGTCACGACTCGCGGATCATTTTTCTTCAGACGCATCTGGTGCGCGGCCATGCCCACGCCCACCAGGTCGTCGGATTGCAGCATGTCCAGCGCTTCTTGCTTTGTCAGTCCCACGTTGTTCCTTTGCTTCGTTGCATAATAATTCTACCGGTTGCGACGCATAATCGCTAAGCACAGCTATCAGCCGGGCACGGCACTTCGAATCTCACGGTAAACATGTCCTGCCGCTACTTTGCCGAAACCTGGGCCGCTTCCTTCGGCGCAGTGGCCCACGCGATCGCCTTATCTTTTTGGATCAAGCCTAATCTTGCGGCTTCCTGAAAATATCTTTCCAGGCCGCGGCGATTTGCTTCGCCCAGGGAAAAGTCAATATTGTGCCGGAGGTAGGACTCGAGAGCTTGTTGAGGCAGCTCCAGTTCACTCGCTGCTTGCAGGCTGATAGCCGCGATCTGAGTTAGCCCGAAGTCGCGGGACGCCGCAAAATCGGCGAGCACCTCTGGAGTAATGACCTCGGGTCTCGCAGCCCAAACAGCCAGGACTGCAGGCAGGCTGGCCCATTGGCGCCACTCGCCGACCACGTCGTAGACATGAAAAATCTCGGCGGTGGCGATTCCCAGCGTGGCCGCCTGGCACACGGCGCGTCCTTGCGGGCTGACTGTGCTTTTTTTCTCGATCGCGATGGAAATTCGCAGTGCGGGATCGCCAATAAGCAGGGCGGCGTCCGCGTTCTCCAGCATCGCGCGCAGATCGGGCTCGGCTTCTAAAAAATCGGGTTTAATCTTCCAGTGTTCAGAGGCAAGGATTCGCGTCAGCGCTTGCGTGCTGCGCGAGCTCAGGTCCAGCGCGAAACTGCGAACCTGCTCGATGGGTTTTTTCGCAACAATCAACAGGCTGCGCACGCGATTCTGCGAGGCGATCGCCAAGTCCGGCAAAACGAGGAGGTCCGGGATGCGCTGATACTCAATCGCCGGAATGATGGCGATGTCGGCCGCACCGCTGCGCAGAGCTTCGGCGCATTGCGATGGCACGGTGAAAGACAAATCATATTTGGCGACAAACGGCCCGTTCGTAAAGCCCCAAACGAGCGGCGCTGTGTTCAGGTACTGCACAATCGATATGCGAAGTTTTTGCAAGTTTGAGATGCTCGCGATTTCGTCCCAGTATAGCAGACAGGATTTTCCTCCGCCCCAAGCGTCTTTTGTTGTAAAACGTTTCTTCGTTTCGGAGGCGCTGAACATGCTGAAACGTTCCTGGTGTCTTTTTCTGCTCAGTTTCCTGTGTCTGCCCCTTGCTGGCGTGGCGGCTGGTCCCGACGCGGCCCAGACGCCGACCATTGGCGAGAAGACCGCGGGCGCGCAAAAGTTTCCCGGCTATTTCAATATTTATTGGGACGCCAAGCAGGGCAAACTGTGGCTCGAAATCGATAAGTGGAGCACGGAATTCCTTTACCAGAGCGGCCTTCCAGCGGGCGTTGGTTCGAACGACATCGGCCTCGACCGCGGCCAGCTTGGCAAAACGGCTATCGTTCGGTTCGAACGAAGCGGCCCCAAGGTTCTGCTGATCGAAGAGAATCTGGAATATCGCGCGGTCACCAGCGATGAGGATGAACGCCGCGCTGTTCACGATTCTTTCGCGGAATCGGCGCTTTGGGGCTTCACGGTGGCAGCGGAGGAAAACGGCCACGCGCTGGTCGACGCGACCGATTTCTTCCTGCGCGACGCCCACGGCATTCCTGCAACACTTCGCAGGACAAAGCAAGGATCTTACAAGCTCGATCCCTCGCGATGCGCTATTTACTTTCCGCGAACCAAAAACTTTCCTCTCAACACGGAAGTCGAAGCAACGCTCACGTTTTCCGGGGACGAGCCCGGGCCGTGGGTGCGCGAGGTTACGCCTTCGCCCGAATCCATCACCGTACGGGAGCACCACTCCTTCGTGCAGCTTCCGCCTCCAGGCTACAAGCCGCGCGTCTATGATCCTCGAAGCAGCTTTTTCGGGATCGCGTACCTGGACTATGCAACACCGGTGAGCGAGCCCATCGTCAAGCGCTTCATCGCCCGCCACCGCCTAGCGAAAAAAGATCCCAAGGCCCCCGTTAGCGAACCAGTTCAGCCCATCACCTACTACCTCGATCGCGGCGCGCCGGAGCCGATTCGCTCCGCGCTGCTTGAAGGCGCGCGCTGGTGGAATCAGGCGTTTGAAGCCGCCGGGTACAAGAATGCCTTCCGCGTGGAGCTAATGCCCGAAGGCGCGGACCTGATGGATCTGCGGTACAACGTCATCCAGTGGGTACATCGCGCCACGCGCGGCTGGTCTTACGGCGCGGCCGTAATAGATCCACGCACCGGCGAAATTATCAAAGGCCACGTCACACTCGGCTCGCTTCGGGTGCGCCAGGACTATCTGATCGCCGAAGGCTTGCTCGCTCCCTACGAAAAAACCAAACCGCTTTCGCCGAAAATGATGGACATGGCGCTGGCACGGCTCCGCCAGCTTGCCGCACACGAAGTCGGCCACACGCTGGGCCTGATGCACAACTATTCGTCTAGCACGGTGAACCGGTCTTCTGTAATGGACTATCCCCCGCCGCTCGTAAAGCTCGCTGCCGACGGCATACCCGATCTCAGCGACGCCTATGCCACGAGTATCGGCGCTTGGGACAAAGTGTCGATTACGTGGGGCTATAGCGACTTCGCGCCCGGCACGGACGAACACGCTACGCTCGACAGAATTCTGAGCGACGCGTTCGGCCATGGACTTCGCTATCTCACCGACCAGGATGCGCGCCCAGCAGGTTCTTCCAGCAGCGTTGCGCATCTTTGGGATAGCGGCTCCAACGCCGTGGACGAGCTGAACCGCGTCATGCAGGTTCGCGCCGCAGCGCTTCGGCGTTTTGGCGAAAACAATATTCGCGAGGGCGCGCCACTCGCCACCATCGAAGACGTTCTCGCGCCCATCTACATGTTCCATCGCTACCAGGTGGAAGCCGCCAGCAAGCTGTTGGGAGGAATGGACTACACCTTTGCCTTGCGCGGTGACCGAGAAGTTCCCACACAAATAGTCGCGCCCGCCGAACAGCGCCGCGCGCTCGCCGCCGTGCTCGCGACGCTCAAGCCGGAAGCACTTTCACTCCCGGAATCGCTACTAAAGATCATTCCGCCGCGTCCGCCGGAATACCCGCGCGATCGCGAGGGTTTCAAGATTCATACCAGCCCGGCATTTGACGCGCTCGCGCCGGCGGAGTCCGCCGCGCAACACACGCTGCAGTTTCTCTTTAATCCGGAGCGCGCTGCGCGGCTCGTGGAGTTCCACGCGCGCAACGCCGATAATCCGAGTCTTGATGAAGTCATTGAAGCGGTGCTCGGGGCGACTTGGAAATCGCTGCACCCGACTGGCTATCACGGAGCAATCGTGAGCGTGGTTGACGACGTCGTTTTGTACGACCTTATGGCGCTTGCCGCCAACGACCATGCCAGTGATGAAGTTCGCGCCGTGGCCTTGCTGAAACTTCGCGAATTGAAGGATTGGCTTAACGCCCCAGCTGCAGTACAAGTCGGCTCCGATCGCGCACATCTTATATTTGCTGTAACCCGGATCGAGCTGTTTGAGAAAGATCCCAAGCGCATCGACCTCACCGTCCCCGTCGAGCCGCCCGACGGTCCGCCCATCGGAAGCATGGGCACACTGGATTGTGACTGGCAGCCGTAATGCTCGAAGCGGAATGCCCCCCCGCATTCCATTACACCGAATTTCAGAGAAATGGTGTATGCTTATGAGCATGGCCAGAACGAATATTGAAATTGATGATGAATTGGTCCGCAAGGCCCGCAAGCTCACACGGCTCAAAACCAAGCGAGCGATCGTCGATAGGGCACTACATCTGCTCGTGAGCTCAGAAACGCGGAAAGGCATCCTTCGCTACTACGGACGAGGTATTTGGAAGGGCGATCTTAGAGCCATGCGCAGGAACCGCGTTTGATCCTGGTGGATAGCTCAGTCTGGATCGATTTTTTCAGTACTTCGCCAGGCCGCGCGGGCGCTGAATTACGGCGAATGATTGCGGACGCGGAGCCGTTCGCACTCGCCGGGATCATAGTCACAGAGATTCTTCAGGGTCTCACGCGGGATGTGAGCCAAGTGGAGCAGTTTCTTTCCCTATGGGAAATGTTCGAGCCGCGCGGTTTCTCAACTTACCGGGAGGCAGCAAGCATTTTCAGGTTGGGCCGGTCGAAGGGCATCAGTCTGACTACTGTGGATACTCTGATAGCCGCCATCGCCCTGGAACAAGGGGCCACTGTCTTCACTCTCGACAAGGATTTCTCGCGAATCGGCTCTTTCATCTCTCTTAAGTTGTACCCTCTGCCTCGGTCCTCTACTTAAGCTGGTCTCCAGTCCCGCTAGCGCGGCTAGTCAGTTGTGCGAAGACATTTTCGCGGATTTTTTCACCTCGACAAAGGCGATCCCGTTCACCCCGCTGCACGCCAGCCACAAATTGCCCTCGGGAGTGGACACCATGTTGCGCACCACGCCTCCGCCTGAAGGGATGATCCACGTTTGGAATCTCTCCGTTTTGGGGTCAAACCGCACGACGGTATTCGGCTTGGTGTTCGATTCGCTATACCAGATGATGTCTCCGACAGCAGTTATGCCGTAAGGTCTGGACCGCGGCCCGCCAGGAGATGTCCACTCGGAAATCTTGCCCGTCTTGGGATCGAGTCGCCCCAAGTAGCCGCGCGAATAATCGGAATACCAAATCACATCGTCCGGAGTAATGGCCACGCGCCGGGGATGCGAATCCACATGCGGCAACACGTATTCGTGAATGGCCAGCGTGTCCGGATCAAGGCTGGCCACCTTGTTGCTCCCAAACTCGACGAAGAATGGCACGCCTTTCGAATTCACCACCATGCCGTAGGGATTCGACTTCGGCGTCGGTGAACTGACCACTTTCACTTCCCCCGTCATCGGGTTTAGCCTTCCCACCATGTTCCCGCCTTGCACTGTAAAATAAATGTTTCCGTTTGGCGCAAAGAGCAATGTGTGCGGGTCCTTGGCTTGCGGATCCGGCATCGGGTATTCAGTCACGTCGCC
>JBGPLB010000271.1:0-5229 GCA_041486245.1 Candidatus Acidiferrum sp.
ATTGATTTGAATAGCTGCAATGGCTGCAACGCTTGCGTCATCGCCTGCCAGTCGGAAAACAATATCGCGGTTGTGGGCAAGGATCAGGTCATGCGCGGCCGGGAGATGCACTGGATTCGCATCGATCGCTACTATGCAAAGCTGAATACGGAGACTGGCGATCCCTCCGCGACGGATTATGACGCACTCGCCAATCCACAGACCTATTTCCAGCCAGTTCCGTGCCAGCAGTGCGAGAACGCGCCTTGCGAGCAGGTTTGCCCTGTCGGCGCCACCGTGCACAGCGCGGAAGGCTTGAACGACATGGTTTACAACCGCTGCATCGGCACGCGCTATTGTTCAAACAACTGTCCCTACAAAGTGCGCCGATTCAATTTTCTCCGCTTCCAGGATTGGGAGACGCCGTCGCTCAAGCTCCTGCGCAATCCGGAGGTTACTGTGCGTAGCCGCGGCGTCATGGAAAAATGCACGTACTGCGTGCAGCGCATCAACAATGTGCGCATCGAAGCGGAAAAGCAGAACCGCCCCATTAAGGACGGCGAAATTGTTACTGCCTGCGAGTCCGCGTGTCCTGCTCAGGCCATCGTTTTTGGCAACGCCAAAGATCCCAACAGCCGCGTGGCTAAGCTGAAAGCACAGACCCGAAACTATCCTATTCTAGGTGAACTGAACACGCGCCCGCGCACGACGTATCTTGCGGCGGTTCGCAATCCGAATCCTGAACTGGAGAAGGCATGAGCGCCGGCGAGCCGCCAATCAATTCTCCCAAGATTACGCGGCTCACTCCCGTTCTTGGACCTGGGCACACCTACGCTTCGGTCACGGACAAGATCAGCGCGATTGTTCTGACCAGGCGCACCTCGCTTGGCTGGTATATCGGCTTCTTGATCTCCTTCAGCATATTCGGCGTAATGAACATCGCCATCGGCTGGCTGATCATGAAGGGCGTCGGCATCTGGGGCATCAACATACCCATCGGCTGGGGCTTCGCCATCGTCAACTTTGTCTGGTGGATCGGTATCGGGCACGCCGGAACACTCATTTCCGCCATTCTCTTTTTGCTCAACCAAAAGTGGCGCACTTCGATCAACCGCTTTGCAGAAGCGATGACGCTCTTCGCCGTGGCTTGCGCTGGCATTTTCCCTCTGATTCATACCGGCCGCCCGTGGTACGCGTTCTGGATGTTCCCGTATCCCAGCGTGATGGGCATTTGGCCGCAATTCCGCAGCCCGCTCATTTGGGACGTGTTCGCAGTTTCGACTTACGGCACGGTTTCTTTGCTGTTCTGGTTTGTCGGTCTGATTCCTGACCTCGCCACGCTGCGCGATCGCTCCACCAGCAAAGCCAAGCAAATCATTTACGGAATGCTCGCGATGGGCTGGCGCGGCTCCGCGCGGCATTGGCACCGGTATCAGTCTGCGTACCTCCTTCTCGCTGGCCTGGCCACTCCGCTGGTGCTTTCCGTTCACACGGTTGTGAGCTTCGATTTCGCGATCGCCATAGTCCCCGGCTGGCACACGACCATCTTCCCGCCGTACTTCGTCGCCGGCGCCATCTATTCAGGTTTTGCGATGGTTCTGACGATTGCCATTCCGTTACGGAAGGCCTACGGCCTCGAGGACTTCATCACCATGCGCCACCTCGAGAACATGGCCAAGGTGATGCTCGCTACCGGTCTCATTGTCGCTTATGGCTACTTCTTTGAATTTTTCATGTCGCTTTACAGTGGCAACAAGTTTGACGTGTTCCTGGTCCAGCAACGTTTGCACGGGCCGTATTCCAGCTTCTACTTCGCTTTGATTCTATGCAACATCCTCCTCCCGCAGCTGCTTTGGTTCCACAAGATGCGCACAAATGTGCTCGTTCTATTCGCCACGTCCATCATCGTAAATGTTGGCATGTGGCTCGAACGGTTCGTCATTGTGGTCATCAGTTTGACGCGGGACTTCGTGCCTTCTGCATGGGGCCGCTACTCTCCGACGGTTTGGGATTGGGCCACATTCATCGGCACAATGGGCATGTTCGTCATGTTGATTTTCCTCTTCGTGCGCGTCTTGCCGGCGATTTCCATCGCCGAAATGCGCGAATTGGTCACGGAAACGTCTGAGGAACACAAGTGATAGAGCACCGGTCACATGTTTACGGCGTGATTGGCGAGTTCGAGAAACCCGAGCAGCTCGTGCATGCCGCCGCGAAGATTCGGGAAGCGGGCTACCGCTACTATGAATCGTACACTCCATTTCCGGTGGAAGGGCTGCCGGAAGCCATGGGTATGAGACGTAACATGGTTCCACTGATTACTTTGTTGGGCGGCTTGGCCGGTGGGCTGGGTGGTTTTGGATTCCAATACTGGGTGAATGTGGTCAGCTATCCTCTGAACATCGGCGGGCGCCCACTCAATAGCTGGCCGGCGTTCATCCCTGTCACTTTTGAGCTGACGATTCTGGCCGCTTCACTCTCCGCGGTGCTCGGCATGCTTGCCCTTAACGGGCTGCCCCAGCCACATCATCCGATTTTTAATGCGCACCGTTTCACGCATGCCTCGACAGACCGCTTCTTTGTCTGCATCCAGGCCCGCGACAAGAAGTTTCATCTCGCGGAGACTGCGCGCTTTCTTCAGGGGCTCGCGGCACATCACGTCTCCGAGGTGCACGATGACTAGCGCCTCGCGAATTCTGATTTGTGTGTGCTGCGCGATGTTTTTCACTTTGGCCACTGGGTGCAAGATTCAGCAGGACATGGCGCACCAGCCCAAGAACAGGCCGCTTTCGCCGAGCGCCTTCTTCGGTGACGGCCGTTCGGAACGCCCGGTCATTGAAAATACCGTGGCGCGCGGCTCCATTGCAGACGATGATTTGTTCGTTCCCAAGGATTCGAATGCCTTTCCGCTACCCTTGACGCCGCAGTTGCTCGCTCGCGGCCAGGAGCGCTACAAAATCTTTTGCACCCCTTGCCATGGGTTGCAAGGCGACGGCAACGGCATGGTTTCCATGCGCGGAATGAAACACCCACCTACCTATCATCAGCCGCGGCTCCGGCAGGTCCCCAACGGATACATATATGACGTGATCACCAACGGGTTCGGCGGCATGCTTGGCTATTCCGCGCAGATTCCGCCGGCTGACCGCTGGGCCATCATCGCGTATGTCCGGGCGCTCCAGCTTAGCCGCAATGCGCCAGTTTCCGATCTTCCGCCCGATCTTCGAGAGAAATTAAATGCAGGAGGCTCCGCGAAATGACCGCGCAGGACTACATGGCGTCTGAAAGCGTCGGCCGCCTGCAGCAACGCGCGCTCGGAGCAGGCATAGCCGGTCTGGTGGCCTGCGGCATTTGTGTCTTCCTGTATGGCGGCCAATTCGCTGATCGATTTTTCCATTCCTATCTGGTTGCGTTTCTGTTCGTACTCGGATTGTCGCTTGGCTCGCTTGGCTTGTTGATGCTTCAGCATCTTACGGGCGGCCACTGGGGCATCATGACCCGCCGGCCCCTGGAATCCGCCACTCGCGTGCTTCCCGTCGTTGCCGTATTTTTTCTTCCCATCGCCATTTTCGGAATGAAGCATCTCTATGGAGCCTGGCTTACTGCCCCCTCGACAGGCGAAGGCGCGCTTTCGGATTTCCAGAAGACCTACCTGACAGGCAACGGTTATCTCATCCGCGCGGTCATTTATTTTGCGATCTGGCTGCTGCTGATGTTCCTCTTCAACCGCTGGTCGAAAGAACAAGACATCAACCGTGAAGACCGAGCCCTCCGCCGCCGGATGAAAATGCTGGCTGGCCCCGGCATCATTCTTTACGTTTTCGTCATGTCTTTCGCGGCCATCGATTGGGTGATGTCGCTCTCTCCGCACTGGGCGTCGACCATCTACGGTTTCCTCTTCGTGGTCGGACAGCTAATCTCGTCAATGTCGTTGATGATCGCCGTCCTTGTACTGCTCTCCCGCACAGCGCCCATGGAAGGGATTATCCAAAACCGCCACTTGCATGATCTTGGCAAGCTTCTGCTCGCTTTCGTCATGCTTTGGGCCTATTTCGGTTTTTCACAACTCCTTATCATCTGGTCCGGCAACCTGCCTGAAGAAATCAGTTTCTACCGCACCCGGCTCTATGG
Organism: Candidatus Acidiferrum sp.; assembly: GCA_041486245.1. GTDB lineage: Bacteria > Acidobacteriota > Terriglobia > Acidiferrales > UBA7541 > Acidiferrum. Next base: position 4,111 of record JBGPLB010000271.1, read on the forward strand.
AGCTTGGGGCGTCGTCGCCGTTATGGTTCTGATCTTCCATTTTTTTGTGCCGTTCTTCTCTCTTCTCTCGCGCGACCTTAAGCGCAGCGCCAAGCTGCTGCCCAAAATCGCGATCTGGCTTATCTTCATGCGCCTGGTCGATCTCTATTGGATGACGCGCCCGGAGTTTACTTCGAGTGCTGTTCCAGATTTGATGGACGTTGCGGCAATCGTCGCCCTTGCCGGAATTTGGCTGGCCGTCTTTGCCAGAAATTTGAAGAGCCAGCCGCTTCTCCCGCTGGGCGATCCAAAACTTGAAGAGGCGATTGAAGTCCATGAATACTGAGCATCGCAACCAGGGTCAGGCCGGCGAGCAGCGGCCCACGCATTCGGACGTTTCGTTCGAGTCGACGGACATCAACACGCGCACGATTTTGGCGTACATGTTCTATCTGGGGTTGGCGGTTGTGGCTGCGTTCCTCATCAGTGTTTTTGTGTTCCGTTCACTGACGAGTATGGCTGTCAATTCCGAGACGCCGCCTGTTGCAGCGCACCGGGGTGTCGGTCCGACCATGCCACCGGAGCCCATGCTTCAGGGTATTCCCGGGCACACCACCGACCCGCAACAGGATTTGCGCAACAAACTGTCTGCGGACGAAGCGGCAGACCAAAAACTGGATTGGATCGATAAGCAAGCGGGCATCGTGCAAATTCCCGTGGAAGAAGCCATGAAAATCATCGTCACCAAAGGGCTGCCGCCAGTGCCTGCGCCCCCGGCGGAGAAGAAGAAGTGAGGCCATGAACTGGATGCGTTCCATCTCGGGAGTTTTTGCGCTGCTGCTGTGCGTCAGCGCGGCAAGCGCACAAGCCGTGCCGAATAACACTGGTACAGCGTCGCAGAATATGCCTGCCCTTCTGCGAAACGTCGGCTTCGAGCCCCAACTCAATTCGCGTTTGCCGCTCGATCTTGCTTTCCGCGATGAGACCGGCCGCAACGTGCAGTTCCGCGATTATTTCAACCAGCGGCCAGTCGTTCTCGCGCTCGTCTACTACGGTTGTCCCATGCTCTGCGATCAAGTCGAGCAAGGCGTCGTCGGTACTCTGCGCATGCTTTCTTTCAATCCCGGGCGAGACTACGAG
>JBGPLB010000272.1:0-5134 GCA_041486245.1 Candidatus Acidiferrum sp.
CTGGATCGATCCACTCCTCGGCATTGCCATCGGCCTGCACGTACTCTGGTCCAGCATTGGCATTCTCCGAGAATCAGCGCACATTCTTCTCGAGGGCCGTCCGCGCGAGATGCGCGTCGAAGAAGTTGCCCGCGCCATCCTCAAGGTCGAAGGCGTGCAGGAGGTGCACGACGTGCACATCTGGTCGCTCGGCGGCGGCCACAACGCTCTGAGCTTGCACGCGCGCATTCCGGACATGCACCTCGATCAATGCGAGCGCCTGCTTGCTGCGATTCAGGAGAAAGCCGCCAAGGAGTTCAGCATCGATCACACAACCGTGCAGCTAGAGAGAGCGGGATTGCCGGCGCGCTCGGGCTACGTCATGCCCGAACCCGTGAAGAAATAAATTTTTGCTGGTTTTGCGTCTAGAGAAAAATCTTCGCCGAAGTTGAAGTTCGAGCGCCACTCCGCCGCCTGGTACAAGGCCCACAATCGTCGGTGTCGGCATTTAAGCCCGCGCTGGCGCAGGCTGCACGAGTCGCCAGTCACGGCACTTCAAGCGGGCAGGCGGAAGTTCAGGCCGCGTTGTTCATTGAATTGCTGGGTGGCGTCCAGATCGAGTTTGTCCGCGGTGACGGTGCGGCGTATTCCCTCGCCGGTGATGTAGCGCAGCGTGCCGTTTTCCCACGCGTAGGCAACCGCAAAAAATAACGTTCCATCGCGGCGAACAAAAACATACTGATCGGACTCTTGCTGGGGTACAGGCTGCGGCGCTGCCGCGTAGCTCTGTGGCGGTTCCACAACCTGCTCTCTTCGAGGCGCCCGCGCGGCTGGTGCCTCCTCGGTATCTACCTGTTGTGCCTCGCCAGCCGGAGCTTCCTCTACATCTTCGGGAAAGAGCGGCATGAAAAATCCGCCGCCGCCAAAGAATGGAATGAACGCGCCGCCGAGTTGCCGATCTCGGAAACGGTCATGATCTCTTCCCGGGTGTGTCGCCGCAAAGTGTGGGAAATCGAATCCCAGCCCTGGCACATCTTGCGAAAGGATCGCTCCGCTCGAGCCACTATTCCGCACCTGGCCATTTACGTGTTGCGCGGGCCGAAGGACTACGGCTCCCGACCGCGTCCGGACAAGACGCATGCCAGTTACCGGGCGGGTTCCTACGGTCGTATGAATTCCAACAGTGGAAGGGCCACGCATGGCGACGTGCTGGCCAGCCATCGCGGGTCGAGCCATGCCGGAAATCGTTCCTCGGCCCATGCCTCGGCCTTGGGCGGAAACCATCGCGGGAAGAATTGCCAGAGAAGCTGCGAAGATCAGGAAGCGGCGCATGATCAGTACCTGGGTTCCCGGGCCGCCGGGCCTTTCCTACATCTACATACATAATGATGCACGCTCGGGGGCATAGGTTTCAAGTGGTAGTGGCTGGCTAGTGGAACCCAAGTGGCGATCGCTGGATGGGACGTGGGTCAGCGACGCGAGGTGGTAGCCTTCGGCTCCGCTCAAGGCAGGTTTATGATCCTTCGACTCCGCTCCTGGTGACAAAATCCCGAGGCTAAGGCACGCAGCAGACTGCTCACCTTGACATTCTACTGGAAGGGGTATAGCGTCACCTAGAATGTCTACTAAAGAACAACACGAGCGCGTCGAATTGCTGCAAGGCACCTTGGACTTGCTAATTCTCCGCACGCTCCTGCTCGGGCCGAGACACGGCCACGCTATCGCCAAGGCCATCGAATTCAATTCCGAGGATGTCTTGCAAGTCGAGCAGGGATCGCTCTACCCGGCGCTGCATCGGCTCATCAAGCGCGCATGGATTTCGGTCGAAGAAGGCACTTCCGAGAACAATCGACGGGCCAAGTTTTACCGGCTGACGCCCAACGGCCGGCGGCAGCTGGCGCTCGAGACGCGCAAGTGGGACAAGCTGGCGGGAGCCATCGCAAGAATTCTGCGGCCGGCGGAGCAGGAGGGTGAACCATGAGGCAACGCAAGCGCATGCTCGAAGAGCTAGACGCGGACGTTCGCGAGCACATTGAGCGGGAGACGCAGGACAACATCGAGCGGGGCATGTCACCCGAGGAAGCGCGCTACGCCGCTCACCGCAAGTTCGGCAACGTAACGCTCGTTAAGGAAGAAACGCGAATGGTCTGGAGCGTCGTTTGGCTTGAACAGCTGTTCGAGGACATCCGCTTCGGCCTGCGACTGCTGCGCAAAAATCCTGGTTTCACCGCCGTTGCCATGCTTACTCTGGCTCTCGGCATCGGCGCGAACACGGCTGTCTTCTCGGTAGTCTATGCTGTTCTCCTGCGGCCATTGCCGTACAAAGACCCCTCGAGTTTAATCGTCCTGAACGAGACGACGCCGATGGTTGGAACAGTCAGCGTGTCGTATCTAAACTTCCTCGATTGGCGCAACCAGAGCCGCACATTTTCGGAGATGGCCGCCGTTCGCGGGGTCGGTTTCAATCTCGCGGGCGTCACGCAGCCCGAGAATATCAGCGGCGATGCGGTGTCGCCGAATTTTCTTTCCATGATGGGCGCTCGCCCGTTCCTTGGCCGGGATTTTGACGCATCGGAAGAGAAAGCCGGCACGCCGCCAGTGATTCTGCTGAGTTACTCGCTTTGGCAATCCCATTTCGGAGGCGATCCGAACATTCTTGCTAGGACGATCAAACTGGACGACCGCAGTTTCACAATAGTTGGTGTGCTGCCTCCAAACTACCGTTCGCTCGACAAAACGGATGTGATTCTGCCCATCGGTGTGTGGACCACAGATAATCCCGAAGATGCCAAGGAACGTGGAGCTCGCGGCGACTTGGTTGTGATTGGAAGACTGGCGAAGGGCGTCAGCCTCCCGAAGGCCCGCGCGGAAATGGAAGGCATTGCGGCACGGCTGGCAACGGAATATCCGGCGAGCAACGATCGCTTTGGCGTGGCGCTCCAACCCATTCGAGACGCATTCGTCAGCGACATAAGGCCCGCGATCCTGGTGCTTTTTGGTGCGGTCATGTTCGTGCTCCTGATTGCCTGCGCGAATGTGGCGAACCTCTTTCTTGTTCGCGGGGCGGGCCGCACAAAGGAAGTTGCGCTGCGCATGGCACTTGGCGCCAGTAGCGGCCGCATCATCTGCCAAATGCTGATAGAGAGTTTTGTTTTGTCCCTGCTGGGAGGCGTTCTTGGTGTGGGGCTGGCGATTGCCGGGAATCGAGCGCTGGCGCAACTGATTTCGGCGGACATGCTGTCCGGAGCCAGGGTCGAGCTAAACAGTGCGGTGCTTCTGTTTGTGGCCGGCGTGGTGGTCCTCGCCGCCTTTATTTTCGGTTTGACGCCTGCCATGCATTCGACCAAGCCCGATGTTCAATCGGAATTGAAGGAAGGCGGGCGAACGACGGGTGGAGGCGCGGCGCAAAATCGACTCCGCGGTGCTCTGGCGGTTGCGGAAATTTCGCTTGCCCTCATTCTTCTGGTGGGCGCGGGGTTGATGATGAAAAGCCTCTACCGTTTGCTGCAAGTCGATCCCGGGTTTCGGCCCGATCGTGTGCTGAAAATGGGAATGGACTTGAGGACCCAGCAGTATTCGAAAGATCCAGCCGTGCTGAATTTTTGGCAGCAGGTGCTCGATCGCGTGCGAGTCCTCCCCGGAGTGGAAAGCGCCGCGGTGGGACCGGTGATCCCGCTGACGGACAATCACAGCCGCGCGGACGTTACGATTGAGGGAATGGCCCTGCCGACCCCGGGGAATTATCCCCATCCCGATGTTCACATCGTCAGTCCGCATTATCTAACGACACTTGGAGTCCCCCTGTTGCGCGGCCGCAGCTTCACCGACGATGACAACGAGAACGCGCCGCTCGCAGGGATGATTAGCGCGATGGTCGCGCGCCGTTTTTTCCCGAATGAGGATCCCATCGGCCGACGCTTCATGTTTGGCCATCCCTCAGCCACCAATCCATCCAAGTGGTACACCATTGTCGGTGTTGTCGGCGACACAAGGCTTTATGGTCTGGCTAATCCAGCGCGGCTCGAAGTCTATGTCTCGTATCGGCAGAAACCCGCGAACGCGATGGGTTTGCTCGTGAAATCGGGGGCTGATCCAGCCGCACTGACTTCCGCCATTCGCGAGGCGGTGCATTCGATTGACAAAGATCAGCCCATCTTCGCCATCGTGACGATGAAAGAATTGGTGAGCGATTCGGTGGCCACTCGGCGGATGACTTTGGTGCTGCTCGGCCTGTTTAGCGGGCTGGCGCTGATTCTCGGGGCAATCGGGATTTACGGCGTGATTTCGTACTCGGTGGCGCAGCGCACTCACGAGATTGGCATTCGCATGGCGCTCGGTGCACCCCGCGGCGACGTGTTCAGACTGGTCGTCGGCCAAGGCCTGAAACTCGCGGGCATCGGAATTGCCATCGGCATTGTGGCGGCGTTCGGTCTCGCGCGCCTGATGTCCAGCCTGCTTTATGGAGTTAGCGCCACTGATTTCGAAACGTTTGCTGGTGTCGCCATTTTACTCGTGCTTGTAGCCTTGCTGGCTTGCTACGTCCCGGCCCGGCGGGCAATGCGCGTGGATCCGATCGTTGCGTTGAGATATGAATAGTGCGCCGCCCCCGTGACCGGGGGAGTGCATCCTTAGATCAGCACCTTTCGAATTCGCTGCACTCCGTGAAGACACAACCTGCGTTCGAGTGCAACGACTGACGCGCCGAATTAGCGCGGCGGGATCCATTTATCGGCGACGGTCGGCAAGATAGGCGATCAGTCTCCAAAATGTTTAACTCTTTGCTCCTTTTTTCTTCTTGCTCGCGCGAATGACGAGGTAAGCCAGAGCAACCGCGACAATCAACCCAACGACTGCAACCAGCACCGGGTGGGCTTGATGCAATAGCAAAGGCAGCATTTTTCGTCCATAACGCCCTGCCAGATACGCCAGAATCATGTACCTTACGATCCGTCCCAGCGTCATCGCTGCCAGGAATTTCTTCACGGAATATTGCATGGCTCCCGCTGCCAGCAAAAATGGCACAAACGGCATCGGGGGCGGCAACACCGCGGGAATGGCGATGGCGGCAAATCCCCATCGCTCGAAAATCTCAAAAACCCTCTTCAACGTCTTGGCAGAAAATCTGCGCGACAGCGATTCCTTCCCTCCCTTGCGC
>JBGPLB010000273.1:0-5067 GCA_041486245.1 Candidatus Acidiferrum sp.
CAGTACTAAGTACGTATCATTCGAATGAGACGGGCGGAAGTGGAGTGATTGGAAGGAGTTGGCGGGAATTTTGTAGTTTGGTGAGACGGTAAAAAGTGTAGAAAAGTCAAAACACCCAGGTGCAAGGCCGGCACATGGGGCACCCAGCTTAGGACGAGGGGCTACCTCTTACGAGAAGGATCTCGTCGCATAGAAAAACCGCGCCAGTTCCCTTGATTCCGAGGACTCTGACAGCTTTCATTCGGGCGGCCACCATGTCTTTTTTCCTGACGACCACGTTTCGCAGGTCGGCGAACGCCGTGTAGGATTCAAAATCCGAGGTCACGATGGTTATTTGACTTCGGTTATTCCCAAGCGTTGTGCGAAGGTGCTGCTGGCCGATTGTCCCCAAGGTTCGAAGCTGATGTTCCGCACGATTCTCTATATAGTCCTGAACGTAGCCAAAAACTAGCTTTTGTAGTTCCCCGACGTGATCGCTGGCATTGACGCGACAAATATCTCGCGTTGACTTCTGCCGCATAACCAGCGGTGTCTTATTGTACGCTTCCCGGTATTCGCCGAGCGCACTTGCGCGAATCTCATAACGGTTGGGTGTCGAACCTACGTGCAGGCAGAATCTGTCTAAGTAGCAGTCGTGAATTTCCCAGGGCCAGCCGAGGCGGTCGAAAAGAACAAAGTCGCCATAGCCATTTGTGTGGGCGAAAACTTCTTTCCCACAACCCCCGTTGATAAAGCAAAGAGTGCGCCAGGTGCGGCGGCGGCCAAGAATATCCATTACGGTCTTCTTTTCGCGGGCAAACCAGAAGTGAATGGGAGTCACCCGGAAGCCGAAAGGTCACCGACTGGTTCCGCTCCGGGTAGGACCTCCTCACTTTCCCGCAGAATGAGAGCTGAGAAGTCAACGAGAGTCACGAGACGGCCGAACACTAGCAGTTCAGCAATCTTGAACACGCCGCGGTTCTCTTTCTGGCCTTCAATCAATAACTTGAGTATTTCATCGAAAGTACCTTCTGTGATTGCTTCGACCTTTACTTCCTTGACTCCATCGCCAGCATTGTAGAGGACTCTTTGCACAAGACACAGCGCTTCGACAAGAGCCTCAAATTTTCGGGCTCGAGCTCGGAGGACTGGGTCTAGCTTTTTTACCGCCTTCTTTATTCCCTTCTTATAACTTCCCTCGACAAGTTGAAAAATTGTCTTCGCTTGTTTGCGGGGGAGCATTGCCGCAATCTTGAGTGCCTCCTGCGACGCTGGGTGGCTGTCTGTGGTCACTACCTCATGGATGATTCGGACGAGGTTGATGGCATCGAGTCTTGAAGCCCAGAGATAGCCCTGCATATAGCGGTCCCAACAGCTCCTAAGAAGCAACTCGACGATTTCAGGACTCGTAATCTTGTCTCGCTGTCTATAAGCTTTATAAATCTGCGCCTCATTCAATAGCTGACGACTCGTCTTCCACCCTTTGAGCCCCCCTGTCAGTTCCTGTTCCAGGTCTCGAAATGGGTCGGGCGTGAGAAGATCATAGACCGGCTGTGCATTAGGAGCATTGGGGTCGATTCGTACCGGCATCCCGCCGGATCCCGCCGCAATTTGTATTTGGGCGTCGGGACTTGCTTGAAAAACGAGCTTAACGTTTTCGAATAGCCTCTGCTGGCGCTCCTCCAGCCACCTCTCGAAGTCCGTTCTATTCGCCCTTTCTGACTTGGAGGAATGCCGTACGTAAGCGTCGCCGCGACGAAACACAGCAACGGCTTTCTGTTGCTTGTTCGTGCAGTTTCCGTCCTGCTTAAAAATGTGTGACGGGTTGCCGCTTTTGTCGATTTGGATCAAGACGAAGTCTGCGTCCAAGATACTCGATCTGATTCCTCCGGCACGGGGTTCAACGAGACTGTTCACTTTGTCATCTAGTCGAGCACTGTCAAAGAGAGGCAGATCAAGCTTTGAGATGGGTATCCCCTGGGTTCCGACAAGAATGCTTCCGCCGTTGGTATTTGCCATTGCCACCAGGTGAGAGACGAGCTCGAGGCAATCCTGAGCGTTTGTAGGATCGAGGACACTTTTTCTGTCGAACTCTTCGCTTTCTGGACGCTGCAGTAATTCCGTGAGACTTAACACCATGAAAAATACCTATTTTAAGACCGGTCGCTAGTCTGCCAACCTTCTACAATCTAAGAAATGTCGTCGGCAGGCAAGTTTTTCCTGAAGGCACGTTGAAGATTAAGAACAGAGAGATTTCTCTCTGCGCGGGCCGACCGCTTCGCAGGAGCGAAGCGGAAAGAAAAGGCGTCGGCCCGCTCCGTTCGAAATGACGGTGTGGGGCGTGCGGGCCAAGAGTGATACGGGTGGCGTGGGGAGACGATGTTTGCGTTCAGCTGCCGTGGCGAACTGGTGGGCTCGGGCCATTTCGACGAATCGGATTTCGCGCGTCTGCTCAGGCGGAGACGACGGAGAGGGCGCCGCGTTGTTTGCGGGAGGGGCGGACGGTGATTTCGACGTCTTGGCGGAGGGCTGTGAGAAATTCCATGAGGCGGCCGACGCTGAAGTTGCCGGCGCGGTTGCGCATGAGCAGGGAGACTTGGGGCTGCTGAACGCCGAGTATTTTGGCGAGTTCGATCTGGGTCATGCCGGTGGCCTTGAGGATCGAATAGATTTGCAGGGTGAGCTGGGCTTTGAGCAGTTCCTGCTCGGGATTGGGGAGACCTAAATCCGCGAAGACGTTTCCGGCGCCTTCCGTCACGCGAGCGACGCGCTTCTGTGTCTTTTTTGTTTTGGCTTTCATATTAGTTTTGCCTTTCTCGAGGGTCCCGCTCGGCCTTCGCGAGCCGCCGCTTGATTAACTCGATTTCCCTGACTGGCGTGGCCATACCTTTCGTAGATTTCTTCTGAAATACATGCAAGACATAGAGGGCGTCCTCAAAACGCAGGGTATAGACGGCACGCCACGCGTTGCCGTGGTGCGAAACCACAATTTCGAGCACGCTGGCACCGCCAAAACCTTTAAGCGGCTTGGCGGCGGGATCGGTTTTGCCTTCCTGGGCGCAAAGAGCGCGTGTCCAATGTCGATCCTGACTGGGCGAGGGAAAGAGCGCAAATCGCTGAGTGACGATCCAACCCACCTCACGGGTTTCGGGGCGCTTTCCATCTCTATACCAGTATACATATATGCATATACGGTTTCCAGTGAAATGCGGGCTCTATGTGAAGCGCTGGACAGTTCAATCTCGAAAGCGAAGAGAGAGCACGATGTATCGTGCCCCTACACGGAGAAAAGGCGAGGAGTGGCCGGGCTAAGGCGCGGCGCGTACAAAAAGCGGAGTACGAGAACATGTTGGCGAGGTAAACTCGGCGCTGCGGGAGTCAAAACGTTCGGCGAAGCGGGGGGCAGGATGCAGAAGCACGGACATGGCGGGATCGGGTGGGCAGCGGTTGGGGGATTTGTGTTGGTGGCGTTCGCGGCGACGCTTGGTAGCGCGGCGGCGGGGCAAAGCGAAAACAAAGCGCTGAGCCAGAGCGCGGAAAAAACACAAACCAAAGTGGTGCTGCTGGGTACGGGGACACCACGGCCGTTTCCGGACCGGTCGGGGCCGGCGACTGCGATTGTGGTGGGCCAGCGGGCCTATCTGGTGGATTTTGGGCCGGGTGTGGTGCGGCGCGCATCCGCCGCGGCAGCCCAGGGTACGCCGCAGCTGGAATCCACGAATCTGAAGATCGCGTTCCTCACGCATCTGCATTCGGACCACACCGCGGGTTATCCGGACTTGATCCTGACCCCGTGGGTGATGGGGCGCACGGAATTGGACGTATACGGGCCGGAAGGTCTGGAAGAAATGACCAAGCACGTCCTGGAGGCCTGGAAGCGGGACATCGAGATTCGCACCACAGGGCTCGAGCAGCGGCACGCGCTGGTGGTGCGGGCGCACGACGTGAAGGCAGGCGTGGTGTACAAGGACGAGCGCGTGACGGCGACGGCGTTTCGCGTGGCGCACGGGCAGTGGCCGGAAGCATTCGGCTACCGCTTCGATACGCCGGGAAAAAGCATTGTGATTTCCGGGGACACCAGCCCGAGCGAAGAAGTCGTGGCCCATTGCCAGCCGTGCGACGTTCTGATCCACGAGGTCTATTCACCGGAGAGTGTGTTGGGCATGCCCGACTACAAAACGTACCGGGCGAAGTATCACACGTCCACCAGCGAATTAGCCGAGATTGCCAATCGCGCGAAGCCGGGAATTTTGGTGGTTTATCACACGTCAGGGAAAGGACCGAATGGGCCCATCCCCGATGAGCAGTTGTTGCGAGAGATTCAGAAGACCTATCACGGAAAAGTGGTGATCGGACACGATCTAGAAGTCTATTGAGAATATTTTTCACGCGAAGACAAGGTTGGGTGAAGCAGCCTTCTCACAGCCAAAACTGGGAGATTGCTCGAATTGCCCCCAACACGGTCGAACCTTGGGCACGAATCCCGACAGGCGGAACAACACTTACACCCTGAGTCAGCACGGGTCTGAACACCCGCTACTACATAGGCCGAAAGAAAGATGGCGACGTTGAGTCGCCACTACAACGGGTAGCAGAAGGGGAGGGAGTATTTTGTGCCTCGGCGGATTCTTGGAGGCCATTTTGGAGGGGTTCTAGGTCTTTGTTGTTTGCGACTATTCGGGTGGCGGTGAATCCAATGCGCGAGCGTAAGCTGCGGCGGAGCTCATAATTAGGTTGAATGCGGATAGCGGGCACGATGTATCGTGCCCCTACAATCGCATGCACTACAGTTACTGCGGGGCTTACGTTACAACGGGACGGGGGAGAAGAAACGTGGCGCAGAGCAACCAAGTACGAGAATCGGTATTGCAGGCGATCGGGAATACGCCGGTGGTACGGCTTCGGAAGCTGGTGAAGCCGGGGATGGCGGAGGTGCTGGTGAAGCTGGAGTACTACAATCCGACCGGCTCCTACAAGGATCGGATGGCGCTGGCCATGATCGAAGGGGCGGAGGCGCGGGGCGAGCTGCGTCCGGGCATGCGCGTGGTCGAGTGGACGGGAGGGAGCACGGGATCGTCGCTGGCGATG
>JBGPLB010000274.1:0-5061 GCA_041486245.1 Candidatus Acidiferrum sp.
GACTTCTACATCCTCGAAACTTTTTCCTACATCGAAGAAATTCTTCTCGCCGTTGACGCTATCCGCTCCTTCTCTGGGTTGCCCATCGTCGCCCAGCTGACCTACTCCGAAGAAGGAACTACCTTCGGAGACCTCCGCCCCGCCGATGCCGCCGCTCAACTCAAGGGAAAAAACGTTCAGGTCGTAGGCGCGAACTGCACTCTGGGCCCGCAAGCTTTGCTGAGCATCTTGCGTGAGCTCACGGGGATCGACGAACTGCGCGTCAGCGGCATGCCCAATGCCGGCTTCCCCAAGCGCGAAGGCGACCGCATCGTCTATCCCAAATCCTCACCGGAATATTTTGCTCTCTTCGCGCGCGAAGCCGCCGCTCTCGGCGTCCGCATTCTCGGCGGCTGTTGCGGCACCACCCCTGCGCACATTCGCGCCATGGCCGAAGCCGTCAAATCTTTGCATCCGTCAAAGTCCACCGCGGCGCATCATTCCGTCGAAGCCGTCGCAAAACCCGTTCCTGTTTTGCAACGCGAACCGGAAAGTCGGTTCTGGAAAAAACTCCAGGCCAGGGAGTTCACCGTCTGCGTCGAGATTGATCCTCCGAAAGGCCTTTCGCTCGACCGCATCTTCGAACAAGTCGACAAAATCATGGCCTCGAAAAAAGTCGACGCTATCGACATCAATAGCGGGGCCATGGCTCGCGTCGGCATGGACGCGCTCATCACGGCGGGCGCTCTCGAAGCACGCGGCGTCGAAACAGTTCCGCATCTCACTACACGCGATTTCAACATCATCGGCTTGCAAGCCATTTTGCTCGGCGCGTGGACCGTCGGGGGCGTTCGCAACGTCCTGGCCATCACCGGCGATCCGCCTGCCGTCGGCGACTATCCGGAAACCAGCGGCGTTTACGAAGTCGATTCCGTAGGCCTCGTCAAAGTCCTCAGCCGTCTCAATCAGGGCACGGACTGGGCCGGCAAGACTCTCGGCGGTGCCACGAACTTCGCCATCGGCGTCGCCGTCAATCCCGTCGCCGATGATCTCGACGGCGAAATTGAACGCTTCCACGCCAAGATCGAAGCCGGCGCGCACTTCGCCATGACCCAGCCTATCTTCGATCCTTCACACTGGCACGCCTTTGTGAAAAAACTCGGCGGCAAGCCCTCGATTCCCGTGCTCGTCGGCATCTGGCCGCTCAACAGTTACAAGCAGGCGCTGCGGCTGAACAACGAAGTGCCGGGCATCGTCATTCCCCAGCAGGTTCTCTCTTCGCTCGAATCCGCCGGCACCAATGCCCGCGAACGCGGCTTCGAGGTCGCCCGCCAAATGCTAGCCTGGTCTCGCACCGAGCTTGCCGGCGCGTATCTCATTCCGCCGTTCAAGCGCTACGAAGAAGTCCTCGACATTCTGTAGCGCAGTTTTGTTCGTGCAATTTAGCTCGGTTTCCTCCCCACTCGCCTCAAGAGCGGCACCAATATCACATACGCGACCGCTACAAAAACTGGCGCGATCAAACACCACGCCACAATGGAATGCCAGATCGTCGTCCACAGAAATCGAGTTGTGCCCCAGAAGCTTGCCTGCGCCATCGCCAATATTTGCGCAAGGGAAAGGGGCAAGTGCGGAGCTGAGAACAATTCTTCTCCCACCCGGAAAAACGGAATCAACAGTGCAATCTGCAGCGGATACACCAAATAATTCACGATTTGAATCGCCGGCAAGTTCAGCCGCAAAATAAGGGCGGCCAGCGCGCAAAGCGCCGTTGTCGTGCCCAGCACGGGAAACACTCCGAGGGCGACGCCAAGCGCGAGGCTCATCGCCATCTTCTCCGGCGTGACGCCCTGCCGCAACAGCTCTAGGATCGGCCGCGCAATTCGCCGGCGAAAAAATCCTTCTCTCACACCGCCACCCATCTCCACGCAAAGCGGCCTCGGCTCCATCATATTCGGAAACATTAATTTCTCTGCCGCCCTTATTCTCTGCGTCCGCCGGGTGATGGAGGGCTTGCGGAGTTTGGGCTTGCGACCTATGCTCCCTCGGGAGTTGGTGCGTGCAATCGAGGAGGAGCGACACGATGAAGAATAGTTACCGCTGGATAGTGTTAGGGACGGCGCTGATCTTGTTGTTTGTGGCGGGAGTGCGAACGGGGAAGCAAACGAAGGCGGCTGAGGGACGCGAGGGTGACAGAGCGGCGATAAATGTGGTGTTGAATGTCCAGCAAGCGGCCTGGAATCGTGGAGATGTGGACGTGTTCCTGACGGGCTATTGGCATTCGCCGGAACTGACGTTTTCCGGCAGCAGCGGAGTGTCGCGCGGCTGGGATAAAGTGCTGGCGCGGTACAAAAAGAACTATCCGGACCGGGAGGCGATGGGGCAGTTGGAGTTTTCCAAGCTCGAGTTCCGCTTCCTGGGACCGGATGCTGCTCTTGTATTAGGGCGCTGGCATCTGAAACGAGACAAAGGAGATATCGGCGGCGTGTTCTCGCTAGTGTGGCAGCGGTTCCCGGAGGGCTGGAAGATCGTGCATGACCATACCAGCGCCGTGGAAAAGCCAGTGAATCCAAGCCATTGATTATACAGTGTTTAGAGGAAAGTATCGGGCGTCCTACGGCCTTGGTACTTCGGGCCTATTGGAGCAGCACAGCATCCTGGGGACAATGTGCGTAGAGGCTACTGAGGGATGTTCGCCGCTATGCTACTTGCGATCTCCATCGTCGCGCTTTCGCAATTCGCCCTCTATTACTGGCGGGCGATTTTGGCGGGAGTGGCAGCGCAGCCGGTTTCAGACCGAGTGCTGGCAGCGGCTCACCTGGAGGCCGGGCGCATGACGGGCCAGGACTTCGAGACGCTGGCCGGATTGCACGAATTGACCCCAGACTTGGGTCCCAACCGCGGCGGGCTGACTCTGGTGCGGGCTTATTACCGAATGATCGAAGGGCTTGGAGTGCTCTCCGGCACGCGAGTGCCATCGCTGGCATCGTGGTGCGAGCGCGAGCGCGTGATTTGTGCTCGTTACGCCGCGGTCCAGATCAGCCTGCGCTTGCAAGCCAACCTCGAGCTGGCAGCCGCCCTGCGTTCCTGCTAACGCTGCAATCAAAATCCCCCCACCCTAGTTTTCGTTCGCTTGCGTCCTCCGAAGGCTTCCTTTTTCCTTCTTAATCCCTCATTCCCGCACCTCGAATCCCGCATCTCCAAACACGAAACTTCTCGCGATTCCGCAAGGGTTGCAGCCCGCTTACGCGTAGGATGCGGGTGTAACCTTTTCTCCGCAGGGCGGTATTCACCTTATGAAAGAGCAAGAACGGACCGATGCGGAAAATGACCAGGCGATGAAGTTGGCTCCGGACGAGGATCTGATGCTCGAAGTGCGCAATGGCGCAGGCGAAACGCTGGGTGTGTTGTTCGACCGCTACCACACGCCTCTGTACAACTTTTATTCGAAGCTGACCGGCGACCGCACGCTGAGCGAAGACCTGGTGCAGGAGGTTTTTCTGCGAATCTTGAAATACCGGCAGAGTTATCAGCCAGGAACACCGTTTCGTGCGTGGATCTATCAAATTGCCAGGAATGCAAGAGTGGATCATTACAGAAAAACGCCGAAGCACATCACGTTCGAACCGGAAATGGCGCCTGCGGTGATGCCAAAGGATTCGGCGCAGCATTCGGAAGAGGCGGAACTTTTGCACCGGGCGTTAATGCGGATGCCGGAAGAGAAAAGAGAGATATTGATTCTGAGCCGCTTTCAGGAATTGCGGTACGACGAAATTGCGCGACTGCTGGGTTGCGAACTCGGAACCGTGAAAACGCGAATTCACCGCGCGATCCAGGAGCTGCGTCAAACCTTTCGCCAGATCGAGAGCGGGATGATCAACAAGGATAAAAATTCTGGAGTCACGAAGTTTGTACCTCCCCGGAGGGCCGGAAATGAAGTGTGAACAAATTGGAGAGCTCCTGCCGGATTATCTGCAGGGGAATTTGGACGAAGAACAAAACGAAATCGTTGAACTTCACACGGCGCAGTGCGCCGATTGCCGCGACGAAGTGACTATCTGGAAAAAGCTGGGGCTGCTGCCCGTGGAACAGCCGAGCGCGGCGTCAAGGGCGCGATTCGAAGCGATGCTGCACGCCTACCAGACGGGGCGCAGCGACAGACTGAGCGCACGATTCGGGCGAGCAGGACGCGCGGCGGGGTCGAACATTTTTCAATGGCTGCGTACGCCTGTGGGCGTAGTGGCGTGGAGTGCCGCGCTGCTCGTGATCGGGATTTTTGCCGGCAACTATTTCGGCAGCAGGCCAACGCACCCGGTTGCCAACCAGGACGAAATAGCAGCGATGCACACCGAACTGACAAACATGCGGCAGTTGGTGGTGCTCGCGATGCTGCAGCAACAATCCGCGAGCGAACGTCTGCAGGGAGTGAGCTGGAGCCAGCGGGAAGAGCACCTCGATCCGCAGGTGATGGCAGCGCTGCTGCATACGCTTCGTTTCGACGGAAGCGTGGACGTGCGGCTGGCGGCGCTCAATGCGCTCAGCCGGCACGCAGGCCAGCCGCAGGTTCACAAAGGCGTCCTGGACGCGCTGCAAGAGCAGCAGTCGCCCCTGGTGCAGGTGGCGCTGATCGATCTCTTGACGGAATGGCGCGATCCGGACGCCACACAGCGGTTGCGCAATTTTGAGCAAACACCGAATTTGAATCCCACAGTGAAGCAACGCGCGGAATGGGCCGTCAGCAAATTGAATTGAGGAGGAAAGCGTGCGCAGAAAATCCCTAATCTCGATTTTGATCGTGTACGCCGCGGCGGCGCTTCTGCTGCCGGTCTTGCCAGCGAAGAGAACAGCTGGCGGGCACGCTTCTAGCCTCTTGAATTTCGTGCGCGCGGCGCTGGCACCCGAAGCCGTCTCCGCAAAAACCAGGGACGACGATGATGCCGAATACCCGGTCCGCGACCAGGAAAACATCCAGAAATCATTTCCTATGCCTGCAACCGGGCAGAAGTCCCTCGAGATCGACAACGTATGGGGCTCGATCGAGGTGTCCGCCGACACTTCAGACAAGGTGGAACTGACCGTTCA
>JBGPLB010000275.1:0-5043 GCA_041486245.1 Candidatus Acidiferrum sp.
AGCGCTCTTCGCCGCATAGCATCGAGATCGTCGAAAAGATTCACGGTGGCGTTATAGGCAGGCCCTACTTCGCGAAAGCGTGGTACAGCAATGTGAGGAAATCGATTGGCAAAGGCAAAGAGGCGCCCGTGCCGGCGCAATTGGATTGGGACCTGTGGCAGGGCCCGGCACCACGGCGTCCTTACCGGGATAACGTCCAACCCTACAACTGGCACTGGTTTAGAATCTACGGCACGGGCGAGACGCTTAATAATGGAACGCACGAAGTGGATGTGTGCCGCTGGGCGCTGGGCGTCGACTATCCGCAACGGGTCACTTCGTCAGGCGGAAGATACCAATTCAGTGACGACTGGCAATTTTACGACACGTTGGTCACCAGCTTCGAATACGAAGACAAATTGCTCACTTGGGAGAGCACGAGCTGCCAGGGAATGAAGTGTTACGGCCGTGATCGCGGCTCGGCCATCATGGGAACGACTGGCACCGTGGTTGTGGATCGCGATGGCTATGAGATCTACGATCTCAAAGGGAATAAGACCAGCGAGCACAAGGCCGGCAGCACAACGGCATCTTCTGATCTCGTTGGTGCCGACTCCATGACCGATCTGCACTTCTCCAACTTCATCGCAGGAATCCGCAAAGGCGAGAAGCTCAACGCTCCCATCTCCGTAGGCAACGTCGCCGTTACTATGCTGCAGCTTTCCAACATCGCGTGGGAAGTCAACCGGGAGTTGCATCTCGACACGAAAGACGGAAAGGTCCAGGGCGACCCCGAGGCGATGAAGATGTGGGGGCGAGAGTATGAGAAGGGGTGGGCACCGCATGTCTAAGATGCGGCAGTGGCTGCCGTCAGCAGAAATGCCTGTGAAAAATATTTTTTCGCGCCGCAATTTCGTTCGCACCGGTGCGCTAGTTGCCGCGGCGTTCGCTGCTTCAAAGAAAGTCATCGCGGCGGCCTCGGAACGAGTACCGGCGGACGAAGGATCGGGTATTCGTTTGGGGCTGGCCAGCTATACGTTACGTAATTTCAGCCGGGCGCAAATGATCGGCTTCCTAAAACAGCTCAACGTGTTGGCACTAAACGCCAAGGACGTCAAAGATCACCTCCCAATGGATTCCCAGCAAGAGGCGGCGGCGCTGGCAGATTACACTGCCGCGGGCATCAAGCTTCATGCTGCCGGAACCATTTATTTTGCGAAAGATGAAGACGCGGACATCCGAAGCAAATTTGAATACTGCAAACGGGCAGGGATTGGCGTGATTGTTGCGGGCGATCCTACGCCGGAAACTCTGCCGCGGATTGAGAAGTTCGTAAAGGAATACGACATCCGTATCGCGATCCACAATCACGGCCCCGAAGATAAGCTATGGCATTCGCCGCTGGATGTCTTAAAGGCAGTAAAAGGATTAGATCCGCGCATCGGGTGCTGTATTGATGTCGGACATTCAGCTCGCGCGGGGACGGATGTGGTTCAGGCGATCCACGAGGTGGGCGCGCGGGTATTTAATCTTCATATAAAGGACCTGACGAACTTCCAGAACAAAGAGAGCCAGGTGGCAGTGGGAGAAGGTATCATGCCGGTGAAGAAGATGTTTGAAGCTCTAAACGCGATCAAGTATAAGGGGTTCGTCGATCTCGAGTATGAGATTCACCCCGACGATCCGATGCCCGGCGTTATCGAGAGCATTGCCTATATGCGAGGCGTGCTAGCCGGCATGGGGTGAGAGTTTTCGTGTCGTGGCACGGCGTGGCTCCAGAACAACGTCCGCTGTAAGCCCAAACTAGGACTGTCGGACTCACCCAGTCACCTGTCCCAAACCTGTCCGTTCGACCGTTGATTTCTGCGTCTTTTTCGATTATTACTCTTGCATACATCGCGGCCCCTGGAGCCTTCCTATCCTGGGAATTGGGTGGCGCATGGCGCCAGCAGTCCTCAGTGATAAGAACGTTTACCCCCGTTTTCGGACGAACAGCCTAGCAGGCAATTCATAGGCCGCGGTCATTAGTCCCCCCGCCCCGCTTGGGGCCAAGTCTTTCTTGCTGAAAGGATGCCCATGCCCCGTAAAATGGGATTCTTCTCCTTCTTTCTGGGTGTCGTCGGGCTCGCGTGCAGCTCTTTCCCCGCGCATGCACAAGGGATTGATTCAGGGCGGCATTCCCGGGCCCTTGTCACGCAGAAAATTGACGAAAATAAACGAGTCCTGCTTTCCGGCAACAAGCGTCCCGAAGCGAACGCTGGGAATGATCGCGGCGCCGTCGCAGAAGATTTTCAAGTGGACCACATGCTGCTGCAATTGAAGCGTCCAGCGGAGCAAGAGCAAGCGCTCCAAGAGTTCATTGACGAGCAACAGACAGAAGGTTCCCCAAATTTCCACCGCTGGATCACCGCACAAGAGTTTGGAGAGAGATTTGGTTTAGCAAAGCAGGATCTCGATGCGATTACCAACTGGTTGCAGACGCACGGCTTCAAAGTCAACGTCGTATATTCCAGCGGAATGGTTATCGATTTTTCGGGAACGGCCAGGCAGGTGCGCGAAGCGTTCCAAACGGAGATTCATCATCTTGAAGTGAAGGGCGAGAAGCACGTCGCCAATATGAGCGACCCGCAGATTCCCGCCGCGTTTGCGCCCGCGGTCTCCGGCATCGTCTCATTGCACGACTTCCGACCCCGCGCCATGTACAAGATGCATCAGCCAAAAGGCCAGTACACGTTTCCGGACGGTTTTGGGGGCAACAGCTATGCGGTCGTTCCTGCCGACCTGGCGACCATCTACAACCTGAATCCGCTATTCAGTGCGGGCTACTCGGACAGGGCCAGACGATTGTCGTTATCGAAGACACAAACGTGTTCAGCGCTTCTGACTGGAATATCTTCCGCTCGACACTCGGGCTTTCCGGCTACACGTCGGGCTCTTTTACGACGGTGCACCCGGCCCCTCCGAGCGGAGCCAACAACTGCGCCTCTCCCGGCGTCATCGCTCCTAATGACGCGGAGGCAATTTTGGATGCGGAATGGGCCAGCGCTTCCGCGCCGAGCGCCGCCATAGTGATGGCGACTTGCGCAGACTCTGGCGCGACATTCGGCGGCTTGATCGCCGTGCAAAACCTGATTAACGCCAGCAGTCAACCGCCGGCCATTATGAGCATAAGCTACGGCCAATGCGAAACGGTGAACGGAACGGCCGCCAACGCGGCATACAGCTCAGCGTATCAACAAGCCGTCGCGGAGGGCGTTTCTGTTTTCGTAGCCGCTGGCGATAGCGGCGCCGCGGGCTGCGACAACAGCGCTTCAGAAGCAACGCACGGCATCGGCGTCAACGCATTTGCGTCCACACCGTACAACGTGGCCGTCGGCGGTACGGATTTCAGCGACACCTATTCCGGCACCAGCGCTACGTTTTGGAATTCGAGCAACACTCCAGCCTTCGGCTCCGCAATTTCTTACATTCCGGAAACTCCGTGGAACAACTCGTGCGCAGGTGAGCTGCTCTCGAACTACCTGGGTTATAGCCCGACACACGGTTCGAACAGCCTGTGCAATGATCCCACTTTTGGCTCCCTCCTCCGGAGCACGGTTGCGGGCGGTGGCGGCCCGAGCGGCTGCGCGACGGGATCTCCTTCTCCATCGAATAGCAGTATCGTGAGTGGGACCTGTCAAGGATGGCCCAAGCCCTCGTGGCAGTCTCTCCTCGGCAATCCAAACGACAGCGTTCGCGACACTCCGGACGTCTCGCTGTTCGCCGCGGACGGCCTGTGGGGCCACTTTTACGTTTTTTGTTGGTCTGACACAGCGAACGGCGGAGCTGCATGCACAGGTGCACCCAGCAGCTGGTCCGGAGCCGGGGGGACTTCTTTCTCTTCGCCGATCATGGCTGGGATTCAGGCGCTGGTAAACCAGAAGGCGGGCGGGCCCCAGGGCAATCCCAACCCCGTTTACTACCAGCTAGCTACGAATGAATTTGGTTCGAGTGGCAGCAGTTCCTGCAACTCGTCGAATGGCAGTAGCGTCGCCGGCAGCTGCATCTTCTACGACGTAACCCTCGGGGATATGGATGTGAACTGCGTTGGCAGCGCCAATTGCTACTTTGGCGACGGCTCGGTGGGCGTACTTTCGACATCCAATAACTCGTTCATTCCCGCATACGGCACTACGACCGGCTGGGACTTCGCGACGGGAATTGGAACTGTGAACGCCGCCAATCTGGTGAACAATTGGCCAGCTTCGGGACCAAATTTTGCACTCTCGGCCTCGCCGAGCAGCGTGACTCTCATACAGGGCGCCAGCGGCACAAGCACCATCACCATCACTCCAGAAAATAGTTTCAACGGAAACGTCAGCTTGTCGATATCCGGTCTGCCAGGCGGCGTCACGGCGTCATTTATCCCGAGCAGCACCGCCAGTACGAGCACACTCGCGCTCACTTCAAGCGCCACTGCCGCTGTCGGCACATTTACCGTGACCGTGACAGGTTCGTCCGGCACTTTGACGAACCAAACCAACCTAACCCTCACGGTGAACCCGACAGGGAGCTACATCCTTTCCGCGTCACCCGGCAGCGTGAGCATCCTTCAGGGAGCGAACGGCACGAGCACAATAAACGTCACTCCACAGGGCGGTTTCAATGGCGGCGTCAGTTTGTCGGCATCCGGTCTGCCCACTGGCGTAACGGCGTCATTCAATCCCAGCAACACAGTAAGCACCAGCACGTTGACGCTGACGGCCAGCAGCGCGGCGGCCACAGGAACGGTCACGGTAACCATCACAGGCACGTCCGGCAACTTGTCGAATGCCACTACTCTTTCGCTTACCATCGCCGCACCGCCGAATTTCACACTTTCCGCATCGCCGAGCAGCTTGACGGTCGCGCAAGGAGCCAGCGGCACGAGCACGATTACGGTCACGCCTCAGAACGGATTCAATGCCAGCGTCAGCTTGTCGGCTTCCGGTCTGCCCACTGGAGTCACTGCATCGTTCAACCCCAGCAGCACCACTAGCACCAGCACGCTCACCCTGACTGCAGGCGGCACGGCGACAACGGGAA
>JBGPLB010000276.1:0-4970 GCA_041486245.1 Candidatus Acidiferrum sp.
ATGACCGGTGAGGCTGCTTCGCGCGCGCATCTTGGCTTGCCAGGCCGCCAGCAGCAGCTCCTCGAGGCGATTGTTGCCACGGGAAAACCCGTCGTCCTGGTGCTGTTCAGCGGGAGGCCGCTCACTCTTCCCTGGGCGTTTGAGCACGTGCCAGCGGTTCTTGCTGCCTGGTTTCCGGGAGTACAGGCCGGTCCCGCGCTGGTTCGAACGCTTTTCGGCGATTCCAATCCAACCGGAAAACTAGTTGTGTCCTGGCCCCGCGCCGTCGGGCAGGAACCGCTTTATTATGACGCGCTCAATACGGGCCGCCCGCCGGGCAAAGCTGATCTTACTCGGCCGCCCTGGGAGGGCACGGATAAGTATATTTCGCGGTACATCGACGAGCCGAACAGTCCGCAGTTTCCGTTCGGCTACGGACTCACGTACACCAGCTTCCGATTTGGGCCGCCGCAGATAAGTTCGGCTTCGTTGAGCGCCGGAACACTTAACAGCGGCCTTCTGGATGAGAAAAGCTCTTCGAACTCCGCGCTGACCGTCAGCGCCGACATAACCAATACGGGGACACGCGCGGGCGAGGAAACGGTTCAGCTCTACGTTCGCCTCGAAGGCACGAGCACAGCGCAGCCGGTTCGCGCGCTCAAGGGCTTTCAGCATGTCAAGCTGGCCGCGGGAGAAACGCAGCGTGTCCGCTTTCGAGTAGGGCCGGATGCTTTCGCGCTTTGGGACGATCACAATAAATATGTCGTCGAGCCCGCGCGCGTGAAAATCTGGGTCAGCCCTGACTCCGCCCACGGCTCGGAAGCAACTCTCGAGATTACGAAGTAGCTGCGATGGATGAACTGTCCGAACACCGCTTGTATGACCGGCGAGAAATCGTCAGGCTTGCTGGACTCGGTCTTCTCTCTGCCTCGTTTTCTCCGCTTGCGAGCTGCGGAGTCAATTCGCAGAAGCCGTTCGTTGAACCCAAGGGCGCGCCATTTCAAGGAACCGACGATCAGCTGCTGGACGAGATTCAGCGGAAGACGTTTGATTATTTCTGGAATGAAGCAAGCTCGCGGACAGGGCAGGTAAAAGACCGGGCGCTGGCGAATGGAAATGATTCGCGGGCGATGTCCAGCATCGCGGCCACGGGGTTCGGCCTGACAAGTCTGTGTATTGGCGACCGCCGCGGTTTTGGAAAGTCCGCGGACATTTTAAAGCGCGTCCGCAACACGCTGCGTTTTTTGGCGAACGACCTTCCGAACGAACACGGCTTCTTCTATCACTTCATTCACATGGACAGCGGCAAGCGATGGGAAAAGTGCGAGCTGTCCTCGATCGACACTTCCCTGCTTCTATGCGGTGTTCTCACCGCTCGGCAATATTTTGCCGACCAAGCGATTAAAGACCTCGCGACAAAAATATACGAGCGCGTCGATTGGCCGTGGATGCTCAATGGCGGATCGACTCTCTCGATGGGGTGGCACCCCGAGTCCGGCTTCCTGAACGCGCGCTGGGAACATTATTGCGAGCTGATGATGATCTACTTGCTGGGAATTGGCTCTCCCACTCACCCGTTGTCCGCGGATACCTGGAAAGCATGGACGCGGCCGGTGATCAAATATCAGGGGATTGAGTACATCTCCGGCAACGACCCGATTTTCACGCATCAATATTCGCAGGCGTGGTTTGATTTCCGGAAGAAACGCGACGCCTACACCGATTATTTCGAGAACTCGATCAAAGCGACGAAGGCTCACAAGCTTTTTTGTCTTTCGTTGCACGATCGCTTTCCGGATTACAGCGAAGACCTGTGGGGAATCAGCGCGTCGGACTACGTCAAAGGTTACATGGCGTGGGGCGGCCCGCCTCCGCAAGGGCCTATCGATGGCAGCATCGTGCCATGTGCTATAGGCGGCTCGCTTGCTTTTCTCTTCGACGATTGCATGCGCGTGCTCCGCAACATTCGAGGCCGCTACAAAGACAAAGCCTGGGCCAGATATGGGTTTGTCGATGCGTTCAATCCGCTTAGCGGCTGGTACGACCAGGATGTGCTGGGAATAGACCTGGGCATCACCATGCTGATGGCGGAAAATCACCGGACGGGTTTTGTATGGGACACCTTCATGAAAAATCCCGAAGCGCAATCCGCCATGCAAAAAGCCGGATTCCACTCCTCGTAATCGAGTTCCGGCTGGCGGCTCAGCATAGAAATAGTCTGTGCGATCTCGAGTAATCCACCCCCCACCCCCTTTTTTCTGTAAGTGCGGATTCTAAAGGGCTTTAAGTCCTGAGTTTTGGAAGTGCGGATTCTAAACGAGTTATGGGGGCGTTTTGCGGAAGTGCGGATTCCAAAGGACTTAGTGATTTGTGACTGGTGACTCGTGACTGGTGGAAGCGGGAGGCGTATCCGTTGAGAGATTGTCCCGGCGTGGTCGGGAATGGCCACGGGAATAACAGGAAGGAAGGCACCTAAAAGTCCGCTAGTACAAAGACGGCAGGGAGCTGGGTGGGAGAAATGACGGCGAGGGCGAAGCCCTTCGAGGCTCCCTTCGTTCCTCTTTTGGGATTTCCTCAGGGTAAGCATGGGAG
Organism: Candidatus Acidiferrum sp.; assembly: GCA_041486245.1. Classification (GTDB taxonomy): domain Bacteria; phylum Acidobacteriota; class Terriglobia; order Acidiferrales; family UBA7541; genus Acidiferrum. Next base: position 2,572 of record JBGPLB010000276.1, read on the forward strand.
ATGGTAGCATTGCGTTGGCGGAAGAGTAAAGTCTTTTACAGGGAAAGGTCGAATTTAGGGGTTGAACGGCGGTTTTCGGAGGTCGAACGTCGATAGTCAGGTTCAGGCGGTTTAAACAAAAAGCTGACAGTGAGTGGCGAAATTTGTGGCCACACGCTGTCAGCCTCCTCGAACAATTCACGAGGCGCGCTCCGTTTTCGGAATACGCCTCGTGGGGTGGGGGGGTTAGAAGCTGAGCCGGGCTTGGAACTCAATGACACGGCCGGCCAACCCGCCAGGCGAACGGCCAAAGAGGGAGCTCTCGATCCTGGTGTTATCGGTGCCGAACGAAAATGGCTGGAGGTTGAGTTTGTTGAACACGTTAAAGAAGTTGCCGCGGAGCTCGAGACTGGCCCCTTCACCCAGGTACTTGAAGCTGGGCAACCCGAACTTCTTGCCGACGCTGGTATCGACATTGAAATAGCTTGGGCCGCGGAACGAGTTGCGGCCGATTCCCGGGGGGCCAGTGTCGCAAATATCAAAAAACGGCGCACCCTGCAGGGGCCCATTCGCGGGGTTACAGTTAAAGTTCTGAACCAGGCCTGGAAAATTGGCCAAAGGGGTAATGAAATCGGTGTTGGAAGTGCCCGTTCCAGGCTGTGATAAGAGTTTGGATGGACGCGTCGGATTTATGTTATTGGCATTGGTAATCGCCACGGAGCTAAGCTGGCCGGTTACAGGAGTCCACGGGAATCCAGTATGCCATGTCATGATGCCGTTGATTTGCCATCCACCGAGGAGCTTCCCCGTCCATTTCGACCTATCGCGGAAGAACGGGAGATCGTAGAGCGTAAAGAAATTAACGTAGTGCTTGGCATCAAAGTCAGATGGCCCATGCTCCGTCTGTGGATGTGCCGGATCTGTTTGGTTGGTAACGGCACCAGGACCCTCATTTGAAAGCTGGTCGATACTCTTGCTATACCGGTACTGAGTATCGAACAGGAACCCATTTGAAAACTGGCGCCGCAAGCGGAGGTTTAGGGCGTTGTAATTTGCATTTATGTCACTGGTCGGGATGTAGACCGCAAACCAGGAGTTACTCGGCTGCTGCAGAAAGTTCTGGTTGACGAGACGAGTCAGCCTATGGGAGTCGCTCCCTTGATAACCAGCGGTTGCAATGAGGCCCCATGGGAGGCGGCGTTCGATTTCCAGGGAATACAGGTACACATAGGCATCGCGATAGTTAGGAGATCCGCCGTATAGTTCCACAGCCTGGTCAGAAGTACATGCGGAATTCCCACAAACTCCACCCGTTGCCGGGTCGATACCAAACGCAAGTGCTGGATTGGCAGGATAGCTGTTAAAGGCATTACTCTGCCCCAGGGCATACAGAATAGAATTACCGGCGAAGGGCGAACCAAAAACGTCACCTCCCGGCTGACCACCAGAGGTGCCGCAACACAGACCAAAGCGGGCATAGTTCGGAGGGTTAAAGGCTGCATTGCCAAATAGAATGTCGTCAGGCCGGTTAAAAGCAATACCCCCGCCTCCGCGTACGACAGTAGACCCTCCCCCGAAGCGTGAGGGGCTCCAAGCAAACCCGAGGCGAGGACCAACGTCTCGCTGGGTGGAGTTGATGAGACTGGAGACATGATTGAGAGTTGAAGTAGCCAGAACGCCGCCCGGTCCGTACTCGAAATCGGAAAAGTTGTTTTTCGCGTCGCTGATAGGAGCGGAATATTCCCAACGCATGCCCAAGTTCAGCGTCAAATTCGGCTTGACCTTCCAGTCATCCTGGAAAAAGAAAGCATAGTATTTGGACCTCAGATACCGCTGGGCATTGGCTGGCCCGCCCGTTTGGGGATTGGCGTCGATCTGCTCGAAGATCGGCGTGTCATTGGGCATATTCCAAAGCAGATGCATTACGTAGAGTGGCCGGGCCATGCCGCTCAAGTTGTTGTTGTTCTGTTCCGCAACGTAATCGAACCCCGAGCTGAGAGCGTGATTGCCGGCAGTTTTGGTGATCTTGTCGCGGAAGTTGTAGCTGTTTTCAACGAAGATCGCGGGAGTAGTCGAAGCTTGGGGCGCACCGAAGCGTAAGCGATCGAAGTTGAAGCCTTCGATCTCAATGCGGGGGATGCCGAAGTCCACGTTCTTGCTCGTTGCAATCTGATTGAAATTAAAGCGCGTAAAATTAACGCGCAATTCGTTGACCAGAGTTGGGGAGAAGGTGTGGATGAAGGAAACCGACTGGACCTGGTTGAGGGGCTGAATATTCAGATCTCCCTGGGGGCGGCTGCGGCCGGGGGAATCGGCGGTCGTGCCGTTGAAGAGCGTGAAATAAGAGCTGTAGGAAAACTGATTGGTTCCCCTGATGTAATCGACGCGTCCATTGAATTGGTTTCCGCTGCTGCTACCCG
>JBGPLB010000277.1:0-4963 GCA_041486245.1 Candidatus Acidiferrum sp.
CCCAGACGTACTCTTCGTCGCCGCGATGGGCCATGCCTACGGTCCCAACGAAACGCGCGGCGTGTTTCGTTCCAGCGACGGCGGCAAGACATGGCAAAAGGTTCTTTACAAGGACAACAAGACCGGAGCTATTGACCTCACCTTCGATCCTTCAAACTCCCACATTTTGTATGCGGCGCTTTATGAAGCGCAACGCTACCCTTGGACCGCCATCAGCGGCGGGCCGGGTAGCGGTCTTTATAAATCCATCGACGATGGCGCAACCTGGAAGCGGCTTGAGGGGCACGGTCTTCCAACCGGCGTGCTCGGGCGAATTGGCGTGTCCGTTTCCGGCGCCGACGGGAATCGCGTCTACGCCATCATTGAGGCAGAAAAAGGCGGCATCTACCGCAGCGAGGACGCGGGCGAAACCTGGCAGCTGATTAATCCTGATCACCGCTTCACCCAGCGCTCGTGGTATTTCCATCACATTTTCGCTGATCCCAAAAATGTGGATACGGTTTATGTGCTGAATACGGCCGTCTATCGTTCTAGCGACGGCGGCCACACCTTCAACTTCATTCGCGCCCCGCACGGGGATAACCACGGGCTGTGGATCGACCCAACGCATCCGGAGTGGATGATCAATTCAAACGACGGCGGCGCTACTGTTTCTCATGATGGCGGGAAGAGCTGGACCACGCAGGGGAATCAGCCGACCGCGCAGTTCTATCACGTGGCTACGGACAACGCCTTCCCGTATCACATCTATGGAGCTCAGCAAGACAATTCCACGGTGGCAATTGCGAGCCGAAGCGATGAGGGCATTATCGATCGCGCGGATTGGTACGACGTAGGCGGAGGCGAATCAGGATTTGTAGTTCCCGATCCCAAGAATCCCGACATTGTGTACGCCGGCTCTTATGACGGCCTGATTACGAGGTTCGATAAGAAAAACCATCAGGTGCAGGACATTTCTTCGTGGCCGCTCAATCCCATGGGCTCCGGCGCCGCGGAATTGACGCACCGTTTCCAGTGGACGGCGCCGATCATGATTTCCCCCAATGAGCCCAACGCCGTTTATCACGGCGGTGAAGCAGTGTTTAAGACCACGGACGAAGGAATGACCTGGACTGCGATCAGCGGCGACCTGACGCGCAATGACAAGAGCAAGCAGAAATCGTCGGGCGGTCCGCTGACACAAGACAACACCAGCGTCGAGTACTACGATACCGTTTTTGCGCTCGCTGAATCGCCACTTGAGAAAGGCCTCATCTGGGCTGGGAGCGACGACGGACTCGTCCATGTCACCCGAGACGGCGGCCAGCACTGGTCCAACGTCACCTCCAAAGAATTCGGGGACTGGAGCCTGGTCAGCATCATCGAAGCTTCGCCGCACTCCGCCGGCTCAGCATACATCGCCATTGACCGCCACAAACTTGATGACTTCCATCCGTACCTTTTCAAAACGGCAGACTATGGCAAGACGTGGACGAAAATCACAGCGGGATTGCCGGAGAATAGTTACGCGCACGCCATTCGCGAAGATCCAAAGCGCAAGGGCTTGCTATATGCGGGCACGGAAAACGGCATCTACATTTCGTTCGATGATGGCGGGCGCTGGCAATCGCTGAAACTCAATCTGCCAACCACACCCATCCACGATCTCACCATAAAAGGCGATGACCTGGTCGTGGCCACGCATGGCCGCGCCTTTTGGGCTCTCGATGATATCGCTCCTCTCCGCCAGATGAACGCGGCTGCGGAAAGTGGAGAGGCGCATCTCTATCAGCCGTCACCAACTCTCCGATTCCGTGGACCCGGTTTCACCCTTCCAGCCACTGTTCCCGTGGGCGCCAACCCGCCTGCTGGCGTGGTGATTTATTATTCTCTAAAGACCTCGCCCAAGGAACAAATCACGCTCGAGGTGCTGGACGCGCACGGCAAACTTGTTCGCAAATACTCGAGCAAGAAAACCGGCGAAGGTGCTTCTCCGGACGAAGAGGAGTTTGGCATCAGCAGGCCTGGGCAAGAACTTCCTGCCGAAGCCGGGTTAAACCACTTCGTATGGGATATGCACTTCGACTCTCCTACGCGGGTTCCCGGCGCCGTCGGCTGGGGCGGCCGTCCAGAAGGTCCGCTGGTAGTCCCCGGCACATACGAGCTCAAATTGGCGGTTGCGGGAAAATCAGAAACAGCCAAGCTTGAGATCACCAAAGATCCGCGAGTCTCAGCATCGCAAACCGATCTCGAGAAGCAGGAAGAGCTTGCGCTGCGGATCCGCGATCGCGTGACGGCTGGGCACGAAGCGGTGAATCAGATTCGCAGCGTGCGGAGCCAGATTGATGCGTTGAAAAAACGTCTCTCCGCGGACGCTAGCGCAAAGCCGGTTCTCGAAGCGGCGGAGGCTTTCACCAAGAAAATGAATGCCGTCGAAGAGAAAATCATCCAGCCCAAGTCCAAGAGTGGAGAGGACCCGCTGAACTACCCCATTCAGGTGGCCGACCAATTCGTAGCCTTACAGGAAACCGTGGAGAGCGCGGATACTGCGCCAACTGCCGCCGCGTCGACGGTCTACGAAGAGCTCAACAAACGGCTGGAAGTTCAGCTGGCCGCGTGGCATGAGATTCAATCTAAGGATCTCGCCGCGCTCAACGCTGAAATCCAGAAAGCTAACATTCCGGCGATCGCCCCCGCGGCCGAAAAACACGAAAAAGCTGAAAAGTATCTGATGGAATAGAACCGCTGTTTGCCGAAGAGGAGAAAACTTCGTCGCCCTCCTCTTCGGCATCACTTATCCGTGCACAACTGCAGTCAGAATATCGATTGCCCTGGATACCGCGTTTTGCTACTCTCCGCCCACAGTTGGACCCCTCGGAGGTGTGTTCATGGCATTTTGTAAAGCGTGTGGTCAGGATGTAGGCGAGGCAACATTTTGTCCGAAGTGCGGCGCCGCCCAGGCTGGGGCATCGGGCGGGGCGCAAAACGCGGCGGTTACAGCTCCTGCAGCGGCCTCCGCCACTGCAGGGATGGACGAAAACATCGCAGGTTTAGTTTCTTACCTTTTGGGCTGGATTACGGGCCTGATCTTTTTGCTTATCGATCAGCGTCCTTTCGTCAAATTCCACGCCGCTCAGTCGATTGCTGCCAATATTTGTATTTTCCCTTGCTGGATTGCGTTATGGATCGTCGAAATGATCCTGGCACATATTCCGATTATCGGGTTCCTCGGACTAATCATGTTTCCGGTTTTCGGTCTCGCTATTTTCGCGGTGTGGATCTTCCTCATGTACAAAGCCTACAACCACGAAATGTTCAAGCTGCCGATCATCGGAAACATCGTGGAGAAGATGGTCAACAAATAGCAGCGGCATTCAAGTCTGCGCTTTTCGAGCCGTCCGGCCGTGCCGGACGGCTCTTTTATTGGGCGCTTAGCATTTTCGCTTTCCACTTGACTTCTTTTTCAGGTCCCGCCACCCTAAAAGGCTTTGTCCCCTCCGGGGCAATGCCGGAAAAAAACTGAAAGGCACCCTCGCGACGACATGACCCGAGTCCGGCTATGCTTTCATGACCGTTGTTTTGATGGGACCGCCTCTGCCGCTCTTTTCTACCGCTTTTATAAGGAAAAGTTCGATCCTGCCGCGGAATTCAACTTTACCGGCATGACGCATCGCGCCGCGCAGCCGTGGACGCCGGGCCTATTTGACGGCGATGAGAACGCCATCGTCGATTTCAAGTACTCTAACTCACCCAAAGTAACTTGGTGGTTCGACCATCATCAAAGCGCGTTTCTCACCCCCGCAGATGCCGAGCAGTTCCGCAGTCATCCCGGCCCGCACATGTTTTACGAGCCCGACTATAAATCGTGCACAAAACTGATCGCCACAGTGGCTAGAGAAAAGTTTGGCTTCAACACCAAACCGCTTGAGGAATTGATTCACTGGGGCGACATCATCGATGGCGCGCAATATCCCACGCCGGAGTCCGCGGTCGAGCTCGCCGAGCCAGCTACGCAGCTCGCCCTGGTTATCGAAGCGGCGCCGGAAGACGGTTTGCCGGCGAGTATCATTCCGGAGCTGGCCTATCGGCCGCTGGCCGAAATGGTCAAGCTTCCTCTCGTTGCCAAACACTTTGCGCCTTTGCTCGAACGCCATCGCAAATCCATCGAAATTCTCCGCCAGCGCTCCGAAGCCGTCGATGGCGTGATTTTCTTTGACGTCAGCGATCTGGACCTCGAGGGCTACAACAAGTTCATCCCGTATCTGCTGCATCCCGAGTGCGTTTATTCCGTGAGTGTCAGCGCGTCGGCGGTACGCGCCAAAGTTTCACTCGGCACCAACCCTTGGAATCAAGCGACCGCGGACAAAAATCTTGCTTCGCTGGCCGAAAAGTTCGGCGGCGGCGGCCATCCCCGCGTCTCCGCCATTTCGTTCGACCCTGGCGACATTTCACGGGCCCGCCAAGTTGCCCGCGACCTCGCCGTGCAGCTTCGAGCCAAGTGAACCGCCCTCAACGCCTGTTTGAACATTCAAGCTATCTGCGCAACTTAGCCGGTTCGACAAAATCGGGCGTCCTATGTAAACTTCTAGAACCGCTGTGCGCCGCTAGCTCAATTGGCAGAGCAATGGACTCTTAATCCATAGGTTGTAGGTTCGATTCCTACGCGGCGCACCAGTTTCTTCTGGTCCGGCCCGGAGACATAGGTGACAGATCGTACCGGAGACATAGGTTACACTTTTGGGCCAAAAGGGTTGTCGAGAGGCTGCAGAGTTTTTACCTCCAGATCGATGTAGCCGAGATCGTACTCCATAAAGCTGACCAGCCAAATACCTTCTTCGACTTCTTTGATCCCCAGGGCTTGCCCGGCGAAGACCGTGCTGAGATTAATTTTTTTGCGGTGCAGACAGATGCGTCCGCAGTTGGTGACGTGAATGACGCGGTCGTGAAATGGATAAGCAAGTTCTGGCAGGCCGCCATAGCGGCG
>JBGPLB010000278.1:0-4896 GCA_041486245.1 Candidatus Acidiferrum sp.
ACTAATCCGCGAAAACGTTCCCGATAAAACCGGCAAGACTCTTCCCTCGGACCTGACTACCGGCTCCTACGAATTTCGCGACTTAACCAACAAGGGCGTCGGCTCGCTCTTCGAAGGCAAAATCATCTACGACAAAACCTACGGCCACGTCACCTACGGCTGCGCCCTCTGCTGCGGCTATAGCACCCCTACGCCCCTTTGGTACGATCCGATCTCGGTAATTATCACTAGCTTTCAAGACGACGGCGTGTTTGCCTGGTACCCCTGCGAAAACCAGTACGACGACGTGAGCACCGCCTTCTACAACCGCTGGAGCTCTGGCGCCCCGTCCGTCGTAACCGTCGACTACTACGGAACCCACCACGGTGCCGCCGTCGGCTCCACAACCTCACAAACCTTCGGCGTGCTCCAAAGCAACAACGTCCATCTCATGTGCCCCACCCACGGCTACACCCCCAGCGGCACCGCCAACGTGAATAGCATTACAGTCCATTTCAATGGTTCACTCTCCAGCGGAGACAACAAGTCCTTTTCAAACGTTGCACAAACCTGCAGCAGCACCCTAGGCTTAAAAGACTGCTCTACCAACTACCCATCGACATGGGTGTGGAACGTCGAAATTGAGGCGGACGTCTTCGACGACGCTGCCAACTACACGGTCTCCCAGGGCGTAACGGGTAGTACCTCGGGGTTCTATAGGGCCAGCAACGGCACACTCCAAAGCTTTTCGACATCAACAAACATGCCCGCTCCCCAAGACAACCCGCCATCTGCTGTTCTGCAGCAGGTTTCTGGTCAGAAGGTAATATTCTGGCTGGATGCACCGGGTCGCGGCACTATATACACGGACCCCAACAACCCCCAGAACTCTGGTCCGATTGATTCCATGACAGACGCCAAGAATTTCATTTCCAGTATTTGCAGTACCGCGAATCCCAGCAATTGCTGGCGGAAGAATTGGTATGTCAAGATTGTCGTGAATTCAGGAGGGACTCTAGACACCGCCAACTCGAAAGCCGGGTTTGGCACCGCTCCCTAAGTTTCCACAGCGCGCAGGAGGAACCCCTATGAGAGTCACAAAGTGTTTCATAATGATTGTCCTCATGGCCTATGATTTCGTCTGGGCCGTAGACCAACAGCCTGAGGAACCTGTCGCAGCGGTCTTTCAACGATTGAACTCACCGACAGACATGCACGCAGCGGTAGAGCAGCTGCTGAACCGAGGGAGGTCTGACCCAAAGGTTAGGGAATACGTCGCTCTCCACCTGCCGCCACTGATCGAAAGGGGGCCTCTTCAAAAGGACCATCTCGGGCCGTGGATCGAGCTAGTCCGACTAGCTGGCGGGCTGAAGATCGCCGAAGCCAGTCCTGCTCTGACAAAGTGGCTGACCATCGACAACATTGGCGAAGTCACGACTGCCGGTTTTATGCGACTGCAGAATAACCCGGCAGGTGCGGCCCTAGTGCAGATAGGCGACCCAGCGATACCCGCCATCGTGCGGGTATTCGATCACGGAACCTTGCGCGAGCGGCGGTACGCGGTCTATGCCCTGAACCTGATCAATTCGAAAGGCGCCAAGAGCGCGCTCCGCGAGCGTCTTAATCGCGAACCGGATAAGGACCTGAGGGATTTCATCCAGAAGTCCCTGCCAGGTTGATTGGCGGGCGGGTGGAACATCCTTAAAGCGGGGTAAATCGGGGAAATCGAGGGAAATCGGGGAACAGACGGGACGTTCACTTTCTAAACTCGAATGCGATTCGAGCAGCAGCCAAAGGACATGGCAAACATAGTATCGGAAAACGTTCCGTCTGCCCCGGTTTCCCCCTCCAGTTTCTCCGCCCGCTCCCAATCTTCCAACCCTGAGTCTCCAACCCTATCTCCCCCAATCCACCGCCGCCGTTTAACCTCCATTTTCTGCCGTCCAACCGCCATTTTCGACCATTCCCTGTAATTTACTTTACCTCCTCGCCAATGCCGTGCTACCCTCCCTCATGTTTCGCCCACCACACCCAAGCTCGTGCCTTGCCCTTCCCCTCGGATACTCCGATCCGTCCCTGACGTCCTTCGGAAGCCATCAAACCTCTCAACATTCGAGCCTGCCCACCTTGCCCCCAGCTATCCCCTTTGGAATCCGCACTTACGAAAAAACCGGGGGAAGGTCCCCCTCTTCCACCCCTGGAATTTTACAACTCGTTACTACGCACAAGCGCACCAACTCGACACGCTGGTGCGCTCGCATCCCCAATCCTTTCATGCATTTCTGCACACTTTCCGTCACACATGGGGGTGGGCGTACGTGCTCACTTCCAACTTCAAGTTCAGCTTCGCATTCTAGCGTCCGCGCCAGTTTCGCGTTTCGAGTTTCGTATTTCGCACCCACTTTTTCACGGCCCGTTACTCACTTCCCCATGCGTTACACTACGAACGTGATGCTTGGCACGACCATCCTTGACACCAACTGGCTGGGCCGGCCGCGATCGATTGCAGCGGTGCTGCTTGAATCGGATGGGCATCGCGCGATTCTTGATCCTGGGCCGGCCTCGACTCTCTCGACTCTTCGACAACACCTGGATTCGCGCGGCATCGGCGTTTCGGATTTGAACGCCATTTTGCTCACGCATATTCATCTGGATCATGCGGGCGCGACGGGCGCGCTCATCAAGGAAAATCCCAACCTGGAAGTGTACGTCCACAAGGCCGGCATGCGGCACCTTGCCGATCCCTCAAAGTTGTTAGCGAGCGCCGAGCGGCTTTGGCCGGGCGAATTGCAACAGTTGTTCGGAGAAACGCTACCCGTGCCGTTTGGAAATTTGCGCATTCTAAGCGGCGGAGAAACGCTCGCTCTTGGAAGCCGCAACCTCGACGTTATATACACACCGGGCCACGCATCGCATCACGTTTCCTATTTCGATTTGTCGGATGGAACAGCATTTGTCGGAGATACGGCGGGATTCCACATCGAAGGCGTGCCTTATGCGGTGCCGCTCGCTCCGCCTCCGGATATTGACCTCGAGGCTTGGAACGCTTCGCTGGACGCCATCGCTGCGCGCCAGCCCGCGCGGCTCTTCCTCACCCACTTTGGCTATTCCAACGATCCTTCCGCGCACATTGCAAAATATCGAAAGAATTTGCAGCGCTGGAGCACTCTTGCCGCGAAGACTTTGCGCAAGTTTCCAGATGAGCGTTGCAGTCTCGAAGAGTTCGTCTCCGCCACGACCGCCGAGATCCGGCAGCAGGTCGCCGGCGCCGAGGCCGAACATTACATTTTCAACTGCGGCCTCAACCTCTCCTGGCTGGGACTGGCACGCTACCATCGCAAGAGCGCCGAAGGCGCCGCCACGCCGCCGCGCGTTTGACGCTACATCATCACGGCCCTAAGATGGGGCTCGCCTAAAGGAAAAATACGCGGCGCAAAATTGAAGAGAAGAAATGTAGGAGAGGCCATCGCATGAGCTTTGCCTGGAGGAGACTCCCTCTCAGGGTTGTATCTCTGGTTGCTGCCCTTGTCTTTCTCGCCCGGCCGCCGCTTGGTGCACAGTCCTCGGTAGGCGATGTTGCGTTCGCCAATTCCGGCGCACCCGCCGCGCAAAAAGATTTTCTCCTCGGACTTGCCCAGCTTCATAACTTTGAGTACGAAGACGCGGCCGCGGCCTTTCGCAGAGCGGAGGAGATAGATCCAGGTTTCGCCATGGCTTACTGGGGGGAAGCCATGACGTTCAATCACGCGATCTGGGAGGAGCAAAATCGTCACGCCGCGCGCAACGCGCTGGAAAAACTGGCGCCCACGCCCGAAGAGCGAATAGCCAAGGCAAAAACAGAGCGGGAAAAAGATTATCTACGCGCGGTGGAGATTTTGTATGGCGAGGGCGAAAAATACGACCGGGACGCGCGCTATGCGGATTTTATGCGCGGATTGCACGAGAAGTATCCCGCCGATATCGACGCCACTTGTTTCTACGCGCTTGCCCTGCTTGGCACGGCCCACAATGGCCGCGACGTACCGACGTACATGCGCGCAGCCGCTCTTTTGGAAGATGTTTTCTACGCGCACCCGGGGCATCCCGGTGCGGCCCATTACCTGATTCATTCCTTCGACGATCCCACGCACGCCATCCTGGGCCTGCGCGCCGCCCGGGCATATTCGAAGATCGCGCCCGAAGCCCCTCACGCGCAGCACATGACTTCTCACATTTTTCTCGCTCTCGGAATGTGGGACGACGTCGTAAGCGCGAACGAAACCGCCACGGGGATCATCAATACCAAGCGCGTCGCCGGAGGCAAGCCGCCGCAGTCCTGCGGACACTATAATTTGTGGCTCGAGTACGGCTATCTGCAGCAGGGACGATTTGCGGACGCCATGCGCATCCTTTCCGCGTGCCACGGCCTGGCGGAAGAGCAATCCTCGGCGGGGCATAACCACGGCGCCGTTGATCCCGACAACACCGTCGCCGGTTCTTTCATCCAGATGCGCGCGCATTACTTGATCGAGACGCGGGATTGGAGCGGCGAAGCTGCAAGCTGGAAGCTTCCTTCCGGCGGATCGGCCTGGACGCAGCTCATGTTCGAGTACACCGACGCGCTAGCAGCTTTCCACCGGAGCGATGCAGCCGCTGCGCGCGCGCTCCTGGCGCAAATGCAATCGCTGGGGCCGCAATTGAACGCCGACCTGGACAGAGAGAGGTATTCCGCCGACAACTGGATGCGGAAAGTACCCGGCATCTTGGTGGATCAGATTCAAGGGTTGGTTTTCTCGGGAGACAATGCAGTGGATAAAGCTGCTGCCGCTCTTCAGAAGGCCGCGGACGAGGAGGCCTCCCTTCCTTCGGCGTTCGGGCCGCCGCTGATTGCCAAGCCTTCGCATGAATTGCTCGGCGAGTTTCTTCTCGAACGCGGCC
>JBGPLB010000279.1:0-4840 GCA_041486245.1 Candidatus Acidiferrum sp.
ATCGAAAAAGCCACCGAGCTTGGCGTCAGCCGAATCGTTCCTCTGGCCGCCGATCGCTCAGAAAAGGGTTTGCTCGCCGCCGCAACGAAGCGGTCGCAGCGCTGGCAAAAAATCCTTCTTGAATCCTCGCAACAATCCCGCCGCCTGCGGGTGCCGCTCCTCGATCACCCCGTCAAGCCCGCCCTGGCCTTTGCTGCTCAGTCCTCGAAAGTTCGCCTGCTGCTCTCTGAGCGCAGCGACGCACCCTCCATACGTAAGGCTTTAGGGAGAGTAATCGACGCATCGAGCGCCAATCCGGCCACGGCTGCCCTCGCCATCGGCCCCGAAGGTGGCTGGACGGACGACGAACTCGCCTCCGCGCGTTCCTGCGGATTCCAGGAGGCCTCCCTCGGCCAACTCATCCTTCGCACGGAAACTGCCGTCATCGCCGCACTCTCCAGCTTGAACTTTGGCCTCTCTCCCGGCTAAAGAAGCAGGCCAACTCGGCATACTCCAGAGCCCCGCAGGCAACGCCCGCGCATCTCTGGTGAATCTCATGTGATTGCCTTGGCGAAATCGGCAATCAGTTAACGCCCCGCAATTGCAATCTAGCGCGGCCCACAGTCCGCATGTTATAAATAGAAGGCAGCATAAAAATGCAAAGCTCCGACCAGAACCAACCTCTAGTCCCCTCGGTTCCGGAAACTTCAGCGCCGGCGCCAACGACAGCCCATTCTCTGCGAACTGAGATTCGTGTTTGGACGCGCGATCTGCTCATCGCCATCGGCCTCGCGCTCGTCATCATTGTTTTCCTGTATCAGCCGGTAAAAGTGGAAGGCACGAGCATGGCTCCGCTGCTCTCCGATCAGGAGCGCATCTTTATCAACAAATTTGTTTATCGCTTCGAGCCCATCCAGCGGCGCGACGTCGTCGTTTTCTGGTATCCTCTCGACCGCTCGAAGTCTTTCATAAAACGGATCATCGGTTTACCCGGCGAGAAGGTTGAAATCCGCCAGGGCATCGTCTACGTCAACGGCCACGCCATCGACGAGCCCTACGTGCCCGCTCAGTACGAGGACTTGAGCGACTTTGGCCCCGTCCGGGTTCCCAGGGACAGCTACTTTGTGATGGGCGATCACCGAATCAGTTCCAACGACTCGCGTGTGTTTGGTCCCGTGGCCAGCAACTTCATTTATGGGCGCGCCGTTTTTGCTTATTGGCCGGTCGACCATTTCGGCTCGCTTTCCACCACGGAAGCCAGTTCCACAGACTCGAAGTGACTGGCATCGTTCATGACCACACTGGGAGGACAAACTGACCGAAGTTCAGCACCGACCCGCCACTCTCGCCCTCGAAGACGGGCGGATTTTTAACGGCCGCGCTGCGGGCGCAATCACGCGCCGCGGCGGCGAAGTTGTTTTCAATACCAGCCTCACCGGTTACCAGGAAGTTTTCACCGACCCCAGCTATGCGGGCCAGATCGTCTGCCTGACCTATCCGCACATAGGAAATGTCGGAGCCAATCTCGACGACGAAGAATCCGCGCGGCCTTACATCGAATCCCTGATCGTGCGCGAGTTTTCGCAAGTCTCTTCGAACTGGCGGTCTGCCGAAACCGCTCAACTCTATTTGAATCGCCACAAAATTCCCGCAATCTGGGATATCGACACGCGCGCGCTGGTACGCCACATTCGCAACGTCGGGGCGCTCCGTGGCGTTGTGGCCACCGATGGCACGCCCGCCGAGCAATTGATTTTCGAAGCCAGAGAATTGCCCTCCATGGCTGGGCAGGAACTCGCCAGCCGCGTCTCCTGCCAAAAAGCGTATGGCTGGGAAAAAAGCTCCATCGAACTCACTATTCCGCCGTGGTCGGAATCCATGGGTGAGTCTGGCAGAGTGTCGGACACACGAAAATTGCGTGTCGCAGCCTATGATTTCGGAATCAAGCAAAACATTCTCCGGCTGCTCGTCGATCACCACTGCGATGTGTGGGTTGTCCCGTCGCAAACGTCTGCCGAGGACGTTATGGATCTTAAGCCGGACGGCGTCTTTCTTTCGAATGGCCCCGGCGATCCGGAGCCAGTCGGCTACGCCGTCGAAAACATCCGAAAGCTGATGGGTCGCGTGCCCGTTTTTGGGATATGCCTCGGTCATCAGCTGTGTGGGCTGGCGCTGGGCGGTAAGACTTTCAAATTGAAGTTCGGGCATCATGGTTCCAATCATCCCGTGCAGAACCTGGCCACCAAGAAAGTCGAAATCACCGCGCAAAATCACGGATTCTGCGTCGATCCCGAATCGCTGCCTTCCAGCGATGTGGAAATCACTCACGTCAATCTCAACGACCACACCAACGAAGGCATGCGCCACAAAAAACTGCCCCTTTTTAGCGTTCAATACCACCCTGAAGCATCGCCCGGCCCTCATGATTCCCACTACCTTTTCACCCAGTTCACCGACATGATGAAAGGGAGCCGGGCGTGAGGCAGCGGTTGCTGCTCCTGTCTCTGGCTCTGGCAATCGCGCTTCCCGTACTCCCGGCAGGAACAGTGGCGGTCGCAACTGTCGAACGGATGTGCGGAAAACTTGCGACGGGGAAGGAAATGCCCAGAAGTGACGACGCTACCTTTGTTCCTCATTCGACCGTCCGTCTGTACAGCCGGACAGCCGGCGAGGATTGTTGCCCTTCATCGCCGCCGTCTGCCGAAGCCATCACGAATCGCTCAGGCAGCTTTCGTTTCAAGAAAATGAAGCCGGGAGATTATTGGCTAGTCGCAAAAATCGACGGAGCTGAATACAGACTGCCGATACGCTATCAACCGGACCGGAAAACGGAGGCTGACTGTTCGAGCTACTGGTACGTGCTAAGAGCGGGCGAACTTCACTTCGAAAACTACGTGACCGTAACGGTCAGTCAAGAATGATGCATTGCATCGCTTTTAGTTTGGAGCAAACGACGATACTCTAATTTCCAATGCCAAAACGCAAAGACATCAAGAAAATCCTGATCATCGGTTCCGGACCTATCGTCATCGGCCAAGCCTGCGAATTCGACTATTCCGGCGCACAGGCTTGCAAAGCGCTGCGTGCCGAGGGCTACGAAGTCGTGCTGGTCAATTCGAATCCTGCGACGATCATGACCGATCCTGAATTGGCGCACCGCACGTACATCGAGCCGCTGACCAAGGAATATTTGAAAGAAATTCTTGCGCGCGAGAAACCTGACGCGCTTTTGCCCACCGTTGGTGGACAAACGGCTCTAAATCTTGCCGTCGAACTCGCCGAAAGCGGCATTCTTGAAAAATACAAAGTCGAAATGATCGGCGCGTCGCTCCGGGCCATCAAAGTTGCCGAGGACCGCCTATGGTTTAAGGACGCCTGCCGCAAAATCGGACTTGAAGTTCCGGCCTCCGCCCTCGTAAATAACGCGCAAGACGCTCTGCGTCTGTGCGATCAGCTGGGCTTTCCGCTCGTCATTCGTCCCTCGTTCACGCTCGGTGGCACGGGCGGGTCCATCGCTTACAACAAGGAAGAATTCGGCGAAGCCATCGCTCACGCGCTGGACATGAGCCCCGTTCACGAGGCTCTCGTCGAGGAATCGGTCCTCGGCTGGAAAGAATACGAGCTCGAAGTGATGCGCGATTTTCGCGACAACTTCGTGGTCATCTGCACCATCGAAAATTTCGACCCCATGGGTGTTCACACAGGCGATTCCATCACCGTGGCTCCGGCGCAGACTTTGACGGACAAGGAATATCAGCGCATGCGCGACGCCGCCGCCGCAATCGTCCGGGAGGTCGGTGTCGAGACGGGCGGTTCGAACGTCCAGTTTGCCGTCAATCCGGAAAACGGCCGCATGGTCGTCATCGAAATGAATCCGCGGGTTTCGCGAAGTTCCGCGCTAGCCAGTAAAGCGACGGGTTTTCCAATTGCCAAAATCGCCGCGCGCCTGGCCGTCGGCATGACCCTGGACGAAATTCCCAACGACATCACCAAGAAAACGCCGGCCAGCTTCGAACCCACCATCGATTACGTGGTGGTGAAAATTCCCAAATGGCAATTCGAGAAATTTCCCGGCTCGGACAGCACTCTGGGAACGCAGATGAAGTCGGTTGGCGAAGTCATGGCCATCGGTCGCACGTTCAAAGAGGCGCTGCAAAAGGGAATCCGTTCGCTCGAACCACACACCCCCTGGCGCGCGCCTTCTGAAGCGCCGGATTCGCTGCTCCGCGAAAAACTCGCCACACCCCGCCCCGACCGGATTCACTGGCTGCTGACCGCCGTCGACAAAGGCTTGCCCGCCGAGGAAATCTGCGAACTCACCAAAATCGATCCCTGGTTTATTCATCAGATCGAAGAAATCATTGCCATGAACCGCCGCGCGGCCACAGTCACCGTAGAGACTGCTTCGAAGGACCTTCTGCGCGAAGTCAAGCGCCATGGCACGAGCGACGAGCAACTTGCGCAAATCTGGAAGAGCACTCCGGCTTCCGTCCGTCTCCAACGCGCGCGCTACGGCGTCGCTCCGGTTTTCAAACGTGTGGATACCTGCGCGGCCGAATTCGAATCGTACACGCCGTATCTCTATTCCACGTACGAGGATGAGGACGAATGCGACGCGCAGCAGCGCCCCAAAATCATGATTCTTGGCAGCGGTCCGAACCGCATCGGGCAGGGAATCGAGTTCGATTACTGCTGTTGTCACGCAGCCTATGCGCTGCGGGAAGATGGTTTCGAAACCATCATGGTGAATTGCAATCCGGAGACGGTCTCGACCGACTATGACACCTCGGACCGCCTGTACTTCGAGCCGGTTACACTGGAAGACGTGCTGGAAATCGTTCACGTCGAAAAGCCCTTGGGG
>JBGPLB010000280.1:0-4814 GCA_041486245.1 Candidatus Acidiferrum sp.
TAACCCCTTTGTTTGCCACTCTTACAAAAAACACCTGGGGTCACATCTTGCAAGCAAGAGATCCTTCCGGTCAGGTTTTTCTCGGCCGAATTCCCTCCCCACTCGCCACTCATCACCAGTCACTAAGTCCTTTACCATCCGCACTTCCGAAAAACACACCCGTAACCCCTTTGGAATCCGCACTTCCAAAACACAGGACTTAAAACTCTTTAGAATGAACACTTACAAAGAAACCGGGAGGGGGGACCCACCGCCGACACCGCTCCCCCACTACTCACTGTTCACTATCCACTACCCACTTCCTTTTATGGAATCCGCAGAATCTTGTGCTCTTTCAGCTTCGCGCTTCCGGACAATTTCTGCAGCTCTTTCAAGCCGCCCATGCCCCAGCTTGCCAGGAAGGGCAAGAAGCACAGCTCGCGCGATTGCAGCAGTTTATGAGGATAGAGCAGCGATTCGAGATACTCCTCATGCGCGGCAATCAATCCGGCTTTCAGCGCCTGTGCCTTGCCTGCCTTGCGCCTCAATTTCTCGAGCTGGAACGCGATCTTCTTCTGCGCCGTCTCGACCGCCCCGCCCAATGTCGGGTCCAGCCGCACAATCTGCTTTTTCAATTGCGCAAGCATGCGCTGGCTTTCTTTCACCGTCTTGTCGAAATTCTTCCCCAGCGCGGGCGGCACGCTGGCCGTTTCCATCTTGCGCCGAACCTCTTGCGAGCCGCGCCACACGTCCTCGACCTTCAACCCATAGCGCCGCAACAGTTTCTCCGCTTTTGCGTCCAGAATGGTGTACGCCGCGCGCGGCAGTATCACCGGCATGCGCCCCAGCAATTTTTTGTAAATCACTTCCGCTTGCGCAAAATAAGCAATTTCCGCCGGCCCCGCGATATACGCCGCTGTCGGCAAGAGAAAATCCTGCACCACAGGACGGAGGAGCGCATTGGGACTAAACTTTTCCGGCCCGGCTTCGACCGCGCGGATCAATTCTTCCTTTGTCCAGATTTGTTCGCCGCCAACGAATTTTTCGCCGGCCGCCGTAATCGGCTGTCGCGTGCCTACACGCATGCCCCCATGCACGCCCCCACGCACACCTTGTCCCATGCCGAAAATCAACGTGCTTCGCGCCGTTACTTTCACTTGCGCCGCAAAACCCGCTTTGTCCAGCTCCTTCCCTCGCGCCAGCAGCGCCTCGTTCAGTCCTTCTCGCTCCTCCACCGCTTTGCACAGAACCTCCGCCGCCACGCGGTGCAATCTCTCGTCCAGCGGGTCGAGCAAGATGAGCCCCTGCTCCGCGAACAATCGCGCGAATAATTTTCCAAAGGCGCTTCCGTATGTTTCTCGAGCGCTGTAACTTTCGCGGAAAATCGCAGCGACAAATTCTCCGCCCGCCGCCGTCAAAATTCCGGCGGCTTCGTCCGCCATTTCCTGGACTTGCGCGCCAAGTTCGATCCGTCCCACGGGAAGCCCCGCGTCGCCATTTCCCGGAAGCTCAAATCGTTTCAGCTTCCCTTCATGAAACCAGGTCGAGCTTCGCACTTCGTCGAGATCGTGATCTTCCGTGGCCATCCAGAACACGGGAACGGCATCCACTCCCGCTCGCGTCAATTCGTGCGCGATTTGTATCGCCGTCACCGCTTTATAAATGGCGTAGGCTGGCCCGCTGAAGAGCCCCACTTGCTGACCGCTGACCACGGCGGCGGCGCCCTTCGAAAAACGCTCTAAATTTTTCCGCGTCCCCTCCCCCGCCCCAAACGCGGCGTTCTGTTCGCCGAGAATCCTCGCCACTTCCGCTCTTCGCTCGCGCGGATAATCGATGGACCGCGCTGCTTTCTTTACCGCTTGAATCGTTGGAGGGTGCTCGTAGAACTGTTTGACGGAGGGAAAATCATCGACGAATTGAATAAATAGTTTCGACTGATGAGGTAGTTGGCGAAACGGCAGGGCTCGACAGTCCATCGCGGATTAGATGATACCCACGGCCTTTCGTCACAGCAAATTTGAATGCATCCGTTTCGCCACGAGCCCGAAATCCGGGCCAGCTATCACGATGCTAACCAGGTCCCTGGGTTAGACGGACACAGCGCCGGAAAGGCGTGCGGGCTGGCTTGCGTCCATTTTAGCCATCAGCGTTCGAATGGCTTGCTTCTGATCTTCGTGCAAGGGCAGCAACGGCAGGCGCGGGAGGCCACCGCGGAGGCCGGCTTCGTCCATGGCGAACTTCACGCCGGGGATGCCGCACTGCGAAACAATCAGCTTTGAGGCCTGGACTATCAGAGTTTGCAACTCGCGTGCCTTTGCAAGATTGCTCGTTCGAACGGCCTCAAAAAGAGCAACGCATTGTTCCGGCAGTGCGCTCCCCAAAGCAAGGATCGCACCCACAGCGCCGAGGACCATCGACGGAAACATCATGCTCGCGGAACCCACCAGGATCTGAAACGAGGACGGAACGACTGCGAGCATTTCTGCCGCTCGCTGCACGACCCCGGAACTTTCCTTGATACCGATGATATTCGAATGCTGTGAGAGCACTCCGACTTCCGGAGCTTCCAGAGCGATGCCCGTGAATTGTGGAACGGAATACAACATGACAGGAATCGGCGAAGCATCGGCAACCCGGCGGAAGTGCGCGATGTACACTTCGGGTTTGTAAAGCGGCTTGTAGTAGTAAGGCGTCTTTACCAGGGCCACGTGGTAGCCAAGTTCGGCGGCGCGCTTTGTGCGTTCAATTGTCTCTGCAGTGGATTCGGCTCCCGTACCCGCGATGAGCAGCTTCCCCGGGGCCGCCGATTCCTTTACCGCGATGAGGACGCTCTCGACCTCTTTGCGCGAGAGCAGCACGGATTCGCCAGTGGAACCAATTGCGACGTAGCCCGCCATGCCCGTGGCATTGTACTTGCCAATGTTGTGCTTGATGTCCTGCACGGAAACGGAGCCATCAGCCGCATACGGCGTGGTGAGCGCCGGAAAAACACCGGATAAGTTCATGATTCAGTCTCCTGAGCCGGCGGTGCCCGAGGCAGCCACCTGGCCGCGATGCAAATCCTGCAGAGCTGCAACTTCAGTACCCTGATCCAGCAGTGCACGAATGCCGCGGGCGGCGGCATGGGCAGCCGCTAGCGTCGTGATACAGGGAATGTTATAGCGAATGGCGGCACGGCGAATGGATTTTTCGTCGTAGAACGATTCGCGGCCCAGCGGGGTGTTAATGACCAGGTCGATCTTGCCCGTTTTGACGAGGTCGACGATGTTGGGCCGGCCTTCGTTTACCTTAAAAACAGATTCCGCTTCAATTCCTGCGGCTTCGAGTGCCGCAGCCGTGCCACGCGTGGCGAGCAAGCGGAAGCCGAGATCATGGAGCTCTTTGCCGAGAGATGCGATGTGCTTTTTATCGCGATCATTGACGCTAAGAAAAATGGTGCCTTTGCGCGGAAGCCGCTGCCCAGCCGCGAGCTGCGCTTTCGCGAAGGCCAGTCCGTACGAAGTGGAAATGCCCATCACTTCGCCCGTGGAGCGCATTTCCGGACCGAGGATGGTGTCTACACCGCGAAATTTGTTGAATGGAAACACCGGCGATTTGACGGAATAGAATTCGTGCACGGCGACTTCCGAGATGCCGTTGTGCTTCACGACTGGAAGATTCATGTCCGCCAGCTTCTTGCCAGCCATTAAGCGCGCCGCGACTTTTGCAAGGGGGACGCCGGTGGCTTTGCTGACGTAGGGGACCGTGCGCGAAGCCCGCGGATTCACTTCGAGAACGTAGACGGTGTCGCGCTGTATGGCGTACTGCACGTTCATGAGGCCGATCACTTTCAGCGCCAGGGCAAGGCGTTTCGTATACTCGCGGATTTGCTCGAGAACCGCGGGCGATAAACTCACGGGAGGCAGTACGCAGGAAGAGTCACCTGAGTGAACTCCGGCTTCCTCGATGTGCTCCATGATGCCACCGATAACGACATCCGTGCCGTCGGCGAGAGCGTCCACGTCCACTTCCGTGGCTTCTTCGAGGAACTGATCGATTAGTACGGGGCGGGCAGGGCCCATCATGGCGGCTTGCGCGACGTACTCTTGCACGGTGTTCACGTCGTAGGCGATGACCATGGCGCGTCCGCCGAGGACATAACTCGGCCGCACGAGCACGGGCATTCCGATTTCGCCCGCCACTCGCGCTGCTTCTTCGGGGACGAGCGCCGTGCCATTGCGAGGTTGGGGAATTTTCAGTTTATCGAGCAAGCCGCCAAATCGGCGCCGGTCTTCCGCCAGGTCAATCGATTCGGGCGCTGTGCCAATGATAGGAACGCCGTTGCGCTTAAGTTCCTGGGCCAGATTTAGAGGCGTTTGTCCGCCGAACTGGACGATGACCCCCTGAGGTTTTTCGCGGTCGACAATCGCCAGGACATCTTCGAGTGTGAGCGGTTCGAAATAGAGGCGGTCGGAGGTATCGTAGTCGGTCGAGACCGTCTCCGGATTGCAATTCACCATTATGGTCTCGAAACCATCTTCCCGCAGCGCATAGGCCGCGTGGCAGCAGCAGTAATCGAACTCGATTCCCTGCCCGATGCGGTTCGGGCCGCTGCCCAGAATCATGATTTTGGGGCGCTGCTGCGCGTCGCATTCGTCTTCATCCTCGTACGTGGAGTAGAGATAGGGCGTGTACGATTCGAATTCGGCAGCGCATGTATCGACACGCTTGAAAACTGGAGCGACGCCGTAGCGCGCGCGTTGGAGACGGACGGAAGCCGGAGTGCTCTTCCAGATTTGCGCAAGTTGCTCGTCGCTCGTGCCATGGCGCTTGACTTCGCGCAGAAGGTCCTTCGA
>JBGPLB010000281.1:0-4753 GCA_041486245.1 Candidatus Acidiferrum sp.
TGAGTGATGAATTTGACGCTTTTATAGCCAAGCTGGCGGGGGACGCGCATGCGCAGCGGGCCGCCGTTGCCAACGGGAAGTTCACCGCCATTCATGCCATGGACGAGAAAGGTTTGCGGGTGCAAGGCATCGGCCATGTCCATGCTATCCCACCAGTCGGGCTGGATGGAGAAATAGACGACGTAGCGGGCGTGCGGCTGGACGCTGACGGCGTCGAGGACGTGATGTAGCGGCACGCCGATCCACTCGGCGATGTAGGACCAGCCCTCTTCGCACTGCACCATCGTGATCTGGCTGCGAGTCGGGTAACTTTTGAGTTGGGCGAGTGAGAACGAGCCGGGGCGGTCGACGAGGCCGTCGATGGAGAGCCGCCAGTCAGCAAATCCTGCGGCCTGAAGGCGCTTGAAGGCCTCGCTGGGAGGCGCCATTTCATTCGCGAGGGGAGGCTTGGAGATCTGGCTCGATGAGAACTCGCGGGCCAGCGAGTGTGTGGTAAGTAGCCGCTGGGAAGCGTAGGTCAGCGTTTCGCCGAGGCCATAGATTCCGCTGTGATCGGGCGGGACGAGTCCATACTTTTGCGCAAGGCGCGCGGCCACGCCCAGGCCTGACACGCCCGCTGCGGCTGCGACTCCCGTGGTGATCAGCTTGCGTCGCGAGAAATTGCTCATGCGCGCTCCTTATGATCGGCGTGGCCCGTGATCATAGCTCGCATGCGGCTCCTGAATCCGGCAAGAAAAACCATCAGGATGTGGACTAGAAGGAAGAGCACGAGAGCCAAAGAAACGAAGAAGTGGAGCGTGCGCGCGGATTGCTGGCCGCCCAACAAAGTGACGGTCAGCGGAACCGCGGAAACAAAGGCGGGGGACATCGCCAAGCCCGTCCAGATTACTAAGGGAAATAGAACGAAGATCACAAACAGATAAGTAAGCCGCTGGAGCAGGTTATACGACCAGGCTTCTGCCTCACTCGGGCGCTTGAAGCGCAAATGGTTGGCGATTGAGGTGGAGAACGCCCGCCACGAAAGATCAGCCTTATCCGGGAGCAAGTTTTTCCGTAAGTGCCCTGAAAACAAGATGGAGATTATGTACAGTAGGCCGGTCAACACGGCGATCCAGGCAGCTTGAAAGTGGAGATACCGGCTCCAGCCGTTCTGGTCCGGCAGGACGTACCCGTAGCCTGTCGGCACCAATGCCCTCGAGGAAGGGATCGGCAGCTTAAACAGTGGCGAGGTCAATACATTGCCGGTTTCGCCCCAATAGAAGCGGGGGTGAGAGATCACAATTTCAACTCCGCTGACGAGCATGGCAAGAAAGCACAGAGTGGTGATCCAGTGAGTGACGCGGACAAGGGCAGAGTGACGCGAAGTAGCCGTCGTGAGCGGGACAGACGAGGCAGAAGTTGGGACGTAAGCTCCCAGTGGCGCGCGCGCGGATTCCAATCTCGACATTTCTAGCCCCCTGCCGAGGCCCCGACTTGCTTTCCCAAGATAGGCCTCATACTACCACGCTAGGAGGACTGAAACGGATAAGTCCTGGATTCCGGCGGACCTGGAAATAGCCCATTGGCACTGCGGTGCTCTGTTCTCGAGCTGATCCAGTATCGAGCAAAAAGGCGGGCTTTGACGGGGGTGGGGCGTCTGTTAGAATGGGAAGCTCGGTATTGTAACTTTTCAGAGCAAAATTTCCGGCTGGACAAGACGGCCTGAGTAGGAAGAACAATGGCACTGAAGTGTGAACTTTGCGGCAAAGGGCCGCATTTTGGCAACGTAATCAGTCACGCGAATAATACGCGGCGGAGACGGTGGAATCCGAACCTGAAACGCGTCCGCGCGGTGGTGGACGGCGCGAGGAAGCATATACGAGTTTGCACGGCCTGCATCCGTCTGGGCCGCGTCAAGAAAGCTGCCTGAGCACTCCATCTTGAATCCGCCGCATGCGAAAAAGAGTGTGGCTGCGCGCCCGCACGGCCCGATGAAGGGCATGGCGCGCGTGGCATTGTTGTTGCCTGCGGCTGCCATGGCGCTTGCGATGGGCGCAGGCTGCAAGCAAAAGACGCAGCCTTCGCCGGACGTGTGGGCGGTGGTAAACGGGCAAGAGATCAAACGCGACGACGTGGATAAGTACTATCGGACGAGGGTGAATCCAGATGGGCAAGCGCCTTCGCAGGAAGAAGCGCTTTCGCTGAAGCTGAACGTTCTGGATGAACTCATCAATAATGAGATTTTGCTGGAGCGCGCCAAGAAGCTGAACCTGGAAGCAAGCGACGGCGAAGTGGAAGACAAATTCACGGAACTGAAGAGCCCCTACACCGAGGATGAATTCCAAAGACAACTGAAAGAACGCGGCGTTTCCGTGGACGACTTGAAAAGCGACCTGCGGCGGCAACTTTCCATCACCAAGCTACTGAACCATGAAGTGGTGGCGAAAATAACGATCACCGACCAGGACATCACGGACTCTTATAACGCGAACAAAGCGCAATTCAACGTGATGGAGCCCCGCTACCGGATATCCGAGATTGTCGTGACACCGCGGAAGGAACCACAAATCCGCAACCTCAAGAATGACGATGCGACCAATGAGGTCGAGGCGCAGCGCAAGGTAAAGATGCTCGAGGACAAGCTGAACAGCGGCGCCGACTTCGCCCAGCTGGCGATGGACTATTCCGAGGATATGAACTCCGCGGCAATGGGCGGGGACCTGGGATACGTGCCGGAATCGGCCCTAAACCAGTCGGATCCGACGCTGAAGAAGTTTGTGATGGGAATGAAGGCGGGGCAAGTGAGCCAACCGGTGGCGATCCAATCGAAGGACGGGCCGCGTATCGTTATTTTGAAGCTTATTTCGCGGGAATCGCCTGGACAGCGCAATATTGCCGATCCACAAGTCCAGCAGACGATTCGCGACACGCTGCGCAATCACAAGGAACAACTGTTGCGCGCTGCTTACCTCACGATCGCGCGCGATGACTCCCGCGTAACGAATTACCTGGCGCAGCAAATTATCGAGGCGACGGGCAAATTGCCCGGCGCGGCGAAGACAGATTTCCCGGCCAAACCATCCGGGCACTAGACCACTTCTCTTGTTTTTGAATCCTCCCGTTATTCCACCCAAGCAAGAACTTCGCCGGCGTTTACGGGCTGGCCTTCCTTGACTTGAAGGCGCTCTACAATGCCGCTCTTCGGCGAACGAATTTCGTTTTGCATTTTCATGGCTTCCACGACGAGAAGGCCCTGCCCAGCTTCGACTCTTTCTCCTTGGCTGACGAGGAGCCGAATGATCTTGCCTGGCATTGGTGCGACGACTTGCTGCCGGCCTTCCGCTTCGAGGGAGCCATGCTGCCGGCCGCGCCAGGCACGTGGATCAGTAACGTCGGCAGCGAACTCTTGTTCACCGACTTGGATTTTGAGCAGACCATCCGGCAACTGCATGAAGCGAAGTTCGTAGGATTGGCCTTCGAGTAAAAGGGAGAGAGTGTTTGGATCAATTTCGACGGCATCGGCATCGATGGACCGTCCGTCCAGCGTGATTCTCAGACCGCGGGCGTCGCGCTCTAATTCGACGGTGCGGAGCTTTTTACCGGAAGGGCCAGTGAGCCAGACTTCAAATTTCATGGCAGGCGGTCCAATTGCTGGCGACGGCCTTCTTGCTTCCATCGGGAAGGTTGAGAGGAATTCTGGCTTGAAGAGGACGGGCCCGAATTCCGCTGTGACTGGTCCGCTTGCCAAAGAGCGGCGCCAATAGCAGCGGCATCGCTAGGGAGGTCCGGCGGCGCGGGTTCGAGGGAGGTCGGAGTTGCAGAAGGCACACGATGAAGTAATTCGTCGAGCCACTTGGTGTGTATGTCGCCGTGAAGAAAATCGGGCTCGGCGAGAATGCGGCGGAAGAGTCCAGCGTTGGTCTTGATGCCCACTATGGTGTACTCCTGAAGGGCGCGACGCAGACGAGCGATAGTCTCTTCGCGACTGTTTCCCCAGGCGATCAGCTTGCTCAAGAGAGGATCGTAGTCCATCGGCACGGTCCAACCTTCGTAAACGCCTTCATCGAGGCGGATGCCCGGACCGCTGGGCGCATGGCGCGAGAGAATTTTTCCGGGGGAAGGGAAAAAATTGTTTTCAGGATCTTCGGCGTAGAGGCGGACTTCCATGGCGTGGCCACGTGGAGTGATGGTCTCCCAGGCAAAGGGAAGCCGATGGCCGGCGGCGATGGCGATTTGCAACTTGACGAGGTCAAGCCCGGTCACTTGCTCCGTGACGGGATGCTCGACCTGAAGACGCGTATTCACTTCCAGAAAATAAAAATTGAGATGAGCGTCGACAAGAAACTCCACCGTTCCGGCGTTTACGTAGCCACCGGCGCGCGCGAGGCGGACGGCAGCGTCTCCCATTTTCTTACGCAGCTCCGGCGTCACGACGAGCGAGGGAGCCTCCTCGATTACTTTTTGGTGGCGACGCTGAACGGAGCATTCGCGTTCGCCGAGGGAAACGACCCGGCCATGAGTGTCGGCAAGGATTTGCATCTCGATGTGGCGGGGCTTCTCCAGATATTTTTCGAGATAGAGGCGGGAATCGCCGAAAGCATTCAGAGCTTCCGAAGACGCATCACGCCAGGCGGGGGCAAATTCGGCATCGCGAGTGACAACGCGCATGCCTTTGCCGCCACCGCCGGCGACGGCCTTGAGCAGCACGGGATAGCCCATATTCTGGGCCAGGGCCTGGGCATCCTCGGGATTCTCGATGGGATCGTTTGCGCCA
>JBGPLB010000282.1:0-4736 GCA_041486245.1 Candidatus Acidiferrum sp.
CCTATTATTGGATGCGAAGTTTACGTGGCCAAAGGCAGTCGCCACGACCGCGGAGAGAAAACAAACGGAACGGGTGGGCAAGACCGCGGGGAGACAGAAACGGGCATGCGCGGGAGCAATCATCTGGTGCTCCTCTGCGAATCGCTTGAGGGCTACCACAATCTAATCAAGCTGGTTTCCTCGGGATTTCTTGAGGGTTTCTACTACAAGCCGAGGATCGACTACGACCTTCTCGCGAAGCACGGTAAGGGGCTGATTGCCCTGTCCGCTTGTTTGCGGGGCGCGGTGACGGAAGCGGCCGTGGATGAGAAGTATGACCAGGCCCGCGAAAATGCCTACCGGCTGCGCGACGTTTTCGGCAAAGGCAATTTTTTCCTGGAAATTCAGGATCAGGGCTTGGAAATCGAGCAGGGCGTGAATCGCGAGCTTGTCCGTCTTTCCAAAGAAACCGGGATTCCGCTTGTCGCCACGAATGACTGCCACTATCTGCATCACGGCGACGCCCATGCTCAGGAAGTCCTGCTGTGCATCCAAACCGGAAAAACGATGAGCGACACTCATCGCATGAAGTTTGCCACCGACCAGTTCTACTTCAAAACGGCGGCGGAGATGGCCCAGGTGTTTGGCGAGTTGCCAGATGCGCTCAGCCGCACGGTGGATATCGCCGCAAGATGCAACGTCAAAATCGAGCGCATTCCGAATCCGTTTCCGGAATTTAAGGTTCCCGAAGGCCACACCGCGGGGAGTTATTTTGAGAAGGTGGTGCGCGAAGGGTTTGCCACGCGTGTGCCGTACCTGGAGCGGCTGCGACAAAAAGGCCTTTTGAACAATCCGCTGGCAGACTATGAGCGGCGGCTCACGTCCGAAATCGAAATGATCAAGAAGATGCGCTACGAAGGCTATTTCTTGATCGTTTGGGATTTCATTCACTATGCTCGCGCGCAGGACGTACCCGTGGGGCCGGGGCGAGGGTCCGCGGCGGGCAGCCTGGTCAGCTACGCGATGCGCATCACGGATGTGGATCCCTTGCAGTACAACCTGCTATTCGAACGATTCCTTAACCCGGAGCGAGTTTCCTTGCCGGATATCGACATCGATTTCTGTATGAGGCGGCGCGGAGAAGTAATCGAGTACGTCACACAGAAGTACGGGCGGGAAAATGTCGCGCAGATCATCACATTCGGCACCATGGCGGCGAAGGCGGCAGTCAAGGACGTTGGCCGCGCGATGGATATCCCTTACGGGGAAGTCGACCGGCTGGCAAAGCTGATACCCACGACTCTCGGTATTGACTTGGAAACCGCTCTCGCAGAGGCCCCGCAACTCAAGGCGGCGATAAACAGCGACGAAAAATTGAAGGATTTGATGAGCGTGGCTCTGCGACTTGAGGGCTTGGCGCGTCATGCTTCTACGCACGCAGCCGGAGTTGTGATTTCCCCGCGACCGCTGATGGATGTCGTGCCGGTTTACAAGACGAACCGGAATGAAATCACGACGCAATACGACATGAACGCGCTGGAGCGCGTCGGCTTGTTGAAGATGGACTTCCTTGGGCTGACGACCCTCACGGTTCTCCAAGATACGGTGCGAATGATAGAAAAGAATCGCGGCATGAACGTCGAAATCGACAATTTGACCCTGGACGACTCCGAAACCTACAAACTCTTCGCACGGGGCGATACGACTGCTATTTTCCAGTTTGAATCGCATGGTATGCGCGACATCTTGCGTCGCTACCAGCCATCGCGCATCGAAGATCTCACCGCGCTGAATGCGCTGTATCGCCCGGGGCCGATCCAGGGCGGAATGATCGACGATTTCATCAACCGAAAGACGGGAAAGACAAAGGTCAGTTACGAACTTCCGCAACTCAAGGGCATTCTCGAGGAAACGTATGGGGTCATCCTGTACCAGGAGCAGGTCATGCAGATCGCGAACCTGCTGGCGAGCTTTTCGCTCGGCGAAGCGGATATCCTGCGCCGCGCCATGGGCAAAAAGAAAAAAGAGGAGATGGCAGCGCAGCGGGCAAAATTCATGGCGGGGTGCCTGGCGAACAAAGTTCCCGAGAAAAAGGCCGAGCGAATTTTTAATTTGATGGAAGAGTTTGCGGGGTACGGCTTTAACAAATCCCACTCTTGCGCCTACGCGCTGCTGGCCTACCAGACCGCCTATTTGAAGACACACTATCCGGTGGAATTCATGGCCGCGCTGCTGACCTCGGAAACGGGCAATGCGGAAAAAGCCGTTAAGTACATTAATGAAGCGCGAGGCTTGAACATTTCCATCCTGCCGCCGGATGTCAATGAAAGCGATCTCTACTTCACGCCGGTTGGAGAATCCATTCGCTTCGGCCTGGCTGCGATCAAGAATGTCGGAGAAAACACGGCAAAAGCCATCCGCGATTCGCGGTTGGGCTCGGGTGAATTCACCTCGCTGTATGATCTGTGCGAGCGCATAGAAGCGCGGTTTCTGAACAAACGCGTCTTTGAGAGCCTGATCAAGTGCGGCGCTCTGGATTCTCTCGGGCCGCGAGAATCCATGCTGGCCTCGGTTGACGATGCGCTGGCGGCGGTGCAGCGGGCTTCGCGTACTCGAGAATCGGGGCAGCACGGCTTATTCGGCACGGCCGCGGCTCCGGCTCCGATGCCCTTTGAATTGCACGATGCCGAACCCTGGAGCGAGGCGGAACGCCTGGCGAGCGAGTACGCGATGCTTGGTTTCTACGTGTCCGGACATCCCCTTGCCAAGTTTGCTTCTCGATTGCAGGAGCTAAAATGCGTTACGCTCGATCAGGTCGAAGGCCAGCGCAATGGCAAGGAAATCACGGTGGCGGCGCTAGTTGTGGGGACACGCCCCATGCGCTCCAAGAAAGGCGCTCGTTGGGCCATCTACACTATTCAAGACATGACCGGGGTTCAGGAATTGCTCGCATTTCCAGAGAGCTTTGCGCGGCTCGAGCAGATTCTGAAAGCAGGAACGCCGCTGCTGCTGAAGGTGCGCGTGCAAGTTGAGGAAGCGGGCACCCGGCTGTCGTTGCAGGAAGCGGCGCGCTTGGGCGATCTCGCCGAACGGCCGAACTCTGGCCTGCGTATCCGCATAAAGCTCGAAGAGCTGAACGACGAATTGCTCGACCGCCTGGAAGAGATACTTGCTTCCTATCGAGGCTCAAGCCCGCTGTCCCTGGATCTCTCTTCGCCGGAGGGAGCCATGGCAACGCTGCAGGTTGAACAGCGAGTCAGAGGCTGCCCGGAACTAATCGCCGCGGTCCGGGAATCATTTGGCGAACAGTCGATCGACCTGGTGATGTGATGAAGACCAAGGACAAGACAAAAAACACGGCGGCCCAGGTGGATCGTCAAAGCGAGATCGAGCGCCTGGAGAAGGACGTCGAGGAACTACGACGGCTCGCTGGCGACGAAGAGGCGGACGCGGAACTCGAACGCATCCGCCAGCAAGTCGCTGAGCTGCGCAAGGAGTTCTACAGCCATCTGGGCCCCTGGCAGCGTGCGCAAGTTGCGCGGCACACGCAGCGGCCCTACCCGTTGGACTACTTTGGGATGCTCTTCACGGATTTTGTGGAGTTGCACGGCGACCGGGGATTTGGCGACGACAAAGCCTTAATCACCGGACTCGCGAAGTTCCACGGGCGCCCGATCGCTGTCATCGGCCATCAGAAAGGGCGCGACACAAAGCAGCGGCTCCTGCGCAATTTCGGGCAGCCCAAACCCGAGGGCTACCGCAAAGCGCTTCGCATTATGCAATTGGCTGCCAAGTTTGGGCGGCCGGTTTTCACGTTCATTGACACTCCGGGCGCATACCCGGGCATTGATGCCGAGGAACGGGGACAGGCCGAAGCGATCGCGCGGAACCTGCGCGAAATGGCGCGCCTTCCCGTTCCGATCATCGTTACGGTGACCGGAGAGGGCGGTTCCGGCGGAGCTCTGGCGATTGCCGTCGGGGATCGCGTCAACATTCTGGAGAACAGCTTTTATTCCGTGATTTCGCCGGAAGGTTGCGCGGCAATCATGTGGCGAGACGCGACAAAAGCGGAGACAGCGGCTGCCGCCCTGAAAATTACCGCCAAGGATCTGATGGAACTTGGCATCGTCGACGAAATTGTGCCCGAGCCCGAGGGAGGGGCGCATGTCGACGCGGAGGCCGCGGCACAACTGCTCGGCGAGGTTCTGGACCGGGAGCTGGTGGCCTTAACGCAGCAGTCTACGAAGGATTTGCTCGAAGCCCGCTATGAAAAGTTCCGAAAAATGGGGCAATTCTTCGATTTTGGCAATTAAGTGCAGACTTTGTGGTTTCGCGAGTTCTGTGCCACCCCGTGGCATATTCGCAACTTTCCCGACACCAATCGTTGTCGCTCCCACGGACGCGGTCTACTCTGAATAAGCAAACATTAGAGTGATCCGTCTCGGGACAACTTCAGTTCGCACACGGCGGCCCGTCCACGGAGGACAGGACTTAATTATGTCGGAACCGTTTCGCCCCTATGAAAAGCTCGTGGAAATTACTGTCTTGGGCAAGAAGTTCCAGGTGCCCGAGCGCAACTCGCTGCTGCGATGCTTCCAGTTCATTAGCCCGGAAACGATACCCTACGGAAGATTCTGCTGGAACCAAGAGTGTCAGTATTGCCGTGTTTCGTGCCAGTTGCCGGATGAGGATGAGCCTCGGGAAATGCTGAGCTGCAAGTTCATTGTCATGCCGGGAATGGAAATTACTGAGTTGAG
>JBGPLB010000283.1:0-4719 GCA_041486245.1 Candidatus Acidiferrum sp.
CACAGACCGACGCTCTACCAGCTGAGCTACTCCCACCGCTGGTCAATTCACTCCAGTTTACGCTACTTTCTCGCGACGGAAAAGTGGACAAAAAGCGGCGCAGAAAACCATCCAGAGTGCGCAGGCTCCACAGCCAATTTATATCCGTAGGAGACTGACCAGCTCCATTTTCTCGTATGAATCGACCGGGTCGCGCCGCGCATCCAACTTCACTTACAGGGATTGCAAGGAACAGGGTCAAACGCTTACAGTACGCTAAG
Organism: Candidatus Acidiferrum sp.; assembly: GCA_041486245.1. Taxonomy (GTDB): domain Bacteria; phylum Acidobacteriota; class Terriglobia; order Acidiferrales; family UBA7541; genus Acidiferrum. The sequence continues at coordinate 261 of JBGPLB010000283.1, forward strand.
CAAAACTCGGCCCAGGCCTGAGGACCTCCTGTTTGCATCCGTTCTCCATGGCTGCTTGGGCGGCATTCTGCATGAAGGTGCGCTGGCCTGGTTCTTCGGGCTTATCCGAAGCGATCGGCGAGACAGCCCATTTGTCGCGCGCTTCGCGAAGCGCGCGACGTTCTTGCAGACTCGCGCCGAGATTTGCAACTGGTCGGCCGGGAGAGGATAGGAATTGCGCATGAAAACCCTTCATCCAGCGCGGCGAGGGCATGTGAAGGAACGCAACGGCGAACTGAACAGAGGTGTACTGCTGAGGGTCGAGCTGCCGAGCGATCCCGGCTTGCTCTGCGCCGTGCGCGGGGCTGTGGAGCGCTTGACGGAATCCTTCGGGTTTTCCGCCGAGGAATGCAGGGCGGTGACGCGAGCCGTCGACGAAGCGCTTACAAATATCATTCGGCATGCCTATTCCGGACGGCCAGACCGGCCCATTGAACTGCTCTTCCGGGCTATTCAGGGACGAGCTGATCAGAATGCAGCAAGTGGTCTGGAAATCCTGCTCTGCGATCGCGGTCCAGCTATAAAACCGGACCAAATGTGCATGCGCGCTCTGGAAGAAGTAAAGCCCGGCGGGCTCGGGCTGCATTTCATTCAGCAGAGCATGGACATTGTCGAGTATAAGCGTGCGAACGGGACCAACCGTCTCCGCTTGGTCAAGTATGTTCACGCGCAAAAGCAGGGTGCGAATTCGTAAAAGCGTAAAGGAGAAATACCGTGCAGATTTCCAGCAGGGAACTCGACAAGACCGTCATTTTCGATGTGTCGGGAGACATTGATCTCGCGAATTCACCAGCGGTTCGCAAAGCGCTTTTGCGTGAAATGCGCGACAAACGCACACCCCGCGTGGTGATGAACATGAGCAAGGTGCGATATATCGATAGCTCCGGCGTGGCTTCCTTGGTCGAGGGCTTGAAAGCCTCTCGAGACGTCGGAACGCGATTTATCTTGTTTGGCTTGAGCACCACCGCTCGGGAGGTCTTGCAGCTCTCGCGTTTGCTCAAGATTTTTGAAGTTTACGACAACGAAGAGCAAGCGCTGGCGGGCTAAGCGTTTTGTTTCACGGCTGCGAATTGTCCCAAGTTTCCGTGAGCTGAGTCACAAAGAATCGAGAGACAAAGCACAGTGATGCAACTCGTGTCACAAATTGGCGGCAGCGTGACAAACGGCCTGGCCTACGTCGGTTCGCTTGCCTCTCTAGGAGGCCGCGCGGCCTACTACACCTTTGTCGGGCCGTTCCAGGGCAAGCCGCTTCGCGTGCACCGCGCCATTTCGCAGGCCATGGACGTGGGCGTCCGCGCTCTGCCGATTCTCTCGCTGATTACATTTTTTATTGGTTTGATTCTCGCGCTCCAGGCCGCGTACGAATTGCGGCGGTTTGGTGCGATGAACTACGTCGCCACGGCCGTCGCGATTTCCATGTCGCGCGAGCTTGGCCCGCTCATCACGGCCATCGTCGTGATTGGCCGTTCGGGCTCCGCGTTCGCGGCGGAGATCGGCACCATGAAAGTTACGGAAGAGATCGATGCTCTGGAAACCATGGCCATCAGTCCGATCCGTTTTTTGGTTACGCCGAAATTCCTGGCCATGATTGTGATGCTGCCTTGCCTGACGATCTGGGCCAACGCCATGGGCATTCTCGGCGGGTCGCTGTTCGGCGTGGCCCAGGCGGATTTTACGTTTGGCCGCTACATCCAAGCCTCGCTCGATTCGCTTCTCCTTCGAGATATCATGACTGGCCTGGTGAAGAGTGTGATGTTCGGGATTACGATTACCGCTGTGGGCTGCCAGGAGGGGTTAGCGACCGGGGCTGGTGCGGAGCAAGTGGGCCGCTCGACCACCCGCGCCGTCGTGATGTCGATTTTTCTCGTCGTGGTGGTGGATTTGGTTTTCACAGGCCTGTTCTTTTTCGTGAGTGACCGCTAGGGCGGTGTGACTTTGCCGATGGACATGGAAAACGCGGATTCGCTGGATTCGCAGGCCATGATCTCTTTGCGCGATGTGCGCGTGAGTTATGGCGAGGTCGAAATTCTCCACGGCATCACCTTTGATGTGGAGCGCGGCGAAACTCTGGTAATTCTGGGGGGGTCCGGCTCCGGAAAGAGCACCCTTTTGCGGACGCTGGTGGGTCTCGAAAAAGCGAGCTCCGGAGAAATCTGGATTAAAGGCAAGAATATTGCTTCGATTGCCGATTCCGAAATGGACGAGATTCGCAAGAAGATTGGCATGTCATTTCAGGGCGGAGCGTTGTTTGGCTCGATGACTGTCGGCGAGAACGTGGCTTTGCCGCTGCGTGAGCATACCAAGCTCGAAGACTCCACGATCGAAATCATGCTCCGTCTCAAACTCGAGCAAGTCGGCCTCGAGGGGTTTGAGTATTACATGCCCTCGCAGCTCAGCGGCGGCATGAAGAAGCGCGCGGCTGTCGCCCGCGCTTTGGCCATGGATCCCGAGATTCTTTTCTTCGATGAACCGTCGGCAGGATTGGATCCAATCATCGCCGCCGGAATCGACCAGCTGATCCTGGAATTGAAGCAAGCTTTCCGCATGACCATTATTGTGGTCACGCACGAATTGGCGAGTGCTTACTTGATCGCCGATCGCATGGTTCTGATCGACAAGGGACATCTCCTGGCAATCGGTACGACCGCGGAAATGCGCGCGAGCACTCAGCCGCGCGTGCGGCAATTTCTGGATCGTGTCCCCGAGCCGGAAGTAGCCCGTGAAATGGATTATCTGCAGATGCTCACGCAAACTCGTCGCGTGTAAAGAGCAAAGCAGGGGAAAGAGGACGTGATGGCAGGGAAGCGCGAGCAGGTTTTTGTGGGGCTGTTCGTTCTAATCGCCGGGGCGGTTCTTATCGGCATGGTCTTTGCCATTTCCGGAGCGTTTGGCCGCGTCGAAAAGACCTATCATGCGTACTTTCCATTTGCTGGCGGGCTCGAGCGGGGTGCGACGGTTCGTTATGCGGGTGGGCCGAGGGTGGGTCGCGTCGAAAAGCTGACCATCGACCCGCAAAATCCAGCGCGCATCGATGTGGTTTTCAGCGTGCAAACCGACCTGCCCGTCAAGATTGACAGCCATGCCAAGATCATGAGCATGAGCCCCCTGGGAGACAATCACTTGGAGATTCTGCCCGGAGGAGCGCAGACGGCCCTCGCTCCCCCGGGCTCTTTGCTTCCTTCGGACACCTACGTTGATTTCAACGCCCTTACTGCGCAGATTAATGACCTCGCGCCGCAGGCCAAGCAACTCATCCAATCCTTGAACGATCGCGCCACGGAACTGAAAGTGACCGTCGACCGCGTCAATGATCTCCTGAACGCGCAGAACCGGTCGAATCTTTCCGCTACGCTCGCGGACACGCGCGGCATGATTGCAGAAAATCGCCCCGAGATAAAATCCACCGTGCAGCACTTGAACGCCGTTAGTCAGAAGATCGAACCGCTTATCCAGGACTTGCACAAGACTTCCGAGGAAGCCAACAAAGCCCTCACCCACATCGACGAGCTTCTCGGGGAAAATCGCGCGGATGTGCGGCAAGCGGTGGTCGAGCTTCGCAAGTCCCTGACGACCTTAACTGATATTACCGGGAGGCTGGATCAAACGCTGGACGTCAACACCGAAAATATCGACGAGCTTCTCGATAACTTCCGCCGCGTCTCGCAAAATCTGAAGGAATTCACGGATACGATCAAGAAGCGTCCTTACACTCTGATTCGCGCGACGAATCCGCGCGAACACAAACCGGGTGAGCAGCAATGAATCGAGGAAATCACGAATTCATGACGAGACGCACTGAATTGTTCCGGCAACAGGCCCCCTGCGGCGATGAAAGCCGGGTCTTTCCGACGTTCGCGAAAATCATACTGTGCCTGCTGATGCTGGCAGCGGGCTTGGCCGCCGGTTGCGGCGCTGCCCGGCCGAGCAAGTATTACCAGCTCACCGTTCCTGGAGACATGGTGCCGGCGGCGAATGCAAATCCAGTTCCCATCACTCTGCTGATTGGCCGCATGACCGGTTCCGCTCTCTATCGCGAAGACCAAATCGTCTATAGCTCTGGCGGCCAGAGCATGGGAACCTACGAGTATCACCGTTGGGCTGAACCGCCCACGGAAATGCTCGCGGAAATTTTGTTACGGCAGCTTCGCGCATCGGGCCAGTATCGGGGAGTCTACACTTTGCGCAGCGATATCCGAGGTGACTATCTCTTGCACGGGCGGCTCTACGACTTCAAGGAAGTCTCGGGAAGTTCGGATGTAGCCCGTGTCACCATGGAATTGGAGCTGCGCAACATCAAGGCTGGCACAACGGTCTGGACCCACTTTTACACACATGACGAGCCCGCAAGCGGAAAAGACGTCAGCGCTGTCGTTGCGGCTCTGGACAAAAACGTCCAGCAGGGCATTGCCGAATGCCGCGC
>JBGPLB010000284.1:0-4567 GCA_041486245.1 Candidatus Acidiferrum sp.
CTCAGTTGGTTAGAGCGCTCCCCTCACACGGGAGAGGTCAAAGGTTCAAGTCCTTTGTCGCCCACCATTTTTACTTTTGCGCCTCAATATATTCTATCGGAAAACTCTGATGTCCACGCTCTTCCGTACAATTGAGTTTCTATGCGTTGGCCTCTGGCTTGGCGGCGATGTGTTTCTGAGCTTCGTGGTGGCGCCGGGGGCGTTTGGGATCCTGGCAAGCCGGGACCAGGCCGGAGCCATGGTGGGATATTCGTTGACGCGCATGCATCTTGGCGGCATCGCCCTGGGCATCGTGTTCTTGCTTGTGCGGCTGGCGCGGACGAGAACGTTCGCCAGCTTTGTGACTCCCGCAGCGCTTTGCGTGGTGCTGATGATCGCGCTGACGGCGATTTCGCAGTACACGGTCAGCGCGAAGATGGCAGTGCTGCGGGGACAGATGGGGTCGATCCAAGCGACTGCGGCGGACAGCCCCCTCTTGGCTGAGTTTGGAAAGTTGCACGCTGTGTCTGTGTCCCTGGAGAGCGGGGTGCTCCTGGCCGGGTTTTTGGCCGTGTATCTAATGGTGCGGGAGTTACTGCTGCCCGGCTAGGCGAAAGCAATTCCAGGTTAACTGTCCTACGCCGCTCCCCTATTTTTTCGTAAGTGTTGATTACAAAGAGGTTAGTGTTTTCGTAAGTGCTTTAGAATCAGCATTTACAGAGCATTCTCCAAGTGTTGATTCTAAAGAATATATTCGCCACTATGCGGCGCAAACCCAATGAGCTTCGCAAGTGTTGCAAACAAAAGGCTTGGACGGCAAGGTGCTACAAAATCAAAAACGCCAGCAAGGATGCTGGCGCTACGGACCAAAAACCCACAATTCCCTATCAACAATTATACAGGAGGAAAGCACATTGTCAAGTTAGACGGCGCGCCAATCGTGGTATAATTATATACTATGTCAGGTATAGAGGTATAGAAATGGGAATGAGTATCAAGAACGAGGAAACAGAGCGGCTGGCGAAAGAGCTGGCAAGAGCCACTGGCGAAAGCATAACCGGGGCGATTACAGAGGCGTTGCGCGAAAGACTGGCGCGCCAGCGGGACGAACACGGCCACGGGCTTGCGGAGCGGCTGCTTAAAATCGGGAAGGATTGCGCGGCGCATCTCAAGGAGCCTTTCCGATCCGCGGACCACGCAGAGTTGCTCTATGACGAAAAGGGATTGCCGAGATGATCGTTGACGCATCGGCGGTAATCGCGATTCTGCGCGACGAGCCGGAAGCTCTTGCCTTTGCCAGGGCGATAGCGGCTGCGAAAAACCGGCGAATTTCGGCAGTGAATTATGTTGAAGCAGCAGCAGTGATTGATGGAAGCCGAGACCCGGTGGCAAGCCGGCGCTACGACGATTTCATCCGCGAGGGGGAGTTGACCATCGAGCCGGTGACCGAGCGACAGGCAAAAATTGCGCGTGAAGCCTATCGCGACTTTGGAAAGGGCAGCGGGCATCCGGCGAATTTGAATTTTGGAGATTGTTTTGCGTATGCGCTGGCGCGAGACAGGGGCGAGGCACTTTTGTTTAAGAGCAAGGATTTTGTGCACACGGATGTTGCACCGGCGATCGAGTGACGTGTGGTTGCAGTAGGCCCTGAGGTGCGAGAGGAGCGGTGCGCATCGGACGGGGAGCGCTACTTGGATTGCCGATTGGGGCGCGGCTTGCGAGCGGAAGGTCCCGGTTTGGCGCGAGTGCGTTTTGCATGGGATTTTGCGCGGACTTTGGCGGGGCGGATTTTGCGCATGGCGGCGTTGCCGGCGCGGTGGCAGGCGCGCCACATGTACCAGCTTGCGACGGTGCGATAGGGGCGCCAGCGTTCGCCGAACGCGAGGAGTTCTTTGGGTTTGGGCATGTGTTTTTTGCCGTAGGTGATGGACCAGCCTTTTTTTACGCCGAGGTCGTGGATGGGGAGAACGTCGGGGCGGCCGAGGCGAAAAATCAAAAACATTTCAACCGTCCAGGCGCCGATGCCGCGGACGGAGGTTAGGCGCTCGACGAGTTCCTCGTCGGAGAGTTTTTGTGCGTCTTCGAGTGTAGGGACGACACCTGCGATTGTTTTTTTGGCGAGGTCCTTCATGGCCAGGACTTTTGCGCCGGAGAGGCCGGCTTTGCGGAGGGCTTGTTTGCGAAGCTTGAGCATTTCCTGTGCAGAGGGGGCGCGGCCGTTCGAGCCGAGGGCTTTGACGCGTCCGAAGATGGTGGCGGCGGCTTTGCCGGAGATGGATTGGTAGACGATGGCTTCTTGGAGGGCCTCGTAGGGGCTTTCGGCGAGTACTTCGTCGAGCTGGAACTGCTGCGTGGATTGGATTAGCTCGGCGAGGCGCTCGTCTTTTGCGGCGAGATGTTGCATGGCCACGGCGAGGTCGAAAGAAAGCGAAGTGATTGGAAGCATTATGGCGGGGATTAAGATAGCACGGCGCACTAGAAGTCGCGCTCACGAAGGGGTTTGGCATAAACGTCGATATTCGTAGTCAGCTAAGTTCAGGTATGACGTTATTCAGTCGCGGCCGTGCGTGGGGAAGCTGGATGGGCACAATGAGCTTTTTGTCGGGCGTGGCGCCAACGGAGCAAGGAGGATACAAGGATGACGACGGCGCAGGATTCGACGAAGAGTTTGCCGCCGTCGAGCCAATCGACGGAGTGATGTTGAAGGTCGGGATCGGTGAACAGGGAGTGCCAGAAGAGAGCAACGGCGCCTAGATAGACGGTGAAGTGGAAGGCTTTCCAGGTGCGCCGCCCTAACTGAATACGAAAATAAGAAGTGACGACCATGATCGCGACGGTGTAGAGAGCGATGGCGCCGATGGTGTTTTCGAGAGGTTGTTGCGGCGAGTGGACGGGATAGACGATGTCGAGGGCGCGGAATTTTGGGGATTTGTTGAGGAGCAGTGGGAGCGGATGGAGAATTGTGAAGAGGAGAGCGATGTAGCCGGTCCAGTTGTGAAGGCGGAAATAGTTGAAGCGGTGATGCGGCCAGTTACGGACGGGGCTGTAGCGGAAGGCCATCATGACGCCGAGGAGCATGTTGATGGTGATGGCGGCGACGGCGGTTAGGCCGATGTAGGCGGAGAGATCGAGGACGGTGATGTTCATCGGGAGAATGCGGAGGGGATGCCCCTCGCGCAAGTTGATCATTATCCAGTGAAAGGGGACTTGCTAGATACAAAAACTGCACCTTGCGGCTGCTGAAACTTAGCAGTTAGGGTGTGTTCGGAAGAATCAGCTCTTCCTTTGTGTTGAACGCGAAGTTCACAAGTATCCACCCAGACTCGGCGCGATAAACGACAAATTTGGCAAAGAGAGGTCCCTTTTCGAAATTCAGGCTCAGATACAGCACACGCGTCGTAGGTGTAAGAGTCCGCGAGTTGATTCGGTCGAAGGACTTGTATGCCCCGTAGTAATCCTGAACCTGTCGCAGCACGTTCGCTTGGCTGATTGCGTCCCTGCTGCCGTCGAGAGAACTTCCCTTTACCCAAGCTTTGATTGCTGCCTCCGGGCCGTCTGACTTGTAGGCATCGAACCCAGAAACGATAACCTTGGGAAGATCATCAGATGCAGCCTGCGCAGCTGAACGAGAGGCAAAGGGAAGAAGGACGAACAGCAACAATCCGAGCGAAAGGGCGAATAGTCGGCTTGGGGAACGCATTAAAGTCACCTCGTTTGGGTCTTGCTTGAATCGATTCTGCAGAGGATAACAGGAATCTGTTTTCCATACGATGAATTCATAGTTGACCTTTCTACCTGTTCGTTCGCGGAGGCAAGGGAGGACGCAAGGTAGGGTGTGCTAGTATTGCGAGTTTATGCAGACAGGAATTATTGGACTACCACAGGTTGGAAAGACCACGCTGTTTCGGATTTTGACGAAAGCGAACGTTGAGGGGAAGGGCGGCGGGTCGGCTACGCACGTTGGCGTGGCTAAGGTGCCGGAGCCGCGACTGCTGGAGCTGGCGAAGCTCTATAACCCGAAGAAGATTACGTATGCGACGGTGCAGTACGTGGACCTTGGCGGGATGCAGAAGGAGAAGAATCGCGACGCGTTGGCTCCTTTGCGCGAGGTAGACACGATTGCGCATGTGATTCGCGTGTTTGACGATCCCTCGGTGCCGCATTCTGCGGGGAGTATTGATCCTCTGCGGGACGCCACCAACCTCGAGTTGGAGTTGATTCTTGCCGATCACGACCAGATTCTGCGGCGGCTGGAACGGTTGGAGAAGGATCTGAAGAAAAAGAGCGATCCTGTTTTGTTGGCGGAGAAAGCTGTTTTGGAGAAGTGCAAGGCGCATTTGGAATCGGAGAAGCCTTTGCGTGAATTGGAGTTGACGGCGGAGGAGCTGAAGCCGATTGGGGGATTTTTGTTTTTGTCGGCGCGGCCGGTGCTGTATGTGCTGAATTTGGGCGACGACGAAGCCGACAAGCTGGATACGGCCGTGGAGCGACACAAGTTGAGCGCGCTTCAGGGGCGGCCGAACTCGGCGGTGGTGGCGATTTGCGGGCGGCTGGAAGCAGAGCTTGCGGAGATGGACGAGAAAGAAGC
>JBGPLB010000285.1:0-4541 GCA_041486245.1 Candidatus Acidiferrum sp.
AGGGCGTGTACTGGTGCCCCACAGTGATGGTCGGCGCGTACGTCGCGCCGGGCCGCGGCGGCAACTGGGTCAAGATGGTGGACCTGGAAAAGATCGCGTTTCAAAAAGCGCTGAAGAAAAATGTAAAGATTGCTATGGGAACGGACGCCGGCGGCTTCGATTGGAAAGAACTGAACGAGGCGGAAGAGTTCGTGTACTACGTGAACTACGGCATGACGCCGATGCAAGCCATTCGTTCAGGCACGGTTGTTCCCGCGGAACTGCTTGGCTGGAGCGACAAAGCCGGAACCATCGAAGCAGGCAAATGGGCGGACATCGTTGCGGTCAGCGGTGACCCGCTTAAAGACATCACCGAACTTAAGCGCGTCAAATTGGTCATGAAAGCCGGCACTGTCTACAAGAACGACTTGCATTAGTTACCGGCAGGTGTACCTCTATGGACCGCAATTTGCCTGGGGAGTATGTTTCTAGAGAACCGGTCTGCAATGGAGGTAAACATGAACGCAAAACTCGCTTGTCTGATTGTCACCTTGCTCCTTGCCGGAGCTCTAGCTCCTTCCTTCAGCCAGAACGCCCCGAATCCGGCCCAGGATCCCGTGTCGGCAAGGCATATGCTGGCTGTGAGTCTTTTGCGCAACATCAACACGGCTGAAGTAGTTTACAAATACAAACACAATGGTCTTTATGCGGCCTGGGATGTATTGCTGGCGAGCGAAGAATTTCGCTCCGGCAAGTCGATTCAATGGGTCGCGAAGATTGATCCGGAGCTCGCCAACGCTCAGTTCTCCACTGGTCCGGAGATTTTGCCCGGCTGGTCGCTTCGCTTGAACTTGACCGCGGACGGACAAGCCTACGACCTATTGTTGGAGGACTTGACAGACAAAACCTGCGGGTATGCTGCGCTTACAGATGAACGCGGCGTCATCCGTCAGAGCAAAGCGATTGACTGCAAAATCTGACAGAACGGCGCGCTAAAGCTCACAAGAGGCGAAGCAATTTTAGCACCGCGTTCTGCTGTCAGTTGGCCTACCACTAGAGCAAGCTGCGCGTCTAAACACGCTCGCAGCTCATCAGCCGGACGGGGAAGATAACCATGCAAACCCTATGGCAAGACCTTAGATTCGCCGTCAGGATGCTGAGGAAAAATCCCGGCTTTGCCGCGGTGGCGATGCTCACGCTGGCGCTCGGCATTGGCGCGAACACGGCTATTTTCAGCGTCGTCAATGCGGTTCTGCTGCGGCCGCTTCCTTACCGCGATTCCTATCAGCTGCTCGCCATCTCGCAGACCGATCGTGCATCAGGCACAACCGGGGTGCCGGTTTCCTTCACGAAATTTACTGAAATTAGAGAGCGGAACAAATCGTTGGCAAGCGTCGCGGCGTTCTATCCGTACACGCCTAGTCTCGTTTCCGAGCGCGAACCGGAACTCGTCAATGGAATGCGAATTTCCGAAGATTTCTTTCGCGCTCTCGGGATCGCGCCCTTGCTCGGCAGAAGTTTTCTTCCCGAAGAAGAAACGCTGGGCGGCAATGACGTCGTCATCCTGAGCGACAGCTTCTGGCATAACCACTTCGCGGCGGATCCGGGACTGCTCGGCAAAACGCTTTCACTCGACGGAAAAAGTGTCACGGTGGTGGGCATCCTGCCTGCAAGTTTTCATTTCCCTTTGCAGTTTCCGGAACCTGGCGTGTGGCTCCCGCGCGTTTCTGAACCGAACTTTCTGACGCCGCAGCAGATTCATTCCGGCGCGGGCTATCTCAGCGTGATTGCGCGCCTCCGGCCCGGTGAAACTCTTTCGCGGGCACAGGCAGAGCTCTCCGCCATCGACGGACGATATCGCGAACAGTTTGGCAGCTACGTTGACGCCACGAAATATTCGCTCAGTGCCACGTCGCTGGAGGAAGGCCTTGTCGGTCCGCTGCGCGCATCGTTACTGGTGCTGCTGGCCGCGGTCGGGTTTGTTTTGTTGATAGCCTGCGCGAACGTCGCCAACCTGCTGCTGGCAAGAGCGACTTCGCGGGATCGAGAGATCGGGATTCGCAAAGCGCTCGGGGCCACGCGGTCGCGTCTGGTGCGGCAGTTGTTGAGCGAAAGTCTGTTGCTGGCGCTTGGCGGCGGCGCGCTGGGAATTTTTCTCGCAAGCACGTTGATGCCGGCGCTGCGCGCCCTTAGCCCCGGCACGGTGCCGCGTTTAGCGGAAGCGCGCATCGACGCTTCCGTGCTGCTCTTCTCGGTTTTGCTTTGCGCACTCACTGGCGTGCTCTTCGGCCTGATGCCTTCGCTGCAAGCGGCGGGAAAGGAGCTTCAAGAGACCTTGAAGGAAGGATCGCGCGGCTCTTCACAAGGCGGGCATCGCGCCAGGTTTCGCGCGTTTCTTGTTGTCGCGGAAATTGGCATGGCGCTCGTCCTCATGACCTGCGCGGGGTTGCTCATCAAAAGTTTCGCGCGCCTCATGCGCGTAAATCCCGGGCTATCAGCCAATAATGTGATGACGTTTCCTCTGACGCTTCCGCCGGTGCGCTACCCGCAGGCGCAACAACAGGAAGCTTTTTACCGCCAACTGCTGGAGCGCGTGAAAACCATTCCCGGGGTTCAAGCCGCGGGCGCAACAAGTTACTTGCCGCTCTCAGGCAGCGCGCGGTTCGGTTTCTTCTGTCCGGAAGGGCACGCGTGCCTGGGAATCGGCAAAGATCCCATCATCGCGATGCGGCAAGTAAGCACCGGCTATTTCGATACGGTGCGCACGCCGCTTCTGCGTGGCCGCGTGTTCACCGAAAAAGATGTTGCCGGTGGACTGCCGGTTGTAGTGATCAACCAAACGACTGCGACGCGCTATTGGCCCGGGCAGGACCCCATCGGTAAACATTTGGCCAATTCGCGAGACGGAGCGCAGCGAGAAATTGTCGGCGTTGTTGCGGACGTAAAATTCGGCGGCCTGAATGCCGCAAATACAGAAGAAATGTATTTGCCCATGGCACAAGCTCCCTGGCCAACGATGACGCTCGTCGTACGCTCCAGCGCGAACCCGCAACCTCTCGTCACGGCGGTGCGCGCGAAAATCGCGGACAGCGATCCGGATTTGCCGGTCACCGGAATTCTCAGCATGGACGAAGTAGTCTCCACGTCCGTTGCGCAGCCACGGATTATTATGCAATTTGTCGGCGTGTTCGCCGGGTTCGCGCTATTGCTGGCGGCAATTGGGATTTATGGAGTGATGTCCTACACAGTGACCGCTCGCAAACAGGAGATGGGCATACGTGTGGCGCTTGGCGCGCGGCCAGCGGATATATTGCGGCTTGTTGTAGGGCAGGGAATGCGCATGACGTTGATCGGCGTCAGCGTCGGAGTTGTCATTTCGCTCGGTCTCACGCGCTTGCTGGCCAGTCTGCTCTTTGGCGTGCAGGCAACCGATCCGCTGGTGTTCGGCGCCGCGACGCTGGTCTTGGCGGGAGCTGCGTTCGTGGCTTGCTACATTCCCGCACGCCGCGCCACGCGCGTCGATCCCATCGTTGTCCTAAGGTACGAGTAAATTGCGCTCCCCAAATTAGAGAAAAGCTATTTTTGCGCCTGAGCGCCAGGGCGCAACGGCAGAGTCAAAATCAGGTAAATGGCGATCAGCAGGCTTACGATGACGTAAAGAAATCCGGGCGCAAACGAGTGCGTGCGGTCGAGAAAATAACCGATCACGGAAGGCGTCACCAGACTTCCGAGATTTCCAATGGAATTGATGAGGCCAATAGACGCCGCAGCTGCCGACTCGCCGAGGAAAGCCGAGGGCACGGGCCAGAAGGACGGAAGAAAAGCGTTGGCGCTGGAAGCGACTATCAAACAAACAAACGCAAACCAAAAATGGGAGCCGGAAAGAATCGTCAAAGAAAACGCGACGACCCCGAACATGAGCGGAATTGCGGTGTGCCAGCGACGTTCGTTGGTGCGGTCGGAATGCCAGCCGTTGAAAAGCATGGCGAGCAGCACCGCGACATAAGGAAGAATCGAAAGCATGGTCACGGCGAGATCGGACATGCCGGAAGCGCGTTTGAGAAAAGTGGGAAGCCAGATGGTGAGGGAGTAGATGCTGCTGACGGCGAAGAAATAGATGACGGTCAAGCGAATGACCGCGGGCTGGCGCAGGGCTTCCCAGACTCCATAGGTGCGCAAGGCTCTTTTCGCTAGCGCTTCCTGTTCGAGCTCGGCGGTGATCCAGTCGCGTTCTAGCGGCGGGAGCCAGCGCGCTTCGCGCGGCCAGTCGGTCAAGTAAAAAACCGTGATGATGCCGAACACGATCGCCGGAATACCTTCGACGATAAAAAGCCAGCGCCATCCTTGTAAGCCGAACCAGTGGACTCCGAGGAGCCAGCCGCCGAGCGGCGAACCGATGATGTTGGCGACAGGAATTGCAATCATAAACATTGCGCACGCTTTGGCGCGGTCTTCCGCGCGGAACCAGTGCGTGAGGTAGACGAGAATGCCGGGAAAGAAACCGGATTCGCAGACGCCGAGAAGAATTCGAACCAGGTAGAAATGCATGGGCGTTCGAATGA
>JBGPLB010000286.1:0-4464 GCA_041486245.1 Candidatus Acidiferrum sp.
AAGCAGGCTCGCCAGGAAGAGACTTGTTGTTCGCATGGTTTTACCCTCGTGCCGAACAGATGAACCGCACCTCTTCATCATAGCTCCATCTCGGACGTCGCGGCGTCTGCGTGGAGAATCGAGTGGCGATTGTGGACTTCTCCTCAGGAAAAGATAGAATGCCGTGCCATGAAGCTTGGGAAACACGTTCGCACTGGACTGCTGTGTGCAACGTCGCTTTATTTCAGCGCTGCAGTGACCGCGCAAAAACCATCGCCGAACGATCTCGTGGTTATCAGCAATGTGTCCGTTGTGGACGTTCGCAGTGGCGCGGTGTTCGCGGATCAGACGGTCATTCTCGAACGGAACCGAATCGCGTCGGTTGGACCGAGCAAGTCGGCGAAGTACCCTCGAAACGCGCCGAGCGTCAATGGCCACGGGTTCTTTCTCATTCCCGGGCTTTGGGACATGCACGTGCACCTGGAGTTTGGTGATTGGTTTCCCGGCGCGCAGGACATCACGCTGCCGCTCTTGATTGCCAATGGCGTGACCGGCGTGCGCGATATGGGCAGCGAACTGGGGGCTGTTCAGGATTGGAGGAACGAGATAGAAGCGGGGCGCTTGCTTGGGCCGAGGATTTTCATGGCGGGACCGATGCTCGATGGTCCGAAGCCGCGCTTCCCGAGTTCCATCGCGATAACGACACCGGAGGATGGGCGACGCGCTGTTGACACTTTGAAGCAACGCGGCGCCGATTTCATCAAATTGCAGTCGCTCATTCCGCGGGAGGCGGTATTTGCGATCGCCGAGGAAGCCAAGAAGCAGGAGATCTCGTTCGAGGGACACGTTCCGGACTCGGTGCGCGCAAGCGAAATGTCGGAAGCCGGAATGCGGAGTTTCGAACACCTCATCGGAATCTTCGAAGGCAGCTCGCCGGGCGAGGAAGATTTTTTGAAAGGTGGAAAAACGGAAGGGCGATTCCTCGCGACATACGATCCGGCGCGAGCGGCTGCTCTTGCAGCGCTGCTTGCGAAAAACCAGACGTGGCAGTGCCCGACGCTGGTTTGGGAACGCGGGGGAAACCTAATTGACGTGACCGATTTTGCGAAAGACGGGCGCGCGAAGTATGCACCTGCTGCGTGGAAAAACAAAACGTGGAAGCGATTTACGGACGAGATCACGAAAGGTTACGGCGCAGACGATATTGCGGTGCGGAAGAAGTTCATTGAGAAGGAACTTCAAGTCGTGCAACTGCTGCACAAGGCAGGAGTGCCGTTTCTTGCAGGCACAGATACGCCGCCCGGAGTTTATGTTTTCCCGGGATTCAGTTTGCACGAAGAATTGCAGCGATTTGTGGCTGCGGGATTCACGCCACTTGAGGCGCTGCAGACTGCGACATTGAATCCAGCGCGATTTTTGGGCATGGAAGAGCAGCTCGGGACGATTGAAAAGGGGAAGCTGGCGGACCTTGTTTTGTTGAGCGCCAATCCGCTGGATGATATCTCCAATACGCAGAAAATTGCGGCGGTAATTGTGAACGGGCATTACTATTCCGCCAAAGATTTGGACAAAATGCTCGCGGGAGTCGAGGCCGCGGCGCGACGGGCAAACTAGGCGGCGTTTTCAAAGACAGAGAGTTTGAGGCGGCGCGTGTGCTATTGAAATCGCGAGTGATCCGAACAGCAGTTGAAAGCGCGGTGTGGCCGACGGGGATTGCGGTAGCGATGGCCACAATTGCAATCGCCATGCCTTCGGATGCGAAGAAAGCAAGGGACGTGAACCCGAAGGCTGTACAGCAGCAAGCATTCACCGTGGTCGGGATTGCGGCGCGAACGAGTAATGCGAAAGAAAAGACACCGGAGGGGCTGATTGGCGAGCAGTGGGAACGCCTGATGAGGCAAGGGCTGCTGGCGGAGATTCCAAACAAAGCGGACGGTAACCTTGTGGCGGTGTACACAGAGTATGCGAGCGACAAAGACGGGGAGTACACCTACGTGCTGGGCGCACGCGTGACGAATGCGGAAAGCATTCCAGCGGGAATGGTTGCGAAGAAGGTGGCGGCGGGGCGATATGCGCTGTTCACATCGGAAAAGGGCCCGGTGCAGAAGGTAGTGGTGGAAATGTGGCAAAGAGTTTGGAGCATGCCGAAGAGTGCGCTAGGCGGAGACCGGACGTATAAGGCGGATTTCGAGGTCTATGACGAGCGGGCGCAGAATCCCGCGGATGCTGTGGTCGATCTGTATGTGGGAGTCCGGTAGGAGAAGTCGCCTCGAGATCTTCCTTCTGAAGAATTTCAATTGTTTGTCGAAGAGTGCGCGGATGCACTCGATCCAATGTACAGAGTAAGGATGGCAACGGGAAGGAGGGAAGAAGCGAGGCATTGAGTGTGGTACTCTGGCGTGCCGAATTCAAATCATCGAGCACAACTCCCTATCAAAATGAACAATACACTTCTTCCGATTCAGGATGTAGCGCGCAAATTAGGGCTTCCAGAAAAATATTTCGAGCAAGTTGGGCCATACGGGGCCAAGGTACGCCTGGAGTTGCTCTCCGATCCCACGTTCAAGAGCCGCGGGAAACTTATTTTGGTGACGGCTACAACGCCTACCGCTTCCGGAGAGGGGAAAACCGTTACCGCCATTGGGCTGACGCAGGGACTCGCACTCCTCGGAAAGAAAGGGGTGATCACCTCGCGGGAACCTTCGCTTGGGCCTGTATTCGGCATGAAGGGTGGCGCGGCCGGCGGCGGGCTCTCCCAGATTGAGCCGAGCGCGAAGATCAATCTGCATTTTCATGGGGATTTTCACGCCATCTCTTCCGCACACAATCTGCTCGCGGCGCTGATTGACGCGCATCTTTTTCACGGAAACGATTTGCAGCTCGATCCCGAGCGAATCACCTGGCCGCGCGCGATGGACATGAACGATCGCGCCTTGCGGCGGATTGCGGTTTCGTTGGACAGCAAGAAGGACGGCGGGGGGCGCAAGACCGGATTCGTAATCACCGCAGCTTCGGAGATCATGGCGATTGTGGCACTGGCGAAGGACATTAGGGATTTGCGGCAGCGGCTGGATGCGATCGTTATTGGTGTGACGCGCAGCGGAAAACTCGTGCAGGCGCGGGAATTGGGAGCGACTGGCGGAATGATGGCGCTGCTTGCCGAGGCGATTCTTCCAAATCTTGTCCAGACGAGCGACGGCACCCCGGCGTTCGTGCACGCCGGCCCGTTTGGCAATATCGCACACGGAACAAGCAGCGTGATCTGTCAGCAGATGGGGCTGCGGCTTGCCGAATACGTCGTCAATGAAGCAGGGTTTGCGGCGGACCTTGGAGCAGAAAAATATTTTGATATCGTGATGCGGCAATCAGGGATCACGCCTTCGGCGGCGGTCCTTGTAACCACTGTGCAGAGTATCCGTAATCAGGGCGAAGGCGAGCTGCAGCGCGGACTGCCGAATCTGGGAAGGCACATTGATAACCTAAGAGGATTTGGTGTCCCAACAATCGCGGCGATCAACCGGTTTCCGAAAGACACGGATGCGGACCTGAAGCGGCTGGAGGATTATTGCGCGGAGCATGGAACGCCCACTGCGCTCTCCGAGGCGTTTACGAAGGGAGGTGCGGGAGCAAGAGAGCTTGCGGAAAAGGTCGTTGAGCAAATTGCGAAGAATCCCAATCCCGAGGTGAAGCCGGCGTACGAGCTGGACGATCCAATCACCGAGAAGATTCAGAAGGTGGCGCGGAAAATTTACGGCGCGGGCGACGTCACCTTCAGCGATCAAGCTAAGGCAAAGTTGCAACAATTCTCAGCGTGGGGTTACGAGAAGCTCCCGGTTTGCATTGCGAAGACGCAGTATTCCTTCACGGACAACCCGAAAGTGCTGGGGGCGCCGACAGGGTGGACGTTACGTGTGACAGATGCGTCGCTCTCGGCAGGGGCGGGATTCATTGTGGTGATTTCCGGCAACATGATGCTGATGCCGGGCCTGCCGAAGGTTTCGCGCGCTGCATCGATCGATGTGGATGCATCCGGCGAGATTGTTGGAGTCTGACATGTAGCCGGTCTTCAGTTGGAGCTCCAGCTGAGGCCCTCACTTTTTTTCTGGAGAGGAAGAACTGGGAGGGACGAGGGCGTCCAGACCTTTCTCGCGAATCTCCACAAACTGCCAGCCGAATCGCCCTTTGATGCACAAATGGCCGCTGGTCACCGAGTGATCGAGCGGCGAAGTGACGCGGACAATGTTGCCATCCTGCGCGTGAACCGTCAGGGTGCACCCTACGCCGCAATAGGGGCAAATCGTGTCTGTGCGAATCTGGTGCGGCTCGTTCCACGTTCCGGCTTTGCGCATGTCGAACTCGGACTTGAACATCAGCGCACCTGTCGGGCACACGCCAATGCAATTGCCACAATACACACAAGCTGATTCGGGAAGCGGAACGTCGAACTCAGCGGCGATGTGAGCGGAGAAACCGCGGCCAGCTACG
>JBGPLB010000287.1:0-4428 GCA_041486245.1 Candidatus Acidiferrum sp.
AGCCAGTGGCCTTCCTTGGTGATGCCGATGGGCACGGCTTCGTATTTGTCGGGGTCGAGGCCGCGAATGACGGAGGCGGCAGAGGCGAGGGAGACTTCGTGTTCGCCGGAGCGGCCGCCGAAGAGAACGCCAATGCGCAATCGCTTTTTGTCAGGAGTCATGGAGATCGTCAGTTTTTGGGTTTCGGTGCCAGTTCTTAGTTATAGGGCAAAGGGGAGGAGAAGTCGCGGGGGAAGTCGAGGCGTGGTGCGGGAGAGGCAACGGAGATTGGGGGTGACAAGGGTAAGAACCGGGCGGGGCAAGCCCCGCCCCTACAGTGTTCGAGGAGGCGAATTTTTCGGCGGGGAATTTGAAAGAGTCGACGGAACTTTTTCGCGTTTCCATCGTCTACAGAGACGCGGGAATTGTGCGGGAGGGTCCGTGTCTTCACAAATGTCTTCTCAAATGTCTTCCGGGGCGTCATCTCAAAGTAGGAATGGTGGAACGCCGTTTTTCGAGAATCTGTGGCGGGATGTGCGGTACGCGGTGCGGACGCTTCGAAGGGACGCAGGATTCGCGGCGTTTGCGATTTTGATTGTGGGGCTGGGCGTTGGAGCGAGTTGCACGATTTTCAGCGTGGTGAATACGCTTTTGATTCGGCCTCTTCCGTTTCGCGATCCGGGAAGACTGGTGTGGATCGCGAATCACCAGGACGAGACGAATGATATGTCCGGGAAAACTTCGCAGACGGACTATTTGTTGGATATGCGCGCGCGAAACCAGTCGTACGAGGATTTGGCGGCGTACTACGCGTTTTATGGATTGGGCGACGCGAAGATGATTGGGGATGGGCAGCCGGAGCGGTTGACGAGCGTGCCGGTGACGCAGAATTTTTTTCCGCTACTAGGCGTGGAGCCGCAGATTGGGAGGCAGTTTTCGGCGGAGGAGTGTAAACAGAACGGGCCGCGAGTGACGCTGCTGAGCGATGGATTGTGGAGAAGGAAATTTGCTGGCGATCCGAGCATTGTCGGGCGAGCTTTGTCGTTTGATGGCGGGCCGGTCACGGTGGTGGGAGTGCTGCCGGCGACGTTTGATTTTGCGACGGTCTTTACGCCAGGGAGCCGGGTGGATATGTTTGAACCGCTGCCGCTGTCGCCGGAGATCAACCGGCAGGGGAATACGGTTGCGATTATCGGGCGGCTCAAGCCCGGCGCGACCGTGGAGAGTGCGCGGGCGGAAACGGCGGTGCTTGGGAAAATTTTGCAGCAGGAACACAAAGACCGAAACGATTTTGAGCCGAAGGTTTCCGGTTTGGCGCAGCACGTGAGCGGGCAGTTGCGGCCGACGCTGGTGGTGCTGGCGTGCGCGGTGGGAGTGGTGATGCTGATTGTGTGCGCGAACCTGTCGAACTTGTTGCTGGCGCGTGGGGCTGGGCGGAAAAAAGAAATTGCGATTCGCACGGCGATGGGAGCGGGGCGCGGGCGGTTGATCGGGCAGATGTTGACGGAGAGTTTGGTGCTGTCGTGCTGCGGGGCGGCGGTGGGATTGCTGCTGGCGTTTGTGGGGACGCGCGCGCTAGCGCATCTGACGTCGGTCAGTATTCCGTTGCTGAGCGACGTGCGGATCGACGGCAGCGTTCTGGGGTTTACGTTGGTGGCGGCGCTGCTGACGGGATTGCTTTTTGGCTTGGTGCCGGCACTGCAGGTGCAGGATATGAAGCTGCACGACACGCTGAAGGATTCGAACCGCGGGTCGAGCCAGGGGCGCGGACATGCTTGGATTCGCGGAGCGCTGGTGGTGTCGGAGATTGGGCTGGCGTGCGTGCTGCTGGTTGGGGCGGGGCTTTTGATACGGAGTTTTTTGCGCGTGCTGGATGTGAACATGGGATTCCGGCCGGAGCGGGCGGCCGCGCTGCGGATCGATCCGAATTCGTCCTACAAAACGCAGGAGCAGAAGAACAGCTACTTCACGGAAGCGTTGCATCGCGTGATGGACGTGCCAGGGATTGAGGGCGCGGGGCTTTCGGACTCGCTGCCGCTGGGACACAACCGGGGCTGGGGCATTGCGGCGAAGGGCGTGCAGTATACGCCGGGGAATTATCCGAACGGGTTTCCGAGAATTATCAGTGACGGGTATTTTCATGCGATGGGGATTCCGTTGAAGGCGGGACGCGATTTCACGGAGCGGGATACGAAGGGGGCGTTGAACGTAATTATTTTGAACGAAACCTGTGCGCGCAATTTGTGGCCGGGCGAGGATCCGATCGGGAAGATTGTGCGCGCGGATAATCCGGAGCGGACGGTGGTGGGCGTCGTTGGCGACGTGCATCACATGGCGCTGGAGGAAGGGTCGGGCAACGAGTTTTATATTCCGATGAGGCAGACGCAGGATTATGGGACGGTGGATTTGGTGGTGCGGACGTCGATGCCGACGGCGGAACTCACGTCCCGGCTTCGAGAAGCGCTGCGGCCGATCGAGCCGGATTTGCCAACGGGAAATATGCGAACGCTGCAAACGATGGTGGATCGCGCGATGTCGCCGCGGCGATTTGTGATGTTGCTGCTTGGCGGGTTTGCGGGATTTGCGCTCGTGCTGGCTTCGCTGGGGATTTACGCGGTGATTTCGTATTCGGTGAGCCAGAGGACGCAGGAGATCGGGATTCGCATGGCGTTGGGGGCTTCGGCAGAGACGCTGCAGAGAAGCATCTTGTTGCAGACGCTGGGGCTGGCGGGGATTGGAATGGTTGTGGGAGTGGTAGCGTCGTGGGTGCTGGCGCGGACGCTGAGCGGGCTGTTGTTTGGAGTAAAGTCGAGCGACCCGGTGACGTTTCTTGGGATGCTGGTGGTACTTACGGCAGTGGCGGCCATTGCGGGATACTT
Source organism: Candidatus Acidiferrum sp. (assembly GCA_041486245.1). GTDB lineage: Bacteria > Acidobacteriota > Terriglobia > Acidiferrales > UBA7541 > Acidiferrum. Next base: position 2,859 of record JBGPLB010000287.1, read on the forward strand.
GCCGGCGCGGCGGGCTTCGCAGATTGATCCGATGGCGGCGCTGCGAATGAGCTGAGGCTCATCAAGGAAGTATCTCGACCGTTGTTCCTATTTGGACTAACTGCCATATCTCTTCAATCTCGGAATTAGTTACGGCGATGCACCCATCTGTCCAGTCGATTTGACGATGTAGACTGCCAACCCATGCGACGTTGGGACCGAGACCATGAATTTCGATGTTGCCACCGGGTTTGACACCTAGTTTGCGTGCGCGATCGCGGTCCGAGGCGTTCGGGTAGGAAATGTGAAGTGCCAGATGAAACTTGCTGTGGGGGTTCTTGGCGTCAACTACGTAAAGACCCTCAGGAACCCTATGATCTCCTTCGCGCTCCTTTGGGCCAATAGGCTCACGGCTTAGAGCGACCTTGTATGTTTTGAGTATTCTGCCGTCCCGGAGCAGAGTCATTGTTCGTTCCGACTTGCGCACTTCGATACGGTCAGCCTTCTCTTGCGACCCAGTTCTGGCGTCCAGCTGAATGGCCGAAACAAGAGGGAGAACAAGAGAAATACCAAGGGCGAGAGCGCCTATCCATTGTTGAGTGGCGTCGCTAGGCCGCGGACGCATGGCTAGAGGATTTTTTTGCCGAGGGCGGAGAGGACCAACTCGACGCCGAGGAGCGCGGTGCGGTTGTGTTCGTCGATGATGGGGTTAATTTCGACGACTTCGAGAGAGAGCATGGCTTCGGAATCGGCGATCATTTCCATGGCGAGATGGGCTTCGCGGTAAGTGACGCCGCCGCGGACGGGCGTGCCGACACCGGGCGCGTCGCTGGGGTCAACGAAATCCATGTCCAGGCTGACGGCGACGCCAGCGGTGTCGTCCATGGCATATTTGAGGGCGTCGGACATGACTTCGCGCATGCCGCGCTCGTCGATGTCGCGCATGGTGAAGACGTGGATGCCGGATTTTTTTACGATTTTGCGTTCTTGCGCGTCGAGATCGCGCGCGCCGACGATGACGATATTGCCTGGTTCGGCTTTGGGCTTGAAGCCAAGGAGATCAACGAGTTCGGGCGCGCCGTAACCCATGATGGCGGCGAGCGGCATCCCGTGGACGTTGCCTGAAGGCGAGGAGTCGGGCGTGTTCATGTCGCCATGAGCATCGAGCCAGAGGTAGCCGATTTCTTTTTTGTCTTTGCGATAGTGGGAGGCAACGCCAGCAGCGACGCCCGCGGCGATAGAGTGATCTCCGCCAAGGACGAGCGGGAGAAAACCTTCGCCGAGAGATTTTTCGACAGTGGTGGCAAGGTCTTTGCAAGTTTCCGCGATTTCCTGAAGATACTTGGCGCGCTTTTCGCCGACTTGCATTTCCTCGGGCTGCTTGACTTCGAGGTTGCCGATGTCTTCGACGGTAAGGCCGAGCTGCTTGATGCGCGCTTGAAGACCTGCACCGCGAAGGGCGGAGGGGCCCATGTCCACGCCGCGGCGGCTCTGGCCCAGGTCCATTGGTACGCCGATGATTCTTACTTTTTGCGCCATAGAAAGGCTCCGTGACTGGTGACTCGTGACTCGTGAAGAACCGAGCGAGTGC
>JBGPLB010000288.1:0-4404 GCA_041486245.1 Candidatus Acidiferrum sp.
CGCAAGTGCAACGAATGCAAGTGCTGCCAGTGCCCGTCCGGAGAATGGAATCCCTACGGCCGTGCGGCGGAAATTGCGGGTAAGTTTTTTGGCTGACATGACTGCAGCCCTCGTTGCGTTCGATGGTGGTGCATACTCGAACGAGAGGAGTGCAAGCCAACCGCCGCAAAAAATCACGTTGAGACAGTCTGTAAGTTATACAAAATAATAATCTTAGTGCGGGGAACTTTAACGGTTGCCGTTGGCATGTGGCAGAGGAACGTGTCTGCGCGTCTGTAGCCCCACAGGAGGCCCTTGCTCCCTCGGCAGCCTGCACCGGCGCGGCTCCGGCGTTGGGGGCTCGGAGCTTCGCGTTATGGGGCAGGGTGGCTACTCGAAGCGCAGGGCGACGAGCGGGTCGATGCGAGTCGCGCGCCGCGCGGGGACGTAGCAAGCCAAGAAGGCGACGGCCATTAGAAGTACCGCGATGACGATGTACGTGAGCGGGTCTGAAGGGCTGACGCCATAGAGTAAAGTTGAGGCGAAACGCGTGACGGGAAGCGCGATGGCCACGCCAACGAGAACGCCGACGGCTGCCAGGAGCATGCCCTGCCGGAGGACAAGCTTCAGCACCTGCTGCGATTGTGCGCCGAGAGCCATACGGATGCCGATTTCGCTGGTGCGCTGCGTGACGGAATAGGACAGAACCCCGTAAATGCCGACAGAGGCAAGGACGAGAGCGAGCAAGCCGAACAAGCCGAGAAGAGCAGCGCCCATGCGCGCGGCCCAGAGGCCTTGCGCGAGAAGTTGTCCGATGGTCTGGCCATTGGTCAGGGCGAGGTTGCGGTCGAGCTGGTTCACCTGAGCGCGGACGGCGCCCATCAGGGCTTCGGGATTTTCAGTAGTGCGGACGATTACACTGGCGAAGGGTGAGTATTGTTGGCGCATCGGGAAATAGGCGACGGGCTGAGGCTCTTCTCCAACGGCACCAACGATGGTAGTGCCAACGACGCCGACGACCTCGTACTGATTAGGATCGACGACGATGGTAAATCTCTTCCCGAGCGCATCCTGTCCGGGCCAAACGATATCAGCCATGGCTTTATTGATGACCACCACCCGTTTGGTGTTCTCCCGGTCGAAGTCCGTGAAATCGCGGCCGCTTACCGTGGGGATGCGCAAAGCGGAGAAATATCCGGGCATGACGTCATCAAAGCCGACGAGGGTTCCTCGGTTGTTGGGATCGGTCTGCTCGCCCTCGCGGAAAATAGTTCCAGAAATGCCGCCGCCGATTACGCCGTTGCCTGAGATGCTGGCATCGGCGACGCCAGGAACAGTTTTAACGCGCTCGAGAGCATCGCGGAAGAATTGCTGGCCGTGATCCTGGTCGTAGCGCAGAGCGCCGAGATCGAAGTTGTACTGGAAAAGATTCTTCGACTCGAAGCCGGGATTGATTTCCTGAGCCTTCTGCATGCTGCGAAGGAATAGGCCGGCACCGATGAGAGCTACGAGAGCCAGCGCGATTTCCGAAACTACGAGCAGGCTGCGCATCCGATTGTGAGCCCACCCCATTGTTCCGCCACGCCCTCCAGCTTTCAGGACTTCGTTGAGATCGGTGTTGGACGCTTTGAGCGCGGGGATGATTCCGAAGACCAACCCGGTTAGAACAGAGATGGCGAGGGTGAAGAAGAGAACGCGAGAGTCGAAGGAAAGATCGATGGAACCGTCGGCGAGAAACGGCGGACGGAACGACCACAACAGTTTGCGACCCCAGTAAGCGATAAGAAGCCCTGCCAGGCCGCCGACCAGCGAGAGCAGCGTGCTTTCCGTCAAAAGCTGGCGGACCAATCGGAAACGCCCTGCGCCGAGAGCGGCGCGAAGAGTGAGTTCTTTTTCGCGCTTGGCCGCTTGCGCAAGGAGGAGGTTTGCAAGATTCACGCAAGCGATGAGCAGCACCAAGCCAACAACGCCCATCAGAACGCCTCCGGCAAGGGAGAATTGGCGACGCTGGTTGATGCCGAGCGCGGATTGGTTGAGCGGATAGAGCTCGCAGGTGCGGCCCGGATTATCGCGCGGATATTCCTTCTCGAGAGCGGAAGCGATGGTCTTCATCGCTGCGCGTGCCTGCTCGACGCTGACTCCCGGTTTCAGGCGGCCGACGATGGAGATCCACCGCATGCGGCGGTGGTTTTCATAGGCCTTGAGCTGACCTGAAACAACGTAGTCGCGCATGCTCAGGGGAACCCACAAGACATCGGGCGGCGCGAGCGACACGATGCCTTTGAAATTGGGCGGCGCGATACCGATGACGGTGTAAGAGGTGGCGTTGAGCGTGATGGTCTGGCCAACGATGCCGGGGTCCGAGCCAAAACGGCGGACCCAGAGAGCGTAGCTCAGCACGGCAAGGGGATCGGCGCCGACTTTCTTTCCTTCGTCGGGATAGAAAAATCGGCCGCGATAGGCTTTCACGCCGAGAACATCAAAGAAGTTCGGACTGACCATCGAGGCCTGAAGCTGCTGCGGCTCGGCTTGGCCACCCCAGTTGAGGGGAAGGGCGAAAGTGGCGGCGGCCAGGCCGGTGAAGACGGTATTCTGGTCGCGATAGTCCTCGTAGTTGGGGAGGGAAGTGGGGGTGAGCTGGAAGTTGGCGTTGGCGTCCACGGTTTTGGTGTCGCGGGTGAACATCTCGACGAGCTGCGAGGGATCCTGGACCGGGAGTGGATGAAGGAATACGGCGTTGATAATGGTGAAGATGGCGGTGTTGGCGCCGATGCCGAGAGCGAGCGAAAGAATGGCGACGGCCGTGAAGCCGGGGCTTTTCTTCAACATGCGCACGCCGCTGCGCAGATCCTGACTAAGTGTACCAGCCATTTAGGCACCTCCCGAGCACACTTGCCCGCCAACTGATTGGACAGCTTACAAGTATACTGACGCGCGAAAGTCCTGCCCGTTTCGCACCGCTGACGCCCTCATCTGCCATCCTGGCGGCGCTTCTTTACCCTGCTTGCCCTGAGGAACGAAGGGAGCCTCGAAGGGCGCCGCCCGCTCTCCGAATTGGCCCGCGTCTCGGACTCCCAGCCACGCGCCCAGATATTCGTTTACCGGTACAAATCCCCCGCCAAATACTTAAAACCGCTATCTACCGCCACCGTGGCGACCGTACTGCCCCGCCCGAGCTCCTGCGCGAGTTGCAGCGCGGCCGTGACGTTCAGCCCCGATGACGTCCCTGCGAATATTCCTTCCTCCTTCGCCAACCGTCGCGCCATTTCACGCGCTGCCCCTTCCTCCACCGTGCGCGCTTCATCGAAATCGCCCTCTTTCAAGTGCGGCGGCCAGAAGCCTGTGGCAATCCCCTCCACACGGTGCGCACCGCCTTTCCCCGTGGTGAGCGTCGGCGAAGATGCCGGCTCGAGCGCCACGATGCGCGCTTTGCACCCTGCCTCCTTCAGCGCCCGCGACACGCCCACAATCATTCCGCCTGTGCCCACTCCTCCGCAATACGCGGCCAGTCCGGTGCCCGCCTGTTCCGCCAGCTCCCTGCCGATTCCCATGTACGCGCGAATCGCGTCCTGGTTATTGAATTGGTTTGTGTAGAACGTGCCCGGCTGCTGCGCCAGTTCTTCCGCGCGTTTCTTCATCCTCTGGTAAAGCTCCGGCACAAGCTTGCCGTCCTCGGCCGGAAAAATCTCCAGGTCTCCGCCGAAAAGACGCATCGTCCGCAGCTTTTCGTCCGAAAATCCGTCCGACGAGATGGGCGTGAAGCGGTAGCCCTTGATCGCGCAGACCATCGCCAGCGACGATCCCGTGCTTCCTCCCGTCCACTCGACCACGCGCATGCCCGGACGCAGCTCGCCCCGCGCCTCTGCCCCTTCAATCATTGCCAGTGCCATGCGATCTTTGTACGATCCGGTGGGATTGTAATACTCCAGCTTCACCAGCACCTCACCCATCGACGGCGATACGACTTTCCGAAGCCGTACCACCGGCGTATTCCCGATCGCCTGCAGAACTGAATCTCGAACTTGGTTTTTCCCCGCCATCGTCCTTCTCCCCCATTCCCGCTGTAACTCCAGTTCGTATCATTGTAGGGGCACGATACATCGTGCCCGCTATCCGCTTTCAACCTACTCCAAAGTCCGCCGCAGCTTACGCCCCTGCATTGGATTGCACCAACACGCGAAAGGTCGCAAGCAGCGAAGACCTCCAGCTCCTCCTCCGCCGCCTCCAAGATCCCGTCAAAGGCACCCACTACTTCCTACCCCTCTCTGCTTCCTAATAGCAGCCTTGGGTCGCGAGAGCGACGTTCTGTCACCGCGGAACACGGGGATTTCTATTGACTCATGGATAGCTAGGCTTATATATTCGCTTCTTATTCGCCATGTGTTCCAATGCGTGTCGCGAGCCTGTGATGCAGTATCTCTAACG
>JBGPLB010000289.1:0-4359 GCA_041486245.1 Candidatus Acidiferrum sp.
CAGAGCGATTCGATGAAAGCGTTGTTCAAGCCAGTGAGGTAACCGACGAAGCCGAGGCTGCCCGCGACTTCGCCGTGCGACATCGGCTCAGCAAGAAAACACTGAGCATCGGCGGCGGAGACACCAATCGCGGGATAGCCTTCAGCAGAAATGGCGGCGGCAAGGCGCTTATTCAGCAGCCCGGCGAAAACCATGACAGCCGCGTCGCGCGTCTCGCGGTCGGTGACGCGGAGGCCGGAAACAAATTTGCTTTCGATGCCCATGCGCTTGAGGGCCTCGGTGAAAGCGCGGCCGCCGCCATGGACCACGAGAATTTCGTGGCCTTCGATGGCGAGTGCAGCGACCTGCCGCGCCAGCGAGCGCATGGCAGCGTCGTCTTCGAGTAAAGCACCAGCGAACTTGATGACGGTTTTCATTGAAGTGCGGTCTTCTCCTCGATGCCCAAGATGTGATTGTAATTCTGAACGGCCTGGCCGGCGGCGCCTTTGCCAAGATTGTCGAGGCAGGAGACGACGATTAAACGCCGGCCAGATGTGTCCAGGACAAATCCGATGTCACAAAAATTCGTGTGGGCGACGTGCTGCAGCTCGGGCAGAGAGCCGGCTGGCCAGATGCGGATCATTGAGCGCCCGGCGTAAAACTTGCGATAGAGGGTTTCGATCGCATCAGTCGATTGCTGCGCTGAAAGCGTGACGTAAATCGTGGAAAGAATGCCGCGCGCGAGAGGCAGCAGGTGCGTTGAAAAAATAAGTTGCGATTCGGCCAAACCGGTGTGGTCGAGAATTTCCGGCGTGTGGCGGTGAGAAAAGAGATTGTAGGCTTTGAAGTTTTCGTCGACTTCGACGAACTGCAAATCGTGCCTTGGGTCTTTGCCAGCGCCGCTGGCGCCGGATTTGCAATCGCAAACGACATTTTGATCAGGAGCGATCCAGCCAGCTTCGGCGAGCGGGCGAAGCGCGAGGATAACGCTCGTGGCGTAGCAGCCGGGATTGGCAACGAGGCGGGCGTTGGCAATTTCCTCGGCATAGAGCTCGGGAAGGCCGTAGGCCGCTTCGCCAAGGTAATCAGCATGCGGAGTGGGCAACTTGTACCAGGAAGTGAAAGTTTCCGGGGCGCGAAAACGGAAAGCTCCGCTCAAATCCACGACGCGCAGGCCGGCTTCAAGAAGAGCGGGCGCAAGCTCCGCGGAGACTTCGTGAGGAGTGGCCAAAAAAGCGGTTCCCGCAGGGGAAGAAGTGATCGAGTCGAGAGCAAGCGGGCGAAGCGGGGCTTGCCCCCAGCCGCGAAATTGAGGGAAAAGTTCGGCGATACAGTTGGAACCACGCGTTTCCCGGACATAAAACGTGGTGGAAGCGATGGCCGGATGCCGCAGAAGAATGCCCGCAAGCTCGAGGCCCGTGTATCCGGTGACACCAACGACAGCGACTTGGCGAGGATCTCTCATTTCACGAGCGCTTCAATCTTTTTTTGGAGGGAATCGCGAGTTTTCTTGTTGGGCGTGATGATGAGAACAGTGTCATCGCCGGCGATGGTGCCGGCAATTTCAGGAAACTTTGAGGCGTCCACGGCGGCGGCGAGAGGCTGAGCGCCACTTGGAGGCGTCTTGAGGACGAGCAGATTTTCCGCAGGGCGAATATCCAGGAGAAATTCGCGAAGCGCACGAGCGAGAGGGGGAAGAGGGAGCGCCCCATTTTCTTCAGGAAGCGCGGTTGCGGGCCTGTAGCCCTCCTGGGTCTTGACGAGCTTGAGCTCCTGAAGGTCCCGGGAGAGGGTCGCCTGTGTGACGCGCATCTTCTGCTGGGCGAGGCGGCGGCGGAGTTCTTCCTGGCTGACAATGGGATGGCCGCTGACCAGCCGCAGAATCTGACCGTGGCGAAATGTTTTCCCGGCGCTCATCGCTCGTACAAATATACAACCCTCTGCATTTTTATACAATTGTTTTGGACTAGAAGCAATCGATTTATCGCGGGACGTTGCCGGGAAGGATTGGCTGGAGGAGTACGGGGTGCGGGAAGAGGCTATGCAGGATTCGCAACCTTCCGTGGAAGGAGACTGGATTTTCCGGGCGAGGAGTGGTCACCTATCTTCTCAGCCCCAGATTGCGCGTCCAATGGCTACATCGTGCAAAGTAACGGGATGTAAGAACGACTTGCCGCCGGCTCTCGCGGACCAGCAGGTTTGTGTCCTGCATTTCACACTATCGATCGAGGGAAGCTGCGCGGAGATGCGGCGCGAGACGGCGCTGGGAAACGCTCCGCACGAGCGGCAAAAAGAAATCATGCGTTTCATCACCGACAACGGGGAGCGGCTCGCGCGCGTGGCTACGAGCGGCTTGCACCTGACGGATGATTTGAAGGCCAGAATTCTGAGCACGTTCCTGACCTTGATGAACCTTCGGGAAAACCTGGACAGAGCGAATATGCGGAGTTCGTTCGGACGGACCGGGCATACTCGCTGAAGTTGGATTAGCACGACTCCCCTCCCAAAGAAGAAGAGCCAATCAGGCGCCGATAAAGCGAGCGTAGAGAGAGCGCGCGACGGTAGGATCTCTTGTGCCTTTGAGAATGGCGCGGCCATCGGCAAAGACGGTCATTTGATAGGGGGCAACGCGAAAACAGAGCAGGAATTCGTTGTGGCGGACATCCGAGACGGTAGCCAACAGCCTCTTCCGTAGAGCTGCCAGATCCAGAGTCCGGCCCCGCTCATGAATTTGCACGGAGTCCCGGCCGCAGAGGGTGATGTGAGGCTGGGCTTGTCCCTGGAGATAAGAGAACTCGCGGCGGGAGCAGGCACGACAGGCCGGATTTTGCGCGACGCGTACCGATTGGAAGCGGCCGCTCCAAACGTCACACGAGTTCAGGCGGCCGTGGAGCGCTTCCTCGCGACCGGCAAGAAGCTTAAGGGCTTCGGCGACTTCTAGCGAGGCAATGAGATTAACGATGGGGCCGAGGACGCCAACCGTATCACAGGTTTCGTCGAGACCGTGCCCATTAGTAGAAGGTTCCAGAAGACAGGCCAGACAAGCGGTGAGGCCTGGTCGCACGGTCATGGTTACGCCGTAACTGCCGACGGCGGCGGCGTAAATCCAGGGGCGGGCGGACTGGACGGCATAGTCATTAATGAGAAAACGAGTTTCGAAATTGTCGGTACCATCCAGGATGAGGTCGAAACCGGAGAGGAGTTCTTCAACGTTCCGGGAGCCTACATCAGCGACCAGGCCTTCAACAGCGACGCTGCCATTGATGGCGCGGAGTTTGCGCTCGGCTGCGACAGCCTTGGGAAGAGCGGAGCGGGCGTCGTCTTCGTCGAACAGAGTTTGCCGCTGCAAATTGGACGGCTCGACGAAATCACGGTCAATGATCCTGACGCGGCCGACTCCGGCGCGCACGAGGAGACCGGAGGCAGCCGCGCCGATCGCGCCGCAACCCACGATGACCGCTCGGGAGCCAAGCAGGCGCTGCTGCCCTTCTTCACCGATCCCGGCGAAAAGCATTTGACGCGAGTACTTTTCGTATAGCGAATCGTGCAGGTGCGGGTCCGGTACGGCGTTCCTGGTCATCGTCCCTCTTAATTCATCATAACGCCAGAGGGAGCAGGATGGGCAACGCCCTTGTGCTACGCTTCGTCTGAGCCATAGTGCGCATGAAATTGAGAGTGGTCAAAGGATTTCGGAGAATCGCCGTCTTCGCGCTGCTTTTGGGAGCGGCAAGGAGTTACGGACAGGCGCAAGCGGAAGAGAGAGTCCATGCGGCCGAGACGGAAGCCCCCGTGGTTGCGGTGCGGATTGTAAAGGAAGACGGCCGCGTGCTATCCGAATCGCCTTCAGGAATTTCGGTCGAGCTGGGGAAACCGCTGAATAGGGATCAGCTTGCGCGAAGCATACGCACGCTCTACGGAACGGGCGATTACGCGGATTTGAGAGCGGTCACGACTCCCGTGGGCAGCGGCGTGCGGCTCGATTTCGTGGTTCGGGAAAATCTCTTCTTCAACAGGGTGCTGGTCGAGGGGCTGACGCCCCCACCCACGGATGCCTCCGCGGCCGCCGCCATGCAGCTCACGCTGGGCCATCCATACCAGCAAAAGGATGTGGAGGAAGGACTCAGCCGCCTCCGCGATGTGTTGAAAGAAGAGGGCTTGTACACGGCGCAGGTCTCTGCAGAAAACGTCGCACATGCCGACACTCATCAGATGGACATCCTAGTGCACGTAAAGCCCGGCCCGAGAGCACGCGTTGAGTCCGTGCAACTGAAGAACGGCACGGCGTACCACGACGTGGAGATTCTATCCCGGCTGAAGATGAAGGCCGGACAACCAGTGACGACCGCCCGCATAAGCCGGGGGACGGCCCGAATCCGAAAA
>JBGPLB010000290.1:0-4291 GCA_041486245.1 Candidatus Acidiferrum sp.
CACTGCAAGGGAGCTCGGCATGGTCCGTCGTGATCCGCAGGATTCCATTAGGGCGAGTGCACCACCGGTTCGAGGCCTTTCAGCTCTCCGATGATCTCCGCGAGTTCTCCCTTACGATCAAATGCCTTACCGCCATACTGATAGCCATCGACGCAGAAAAGTAGCTTCGGCGAGAGTTGCTGGATCCGGTCAATCACGCCGCGCGAACCAAAGTCCGGCGAGCAGCACGCCCAAATCGCGCCAATCGCGGTCGTCGCCAGCATCGCGACCATCGTCTGCGGAATGTTCGGCATGTACGCCACAACGCGGTCGCCAGGCTTTACGCCCAATTGGCGAAGCCGCGTCGCGAGAATCCGCACTTGCCCAGCCAAACTTTCCCACGAAACGCCGGTAAGCGGCGTCGTCTCGCTCATAAACAAGAGCGCATCGGCGCCGGCTCGTTCGTTCCTTAAGATGTGCTGCGCGTAGTTGAGCCGCGCGCCGGGAAACCATTCCGCGCCTGGCATCGTGCGCTTGCTGAGCACGCGCGTATGCCGCGCGGACGACTGGATGCTGAAGTAGTCCCACATGGCCTGCCAAAAATCCTCGATTTTGCTCACAGACCACTTCCACGTCGCCTCGTAGCTGTCGAACTGCAATCCCCTCTCGCGCGCAAGCCACTTCGCGAACCGCGCCAAATTTGTGTCTTCCACTTGGGCGGCCGTAGGCGTCCAGAGCAGTTCGCCTTCGCGAACAGCAGGCTTCCCCGATTCGACATTGGCCATGGGCTTTGTCATTCGGTCGGTCCCAATTCACACTATCGCGCCGCCAGCGACAGGCTATTCACCTTCGCGTCTTGCGTCAAGCTAGCCTGCCGCAGGAACATTTTCGCTCCTTTTTCCGCGCGCAACTAGAATTCCAGCCCCGGTCAATCGAGCGAAGCGCCAGGCATCTTCCCCGAAGTGATAAGCTGTTCCCTGCACCGCCTTTCATCGGGGATAAATTCGACGAATGGATTCACCCACGCGACGCGCGTTTCTTGAAAAGCTGTCTATTCTCGCAGCCGGCGGGGTCGCGGCAGCCAATGTGCCCAATGCGCTGGCACTTCCCGATTCCGAGCCGCACATCTTGTTTCCCGCCGCGCCTCGCGATCGCATCTCAGTCGCATCCTATCCATTTCGCGCTTACATCGTGAGCCCGGACAATCGCGATCGCGATAGCAGCCTGCCTGGAATGAACCTCTTCGACTTTCCGGCTCACGTGGTCGAGAAATTCAAAATTTATAACATTGAGCCCCACAACCGTCACTTCACCTCCACGCAGCCGGACTATCTCGATGAATTCCGGAAAATTCTGCAAAGGACAAAAGTCCGCGTCGTAAACATTGCCGTTGGCGCGGCGAAAAGTTTCTACGATATCGACGCTGACGCCCGGTATGACGCTGTGGCTTATGCAAAGAAGTGGGTGGACGTCGCGGTGCGCATCGGCTCCCCCGGTATTCGCACCCACATTGCGACTTCAAAGAACTCATCCCCAGATGTCGAGCGCACTGCGGAAGGTCTCCGTCAGGTAGCGGAATACGCTGCTGGCAAGAATGTTGTCGTCACCCTTGAGAACGACGATTTGGTCAGCGAAGACGCTTTCTTCCTCGTCAAGGTCATTGAGTCCGTCAATCACCCGTATCTTCGCGCTCTGCCCGACTTCGCAAATTCCATGCTGACCGGCGATGCCGATTTCAATTACCGGGCGCTAACAGCGATGTTCCAGCATGCTTTGAATATTTGTCATGTGAAAGACGGCGAGATGGACGATGACGGTAAACAATTCAACGTGGACCTGAAGAAAACTTTCGATATTCTGAAAGCCAGCAATTACGCCGGCTATTGTTCGATGGAGTTCGATGCCTCCGGCGAGCCCTACGGTCCCACTTCGCGCTTGATCGAGCAGACCATCAAGTTTCTTTCCTGATTCCGCCTAATCGCTACTGCTCCCCGCGCTCCGCTCGACACTCGTCAACTCAACTCCCAGGCGCCCGATCGCTGAATGTTTCCCTGGCCGTATCCCAGTACTGTTTCTTGCCGGACCAGTAGGCCTCCGTCGCCATCATGTTGGCCACCGAGTGCGCGAACCCATCCTGCACCGTGCAATGAGGCTGCTGCCGCGATCTCATGCATTCAAACCAGTTGGTCATGTGCTCAAGCGTTCTGTCGTCGATGCCCTGTGGCGGAAGACCCGTCTGGCCGGGAAGCAATACGTATTTCGCCGTGCGCTTCTTGTCGATCTCCGCGTCGTCCTCGTGATTGCCTTTTTCTTCGACCAATTCGTAACGCGGGCTGCCCTCTCCACCTATATTTGTGAGTGTTGCTTTTTTCCCCATGTAACGTGTTGAAGCGGGCGAGTCGTTGCCAAAACTCGTCGCGTAGCTCACCAGAAAACCCTTGGGGTATTCGAACAGCGCCTGAAACGTATCGGCGTTTTCGCGTCCATCGCGCCACGCAAAAATCCCGCCATGTGCCGCCGCCGAGCGAGGAAAACTGTCCTTCATGAACCAATGCACCAGATCAATCGCGTGGCTCATCCATTGATCGGGAATGCCGCTCGAAAATTCCTTATACAAACGAAACTCGCAATACAGCTTCGGGTCGAAGGGCCGAAAGGGTTTCGTCAGCAGCCACTTCCGCCAATCTGTATCTTCCTCGCGGATCAATTTCGTTTCCTTACGCCCGCGCCATCTCGCCCCGTGGTAATTCCAAACGATCTCGACCTTGCTTACATCTCCGAGCACGCCCGTCTGCACAAGATCGTGCGCCGCTCTTGGATACGGCTCGCTCCGATGCTGTGTGCCCACTTGCACGATTCGGTCGCTCTTGAACACCGTGTCCCGCGCCGCCTTTACTTCGGCCAACACGTTGCCCATCGGCTTTTCCACATACGCGTCCTTGCCTGCTTCGATCGCCATCTTGAGAATCGGCGAATGCGCGTGTTCCGGCGTCGAAATGATCACTCCGTCCACGTCTTTCAGGGCAAGCACGTCTTCCAGATGCTGAAATGTTCGCGGCGCACGCCCATAATAGTTAGTATTCTTCGCCGCCGCTTTCTCCCGGTTCAGCTTCCACAAATCGCACACCACGCTTATTTCGGCATTCTGGCTGGTTTTCAGTTGCGCCGCGATCCAGGCCAAATCCTCCCCGCGGCTTCCGGTTCCGATGTGCGCCAGCGAAATGCGATCGTTGGCGCCCACGATTCGCTCATACGAAAGCGCTGTACTCGGCAGCGCCGCGCTTCCCGCAATCAGCGCCGCAGATCTACCCAGGAATTTTCTGCGATCAATTGTTTTATCTTCATCGCTCCTCGCGCCGCTCATGATTTGGCCTCCTCGCCGCTTCACTCTCAACCAGCCTGGGAAAGTTTCGGAGCAGGCATTGTGTGTTCCGTGCTGTGGCTTGTCAATCGCGTTGCTGGGCCAGCGTCCTTCCGGCCGGCGCGTTGACAAGCCCATGCGCCTGGTCTTAAATGGGCACCGTGAGCGTTCACGGAACCCAGTTGCTCCGCTTTCTTCACCTGGTTTCTGGAAATAATTCTCCCCTCATCATGAGGGTGCCGGAAACAACTGTTCGGGCAAGTCTTTTGTAAAAAGGAGGCGGCATTCCAATCCTCGGTATCGACGTAGGCACCAGCGGAACCCGCGCGGTAATCCTCGACGAGCACGGCGCAGTCCTCGCCTCTGGCACGGAAGAGCACGCCAACTTCGCCAGCCCGCAACCCGGCTGGGCCGAGCAAGACCCACGCGACTGGTGGCGCGCCGCGGCTCTGGCGGTTCGCAAAGCGCTGCAAGCTTCAGGTCTCGCCGCTGAATCCATCGCCGCCGTCGGCTTTTCCGGCCAGATGCATGGCGCCGTCTTGCTTGACGAAAACAATGAAGTCATTCGCCCAGCGCTAATCTGGTGCGACCAGCGCACCGAAGCACAATCCAGGGAACTCGAGCACAGCATCGGCCTCGATCGCCTCATTCAGCTGACTTGCAATCCCCCGTTAACGAACTTCACGCTCACCAAACTCTTATGGGTCAGGGAGAACGAGCCCAAAAACTGGCAGCGTGTCCGCAAAATCATGCTACCGAAAGACTACGTCCGCTTGCGCCTCACCGGCGAATCCGCCATCGACGTTGCAGACGCCTCCGGAACATTGTTGCTCGACGTCGCGCATCGCGCCTGGTCAAGCGAAGTGCTCGGCAAAACAGGCATCGACATAAGACTTCTTCCAAAACTTTACGAATCGCAGGAAATTTGCGGCAAGCTCTCCGACGCGGGAG
>JBGPLB010000291.1:0-4248 GCA_041486245.1 Candidatus Acidiferrum sp.
GAGCTTCAGGTGCAGAACATGACGGTCATGCCCAGCTTGCGGCTCTCTCCACAAGATGCGCAGGATGTGGCCAGCTATCTCATCACGCTAAAAACGAAAGATTCCTCGTCCTATCCGGATGCCGCCTTCATGGACGATCCCAAGCTCAAGGACGAAGGCAAGAAGTGGGTCCGCCTCTTTGGCTGTTCCGGCTGCCACGAAATTTCCGGACTCGAAGAGGAAGGCCGCATCGGCACGGAACTCACCACGGAAGGCAGCAAGCCGATCGAACGGCTGGACTTCGCGCTTCTCACCGAGACCGCGCAACGTGGCGGCCACGAACCCATCACCGATGCCGACAATCTTGCGCGCCTTCCCGAAGGCCCTGCCAAAGCCCCGTGGTACGACCACAAGGGCTTTTTCGAACACAAACTTGCGGAGCCCAACATTTGGGACCTCGGCAAAATCAAGCCGGAAGCAGAGAAGTTGCGCATGCCGAATCTGCACCTGACCAAGGAGCAGGTTCAGGCCCTCACCACATTTCTGATGGGCAGCCAGGAAAGTGGCCTCCCCGCCAGCTATCAGTATCGCCCGCTGGACTACCGCCGCGACATTCAAGAGGGCTGGTGGGTCGTTCGCAAATATAACTGCATGGGCTGCCACCAGTTTATAGCTGGACAGAAAACTTCGTTAATGACTTTGGCGCGATACCAGGATGCACAGGAGCAGCTTCCGCCCAAGCTGCTGACCGAGGGCGCCCGCGTCGATCCCGAATGGTTGCTGCGCTTTTTACGTAATCCTTCGCTCAGCGAGACCGACACGAATCGCAACGGTGTTCGGTTCTACCTCCAGTTACGCATGCCGACCTTCTCGTTCTCCGAAAACGAGTTGGGCAAGCTCGTGCGTTTCTTCCAGGCGCTGTCTCGTCAACCGTTCCCCTACATTCCGGATGTAGTGCCGCTGCTCACAGCCAAGGAAACAGACATGGCGCGCAGCCTTTTCAGCAGCCCCGCCGCGCCTTGCCTGAAGTGCCACGCAACGGGTGATCCGGCCCACGACCGCACAGCCACGGCGCCAAACTTTCTTCAGTCCAAAGGCCGCTTGAAGGCCGATTGGGTCGAACGCTGGATCATTGATCCCCAGGCCATCAGCCCTGGCACCTCCATGCCTTCCGGGCTTTTCGTGCGGAAGAACAACCAGTGGGTTTTTTCGGGACCGACACCGCCCTCTTTCCAGGGTTATGATAAGGACCATACGAAGCTGCTGGTGGACTACATCTTCCAGCTCACCGCGGAAGAGCAGCGGCGAGTCAGCGCATCCATGGGACGTGCACGCGCTGCCACCGGCGGTGCGGCGGCTGTAGGGAATGCCTCCGGCGGCCACGGACGCGAGTAATATTTGACTGAGTTTTTAAATTACAAGTGAGGTGCAGCAACAACATGAAAATCAAAAAATGGATTGCCATTTGTATTTTGCCCGGCCTTGCATTGTTGGCCGGTTGCGGCAAGAAAGAATCAGCGGAGGAGCAGCCGGCGGCTCCTGCCTCGGCAACCCCCGCCCCAGCAGCCGCTCCGATCGATCCCGCCACGGCTGCCACGGTCAGTGGCACCGTGAAGTTCGATGGACCCGCCCCGAAAGCGGCCAAGATCGACATGAGCCAGGACCCGAATTGCGCGGGCTCGAACACGGCGGAAAACGTCGTTGTGAATGACGGCAAGCTCGCCAACGTGTTTGTATACGTAAAAGAAGGCCTCGGCAATCGGACATTCGACGTTCCTAAGGACGCCGTGACGCTCACCCAGGTGGGCTGCAAGTACAAACCGCACGTGTTGGGCGTGATGGCCGGGCAGACGATTAGCATTGTCAATGGCGACCCCACCACGCACAACATTCATCCGACACCCAAGGACAATCGCGAGTGGAACGAATCTCAAGCTACGAAGGCCCCGCCGATTGAAAAGAGCTTCGCGCGAGAAGAGGTCATGCTGCCGGTGAAGTGCAATCAACACCCGTGGATGAGGATGTTCGTCAACGTGGTGAAGAATCCTTTCTACGCGGTCAGCGGATCGGACGGCAAGTTTGAGATTAAAGGTCTGCCTCCCGGCGATTACACGATTGTTTTTGTCCATGAAAAGTTTGGCGAACAGGAGCAAAAGGTCTCGCTAGCCGCGAAAGACAGCAAGACCGTGGACGCGAGTTTCAAGCCCTAACTCGGCCGAAGCGATGACAAAGAGCGGACCCGCCTCTTGTGTCCGGCCCGCTCTCGCAATATTCAAGGAGGTGCCTTGCTCCCCGTGATACTCCTGCTTTCTATTTTGCTTGCGCTCATCCCTCTCGCGGGGATTGCGTGGATTGTCATCACCAGGTCGCTCACGTCTGTGGACGGGTTGTTCATGAGCCTTATTCTCTTGACGCTCTCGGGCGTTTTCTTCCTGAACGTTGTGCTGGAAGCGCAAGCACGCGGGTGGCTGGCTTTTTTGAATAAGAAGAAACCGCTTGCGTCTAAGGAGCCTCCTGCGGCCAAGGCCGGCTAGGGTTGAAAAGAATCCATGGCGGCCAGTCAATTTTCCTCCGTGCTATCCGTTAAACCAAAAGCCGCTGCAGCCTTAGCTGATCCTTCCGATCCGGCCGTACCTGCGCGCCACCGCATGTCCACGCGAAATCGGCTGCTGTTCTTCGCCACCGCCTGGTTGATCGTTCTGATGCCCTTCCTGTTTTGGTGGAACACCTGGTTCGGCCGCCACCTTTCGGACAAACAGCTGACCGAGTTCCTCAACGACCAGAAGCATCCGAGACATATCCAGCACGCGCTCGTGCAATTGGGCCAGCGGCTGGCCGCGCACGACGGAGGCGCCGCGCAGTGGTATCCAGACCTGGTTCGGCTTGCCTCCTATCCCGTGGAAGAAGTTCGCAACACCGACGCCTGGGTCATGGGGCAGGACACCACGCAACCCGACTTCCATACAGCCCTTCTGAAAATGCTCGGCGATCCCTCTCGGGTGGTGCAGGGTAACGCCGCTCTTTCCTTGGTTCGCTTTGGCGATGCCACCGGCCGTCCTCAAATCGTCGCGTTGTTGCAGCCGGTCAGGATTGTCGCCCCCGTCTCTGGGCGCGTGATCGACTCCGACCACGTCGGAACCGCCATCCATCAGGGTGGGCTCATCGCGAAGCTTCAGAGTGGGCAGCAGGTCACGGAAGTGCGCTCTCCCATCAGCGGGCGTATCCGCACGCTCTCCTTGGCGCCAGGTGCGGAAGTCTCTTCCAGCGCGGAACTCGCAAGTGTTGATCCCGGCGCGGATCAGGTTTGGGAGGCATTGCGAGCGCTCTACATCGTGGGCCAGCCGGAGGACTTGCCGGCCATTCGTCTCTACGAACGCGATTTGCCGGAAATGCCCGATCGGGTCAAGCAGCAGGCGGTGCTTTCCGAGCAGGCCATTCGGGATAGAGCCGCTCATCAGCCATAAAATTTCCGGCCGCGGCCCTCTTCTAGAAGGGCATTGGGCCGACTACTTTTTCAACTTCCGCGATATCCAGCATCACGATCGCGTCCCACGGACAACCATCCAGGAACGCCCCATCGGGGCCCTTGCTTGTGCATTTCTTGCACCCGATGCACAAAACGGAGTCCACCTGGATGCGCCCGAACGGCGGATGATCCTCATCCGGCACCCAGAACATGCAGTCCTCGACGGGGCAGTACTCCACGCACGCGGGAGAGCCCGCGCAGCCGGTGCAGCACTCCGTGATGACTGCAAGTTCCTTCGGTTTTTTCTTGCGCGGCGTGGTGATCCCTTTCGAGCGAGGCTCCTGCTTCTGCTCCACGGGAATCACTTCTGCGGTCTTGAGGACTTCTGGCTCGGATGCCATAAGCTGAGACTAAGTTCTACAAAGCTGCCGATCGCTGCTCCTGCAAACCCTGCTCGACATGCGCCTGAATCCTCTCGGATTCGCGAACTCTATCATCTTAAATCTTTTGTCTTCAAGCAAATTAGTTCTCCCGTCGGCCTAGCAAGAGAGTTTGAAACCAAATCCGCGAGCGTAAGCCACCTACGAGAAAGACAAAGGCAAACTCGACTAGGCAGTTTAAGAGTGTTCCACCCGCCGCCTCGCGCTGTAAAAGCCTCAATTGAGTCGCTCACTCTTCGCTTAAGGCTCGACACAAGCGGCGGCCCGAATCGCCGTCATCTGCATGCCGTTGTTACGCCGCTCCTGATTCAAGCGATGACGCGTTGCGCACCAGCACGATCTTGCCTGTCACGCCTCCCTTGC
>JBGPLB010000292.1:0-4218 GCA_041486245.1 Candidatus Acidiferrum sp.
CATTTAGCTCGGAAGTGAATCTGCCGCCAAAAATCGTGTTGACCACACGAATCGCAACGCGATCCGGATCGTTGACGGCCGTCCCAATGTTTCCGATGGCGAAATAGGTCTGCGTCGCGTCGGGCTTGTCGATCAGCAAAAGCCTTTTCCCTTTTACTGGCGGAGCGGCTGGTACCGGAGTGATCGCCACCGTACGGGCGGGCCATGCGCCCAGTGTCGCTTCGAGTTTTTTGCGCATTTCCGCGGCATCAAACTCGCCGGCGATTCCCAAGATGGTATTACCGGGCGCATAGTTCACTTCATAAAATTTCACTATGGCATCCCGCTGAATGCGCTTGAGCGAGAGTTCATCGCCGTCCGAGGGACGCCCGTAGGAATGTGCGCCGTAAAGATACCCTGCGTAGTACAAACCCAGCACGGATTGCGGATCGTCTTTCGCGGATTTCACGCCGTCCAGACTTTGCGCCAGGATTTTATCGGTCTCGTTCTGAGGGAACGTCGGATGCAGAATGGCATCGGAAAAAAGTTCCAATCCGCGGTCCACATCTTTGGTCAGGAATTCGGCGCTAATGTTCGAGAAGTCGGCGCCGGCGCTTGCATCAAAGGAGCCGCCGATGTAATCGAAGTCGGAGGCGAACTGCTGTGCAGTGCGTGTCTTCGTTCCCTTGCGGAGCAGCCCAGCCGTGGCCGAGGCGAGACCTGCTTCTCCGGCGGGGTCAGCTGCTGCTCCGGTCTTGACAATCGCGAACATGTCGATGAGTGGTACGCCACGCTTCTCCATCAGAAGCACGGTCAATCCGTTCTTGAGCACGACTTTCTCGTGCGGCGGAAGGTGAAGCGACTGCGGCAGCGCGGCCGGACACACCAGGAGCAGAGAGCCTGCGAGTGCGAGGAGACGCAAACTATTACTTTTGCGCGTCATTGTTTTGCTTTCCCTTCATTTTCGGGAAGCAACGTCGCGACGGTGCGGTTGTTGACTCCAAAGTATTTCTTTGCCACGCGCTGTACATCGTCCTTTGTCACCGCCGAATAGTTCTTCGCGGCATCAAACAATTTGTTGTAGTCGCCCATGAACACTTCATACGTTCCGATCGTGTTGGCGCGGCCGCTGATTGTACGCATTTCTCTGTAAAATTCGACAAGCCGGGCGTTCTTCGCTTTCTCGAGTTCCTGATCGCTGATCGGCGTGCCTTTCACTCTCTCGAGCTCCTCATAGATTGCCTTTTCGCAGGTTTGTGGATCCACTGCTTGCCGCGGTTGAGCCGTGACGATGGCCAATGTGGGATCGAACGCCGGCTGTACGAAAGAAGAAACGTCCAGCGCAATCTGATCTTGGTCCACCAGCCGCTGGTACATCCGCGAACTCTCTCCCTGAAAAAGGACGCTACGGAGAATGTTCAGCGCATAGAAGTCTGGATTGTTGGTTTGCGGAATATGGTAGCCGATCAAGAGCAGGGGCAGCTCCGCAGGCTTGTGAACGACGAGACGCCGCTCACCATGTTGTTCGGGTTCGAGAGTGGTAACGGGCGGGGGTGGCGCGTGCGAAGGGATCGGCTCGATAAACTTTTCGCAGAGCTGAAAAATATCCTCGGGTGAAATATCCCCGACTACAACCATTGTCGCGTTGCTGGGCGAGTAGCCCATCTCGAAATGATGCTTGAGGTCTTCCATCGTCCAATGCTCGATGTCGCTCATCCAGCCGACAACGGGCCATTGATAGGGGTGCGCGATAAACGCGTTGGCCCAAAGCTGCTCGTCCAGCAAGCCGAAATTATCGTTGTCGACGCTCAGCCGGCGCTCGGAAGCCACTACTTCGCGTTCGGAAGCGATTTTCTTAGGATCGAAGGTCAAATCTCGGATGCGGTCGGACTCGATATCGTAAATCAGGGAAAGCGCCGAGCGCGGAAACCAATCCTGGTAGACGGTCACGTTTTGCGTGGTGTAGGCGTTGTTGGAACCTCCGTTGGCCTCCATCACCTTGTCGAGTTCGCCCGGCCCGTATTTCTTGGCTCCGTTGAACATCATGTGTTCGAAAAAGTGAGAGAGGCCGGTCGTACCGGGGCGTTCGTTGCGGGAACCGATGCGATAAAAAATGTATAGCGCGACGTTCGGAATGCTGTGGTCTGGCTGCACCAGCACCTTCATGCCATTTTTCAGTGTACGAGTACTGACAGGAAACTCCTGCGACTGCGCCCACACCGGCGACGCAGCAATGCTCAAGCCGCACAAGACCAACAATGCGGTGCAACGGTACCAGATTGCTTTCATGAATCCACCCTCAGCCAAACCCTGTATTCTTAAGACGTATGGAGCCCCAGAAATGTTTGCGCATTTCTGGGCCTCGCTATGGTAAAAGCGCAAACACTCGAACCGGGCCACCCGAACCGCCTTCGAGCTTGATGGGCGCCACAACGAGCAACGCGCCTTTTTCTGGCAATTCGCTAAAATCCGAGAGATTCTCCAGGTGATAGAGTCCCGCCCCCAACGCCAAATGATGCACCGCAAAATCCCGTGATACCCCAAAATCCACGCTCATTGTGTCACATCCAATGCCGCTGACCCTGCGTTCGATCAATCGTTCTACGGCCTCCACAGAAAATCCCGGAAAATGCATGCGTCCGTTTACGTCCTCATTGCGATAGCTGTTGACGTCGGGCCAGCGGGACGCCCAGCCGGTCCTGAGGAGCACGATCGCGCCCTCCTGAATTTGTCCGTGCCGAGCCTCCCACTCAGCAATGCGCGCGGCTGGAAGCTGGTAGTCCGGATCTGCCGCACCTTCGGCTCGAACATCGAGTACGGCCGCCATTCCAAAGAGTTGACTAACTGGGATCTGGTCAACTGGCGTCTTTCCCGGAGGAAAGTGAATCGGCGCATCCAGATGCGTTCCATAATGCTCCAGCATCCAGAAACTTCGCGTGAAGTAGCCGTCTTTTTCGACACTGGCATTAACTTTGGCTTCGAACCACCGTTCATCGCCGGGCCAAGGCACCAGTTTGTCGCTGATGGCGTAGGCGAGGTCCAAGACTCGCGTCTTTCCGTAGAGGATCCCCTCGAACATGATGTCAGGGAAGCGGGATCCCGGGAGAAGCCACAATTCCAGCCATGCGCAGAATTTCCTGGTACTCGGCTTCGGTAATCTGCGAAACCAGTACTCGCACGTTCTTCAACAGCTTCATTTTTTTCAAGGCAGGATTCGAGCGCAGCTCCGCCAGCGAGACTTGCCTGGGCAAACGGTCAAAGGCCCGCAAGTCCGCAACCAGATTCTTTTCCTCAGGGTCATGCGGGTCGGGGTATGGGTCCCGTGTTACCTCGGCGATGGAGTACAGTGTTCTCTCCGGCGAGGAGTGGTAGCAGAGCACGCGGTCGCCCTTGCGAACTTGTTTGAGCGCACGAACGGCGTCAGGTTTCGACTCGGCACCATGCCACATTTCCTTGCCCTTCACAAAGAGGGTATCCCAGTGGTAGTGGTGTGGGTCGGCGCTAAATATCCAGTAATGTCGTTGCGAAGTCGGAGTTGCCATCGAGGCGTCGAGTCGGCAGCAATATACACGGGGAAGACCAAAAAGCGAAACAAAATATTGGGGTTAGCAGCTTTTGGGCCGCAACTGGGGGAAATGGGGCAAAACTACAAAAAACGAGGATTCTAGACGTATCTCGTTTGTTTTTATCTGTTTAGGTGGATTTCAAGTGATGTCTACAAAGACTTCGTCACCTCGAACTTCCGTGGCATAGCAGGCGACACCCATAGTAGGGTTCTGTGTGACCTTGCCGGTGGTGACATCGTACTGCCAGCCGTGCCATGGGCAGGTCACGACCGTCTCGTGGAGCTCTCCTTGGCCGAGTGGCCCTCCACGGTGCACGCACACGTCGCTGATCGCGTAGAACTTACCCGCGACGTTAGCTACCGCCACGGCCTTCCCCGCTACCTGAAACTCATGGATTGCACCTGCGGGGACTTCGGCGATCTTGGCGGCTCGCACAAAAGGCATGGTCCATCCTTAGAGGGCAGATTAACTGCAGGAATTCCGGCGGGCAGTATAGTCTGGCATCGTAACGGCGTCAAAGCATGGGACTGCTGGGTACCGTCAAGGATTTTGTGTAAATTTGAAAAAGGGTTTTCTTTCCCAGGAGCTGTTCAGGTGCGAGAGGACGCCGTAGATGATGCGGTCGCAGCTTGCGAGATTGGTGAAGCTGGACATCGGGCGAGTACGGCGGCGC
>JBGPLB010000293.1:0-4177 GCA_041486245.1 Candidatus Acidiferrum sp.
GATTTGTGTTTTGAAGGAAGAGCGTGCGCGCGCCCGGGAGCGCCGTCGCCGGAATCTGTAATGTCAGGTGAATAATTCCAAGGCCGGCCGGCTGCTTCGCGATCACCGTGACGTCGCCGGGCCCCGAAACCGTGTACGTCATGCTGGTGTCCAATCCGCTCTCGGAGAACAGGCAAAGATCGGCCGTCGCGGACCCGCTTGCGGGCCGTTGCAGTGCCAATGGATTGCCGGAGAGCGAACAGGAATTGTTTACGACGGAAAACATTCCAAGCGCGGCAACGTTGATGTCTACGTCGTTGCCTTGCGCGCTCACACCTGCGGTTGTCGGGTCGACCACTACAATGTCCTTGCCGGTTGCGATTGGGAAAGCGCTGCTCAGAGCTACCACGTCGTCCGACGCGTTTGGGGGAGCAACCACGAGAGGGACGGCATTGGACGCCGTCCCGCTGGGATTCACGATCTGTACCGAAATATTTCCTGCCACGGAGACATCGGCAGCCGTTACTGGCGCTGTACATTCTGTCGCTGCAATGCAGGTTGTTGTTCGCCGGGTTCCAGCCAACAACAAAATCGATCCCGGCCCCGGACTCGACGCCGTGAAGCCGCTTCCTTCTACCAGCAGCGTGAAACCGTCGGCCGCGCCCGCGTAGACGCTCGCCGGGTGCAGCGAAAGGATGCTGGCGCCAGTGGAGATCGTGACATTGGCCGCACCGGACTGCGTGGTGTCGTCCGAGCTGACGGCCAAGATTTGCAGAGCATCCGGTGTGGGCGCCGAGCCTGGCGCGGTGTAATTGCCATTCGGGTCAATTGCACCGCAGACGTTGCTCGCCACGCACGCCGTCCCCCGAACTTGCCAAACGACGCTCTGGTTGCTTGTTCCAAGCACTGTCGCTGTAAAACCCTGCACACCCAGGGGCGCTAGCGTGATGCTCTGCGGCTGTACCGAGACGAGCACATGATTGATCACCGTGATCTGTGCTGAATCGCTTTTCGTGGTGTCTGCTGCGCTTGTTGCTATCACGCTCACGGGGTTCGGCTGCGGAATAGCTCTAGGAGCGAGGTAATCCACTTGAAGTGAATTTCCGCTAGTCACGCTTTGGCAGGGGCTTGACCCCACAACGCAGATTTGCCCGAGAGTTGTATTTCCGCCGGAAATCCCGCTCACGCTCCAGTTCACTGCGGTATTCGCTGTTCCGAATACCTGCGCGGTCAGCGTCACACGATGATTCGCTGCAAGCGTGGCTGTTGCCGGCGAAAGACTGACGTTTATTCCGGCCTGGATGGCCATCGCGGCTTGCGCCATTTTCGCGGGATCGGCTTGCGGCGTTACGGTGACGATGACGGAGTCAGGATTCGGCGGCGTGCTTGGTGCCGTATAGGTCGCCGTATCCGCGATTACCCTTCCTCCTGATCCTTGCGTGGTCACAACCGTCAGCGTTCCACACGTTGTGGAACTGCACCCTGGTCCAGAGAGTGACCAGGATAGGATCGCGCTTGGATTTGAGCCTGCGACAGGCGTCATCGTCGCGATAATCGTTGCTGCGCCTCCTGCGGAGACGCTCTGCGGCGCAGTAACTTGAAGAGCGAAATTGCTGGTGATGCTGATGGCCACAGAGGACTGTTTCGAGGGATCGGCGACGCTCTGCGCCGTCAATGTCGCGCTGGTCGGAGAAGGTCGAATCCCTGGGGCGGTGTAGTTGCCGCTCAGGTCCACGCTCCCGCATGCCGAAGGGCACGCTGCACCGCTGACGCTCCAGCGCACCGCAGTATCGGGATGCCCGGCGCTTGTGAGCGCGGCATGAAAACTTTGCGTTGCGCCGAGCTCGACGCTCGCATTGGCTGGCGCGATACCGATCGTGATGTCGCTTGCAACCGTGAGTTGCGCCGTCGCGGATTTTGTCGCGTCCGCCTGGCTCGTGGCGGCGATCGTTACCGTGGCTGGCGAGGGCAGATCGGCGGGAGCGGTGTACACTCCGTCTGCTGTGATTGTTCCGGCGGAGACGCTCCCGGCCGGAATGCCATTCACGCTCCAGCTCACACTTGTGTTTGTGGTGTTTGTCACAGTCGCAGCAAATGTCTGTGAGTTCCCAAGAAGAACCGACACGGTCGTGGGGGTCACGGTCACGGTTATTGATGGAGTAGGTGGAGGCGGAGGAAGTACTTCTGATCCCGTGGCTCCGCCGCAGCCTGGCAGCCCACCCGCCAAGAGCAGCAGGACAAGGAGCAGAAATGGGTGGGCCGTCCGTGCGAAGCTCGCTTCCCCACCAATCCATCCCACTTTCGTTGCGATTTGCGTGAGAGGCCGCATGCCGGGCGGAATGCAGGCGAAGGGCCAGCGAAAGGCGTAAGTGGGCTATACCGGAGAGAAAGTGGACAGTTCTCTCGGCGCCCCTGCTTAAGTGGTTGAAAATAAAACGTTTCTCTAATGGACGAGGAACGGTGTTGACTCAGACCACAGCATTCAGAGAGTCTCGGCTGTCCCGCTGGCAATGACGTTAATCCCGATATGGAACTGAGTCACCGAACCACTGTTCCAGAACGGAATTTGAATTCCCGATGGGTGTTTAATTTTTCAATTATCGAGTATTTAAAACATTGGTTAAATACACGGGCCAAACTAAGCTTCAGTGAACCAATTGACCTGCTGTGCCGTCTGGCAGGTGTACGAGGAGGGCGAGCGGTTTTGGCTCGCATGAGTGACCCAATGCAGGAGCTGGTTCTGATCCAGCCAGGCCGCACCGCCGAAAAGGAATTCGCGAACGAAGCAGCCCAAACCGCTCTCCGCCGCGAGTTCGAAGAACGCCTCAGCGAGTGCGGGCCGCTGGCGTATCGCGTTGCGCGCGGCGTGCTGCGCAACAGCGCGGACGCGGAAGACGTGGCGCAAGAAGCGCTTCTGCGCGCGTACCGCCGGTTCGAACGGTTGCGCGATCGCGGGCGGTTTCGCGCGTGGCTCGTCCGCATCGCGTTCCGGCTCGCCATCGATCGGACGCGTTCTTCGAAGCGCCGCGAAGTGCGAGAGACGCTGTGGTCGCAAGCGGCGCCGCGAGCTTCGACGGAGGACATTGCCGCCACGAGTGAATTTCGGGCGCACCTCGACCGCGCGATGGATGAGCTTCCGGAAAAACAGCGACTTGTGCTTTTGCTGGCGGCGATGGAGGGCCACACGCTCGAGGAAGTGGCGGTGATGCTTGGGATGCCGGTCGGAACAGTGAAATCGAGATTGTTTTTTGCAAGAAAGCAGCTAGTGGAGAAATTGCGATGTCATGTGAAAACTATCGAGAAGCGCTGACGGAAGCCGCGGCCACAAACGCTGCGCTGTCGAGCGAACTGCATTCGCACTTGGATGGTTGCGCGTCCTGCCGCGCCGCGTTCGCCGAAGAGCGGCAACTCTTCGCGGCTGTTGACACCGGCCTGCGCGCCCACGCAAATGCCGAAGTGCCTGCATCGTTACTTCCAGGAGTGCGGACGAAGCTGAACGAACTGTCTGTTCCTCGCCGCTCGTGGATTCCGGCTTTTGCTGCCATCGCCGCTGCTCTGGCACTCGTGATTGGGATTGTTTTCGTTCGCGGCGTTGGGCGTCTTGTCCCTGAACAAGTTCCGCAGATGGCTGCAGCCGCTCGGAGTGTCGCGCCCTCTGAGACAAAAACGGTTCCCGCAACCGTGCCTCACGTTGAAACGAGTGCGCCGCCATCGAATGGTAAGCCGACCCGGCCCGTCAGAATTGCGCCGGTTGCCCCGGTCGAAGAAGTTGCTGTGTTGATTCCAGCCGGACAGAAGCAGGCGATTGATGCATTGCTCGCCAGCGTTCAGCAGGGGAAGGTCGAAGCAAATGTCTTGCTCGCGGAGAAACCCAAGGGAACTTTGGAAGAGTTGCAGGTTTCACCGCTTGAAATTTCGCCCATCGACATGAAACCACTCGCTGATGTTAGCCCGGAGTCCCCGTCAGAAAATGGAAAAACAAGACTTTAAGCGGGTGGAAAAATTTGAAAAGGAGCGTTCCATGAAGAAGACTGGTCTGGCAGTGTTGCTCGCTACTCTGGTGCTCGTCGTCCCACGTTCGGGGGGGCAAGACAAGGAAAAATCCACAAGCGCCTCCAAGCCTGCCGAAACTGCGAAAACAATTACGCCTCTCCGCGTGCAGGTTACGTTCACCGAATTCGACAGCGACAAGAAAATC
>JBGPLB010000294.1:0-4142 GCA_041486245.1 Candidatus Acidiferrum sp.
AATCGTACCTCTTGAACCATACTCGACGCTCAATGTGGGAAAGGCATGGCAATGCGTCCCGCGTGCCTGCAAGTCGTATCGTTCGTAATCTTTGTCGCCGCGCTTATACTCACCGCGTGCTCAATGCGCTGATCTCAGCGCTCTCAAACACTGCCGCCACCGCCTAATGCCCGCAGCGATAATCGTAGAAATGAAATGTTACTTCACATATCCCGTGATGCAACAACACAGCCAAGTGACTGCCACTGCCAGAATGGTGTTCGCAAATCATGGGGATATTCTCCGAGTTCGCCATGATCCGTCCAGAATTGTGGTATTCGCCTCGCGCTGATGATTTCGCTTATACTCCGCCCATGCGCGACTGCATCCTCATCGTATCCCGTATATTCATCCTAGTCTTGGCCGCTGCTGGCAGTGTTTTCGCCCAGGCCAATCCCGACTGGACCGAACCGTTCCCACCTTTTCGCATCGCAGGTAACTTGTACTACGTAGGGAGTAAGGGGCTGGCGAATTATCTCGTAACGACACCGCAAGGGAACATGCTGATCAACAGCGATCTGGAAGCCAATGTGCCCCTGATTGAGGCGAGTACCGAGAAGCTGGGATTCAAGTTCAAGGACACAAAGATTCTTCTCATCAGTCACGCGCATTGGGATCACGACGCCGGCAGCGCGATGATCAAAGAGATGACGGGCGCAGCGTACATGGTGATGGATGCGGACGTGCCCGTGGTCGAATCTGGCGGCAAGAGCGATTTTGCGTACGGAAACAGTCCTACTTCGCTCTATCGGCCCACAAAAGTGGACCGCGTATTGCACGATGGCGATGAAGTGCGGCTTGGCGGCACGGTGCTGGTGGCGCACCTCACTCCAGGGCACACCAAAGGCTGCACCACCTGGACGATGCAGGTCACGGATCGCGGCAAGACATACAACGTGGTGATAGTCGGGAGCCCGAATGTGAATCCCGGCTACAAACTGGTCGGCAACACAAGTTACCCGAAGATCGCGGAAGATTACGAGCGCATGTGGCGCGTTCTGAAGTCATTGCCATGCGATATTTTCCTCGGCGCGCATGGCAGCTACTTCGGACTCGAAGAAAAGTACCCTCTTATGAAAGAGGGAAGTGCGATCCCGCTTGTCGATCCTAGTGGCTACAAAAACTACATTGCCCAAAAGGAACAGGATTTCCGCACCGAACTGGCAAGGCAAAAACTTGCCGCCAAATGAAAAGCTGATGGAACGAGAAAGTCGGACTCGCCTGGGATTGTGGCGGATGACGGAGTCGTTCGAAACAATCCACACGGCTGAATAACGCGCGAACCGGTAGAGTGGGTGCCGGTACTGGCCGAGCCGACTCAATGCAAAGTCGTCGCGCGGCGCTCTAATAGTCTCTATACATGGTTCGCGACGCGGCGGAGAGCGTTATTTGCTGGAGAGGGCGAACTGGTTGCCGTCGGGATCCTTGAAGACGCTGGAGGAGCCCCATGCCTCGGTCTTGGGCTCGACGGCAAATTGCACGCCTTTGGATTTGAGGATTTTGGCGGTGGCGAAGAGGTCGTCGCACCAAAAGGCCAGTGATTGAAACTGACCGATGCGATTTTCGTGGCCCTCTGGTGTATAGAGCGCGAGACCGGTCTCCGCGCCGGGAATCATCAACTCGATCCATCGTTGTTTATCGGTGAAGGGCTGATCGGTGACGACTTTGAACCCGAGCGTTTCGGTGTAGAACTTTAATGCGACATCCTGATTGCGAACGGGAATGCCAGCAAATTTGATGCGGCGAATCATGGAAGCCTCCTAGTTGAAACTTTGAAGAAGATAACTTGCAGCGAAGGGGAGTTGCAATCAGGCAGGCGTTGCTATAGGAATGGTTGGTATAGCGGTGGGACTAGCGGTCATCCTCGGAAGGATGACCCTACGGGATGTCGGCGGAGTGGAGAGACCGTGCGCGATGATTGCGATTGATGATTATGTGGTGGACGTGCTGATGCGAGACCTGGTGGGGCATGACAGAAGGCCGGTTTGTTTTTTGGTTTATGTGTGGCTGGCGGCGGAGTCAGGGCGGAGGGATGGGGCGGTGGAGATCAGTTATCGGGAGTTATCGGAAAACGTAGGCGTGTCGAAGAGTTCGGTGCAGGCGGCGGTGGGGTGGTTGGTGCGGAGGAAATTAATTGGAGTTAGCAAGGCCAGCGTGACGGCGACGCCTAGTTATTCGGTGTTGAGTCCGTGGAGGAAGATTACAAATCGGGAGAAGGCAAAACGGGCGTAGGGACGCGGATGAATCGCTGCGGGTACAGAGGACACGGAGAAGAAAAAGAAAGAAGGGCACGATGTATCGTGCCCCTACAAGGGAAAAGGATCAGGAGCGGAAGAGGACGGATTCGCGTTGGAACATTTTTATGGCGATGAAGAGGGCGGCGGCGGCGTAGACGCAGTTGGAGGTGAAGATAAGAGCGATCAGATTCCAATGATAGGTGCCGGCAACGAGTTCTTTGCAGAGAAGGCTGGTGCCGAGAATGGGAATGAGAGAAAGCTTTGGAGTTAGCTCAACGCCGGGGAGCATGGCGGCAATCGCGGGGATGATGACTACAAAGGTCATGGGCGTCAGGTAGCTCTGGGCTTCCTTGTAGGTCTTGGCAAAGAGAGCGATGGTCATAAGCACTGCGGAGAAAAGAACGGCGATAGGCAGAGCCATGAGGAAGACGGAGACGACGGTTTTGGGGCCGAGGTGAAGGAGAAGGCCCGCAGCCGCGTCGCGGCCGCTGGCAGATTTTTGCGTGTAGTGGCCCAAAACCGAGAAGGAAACGCCCATGGACAGGACGGAAAGAGCAGCGGTGCCAAGGGCGGCGGTGAGGATCAAAAAGAATTTGCCGAGCACGAGATGGGTGCGGGAGATGGGGCTGGAAAGAATGGTTTCCATGGTGCCGCGCTCTTTTTCGCCGGCGGTAAGGTCCATGGCGGGATACATTGCGCCGGTCATACAGAGAAGGATGACCATATAGCCGATGATGCCGCCCATCGCGGCGCCGCTGACTTTTTCAGGGGGAGCGACGTTTTCCCGCTTCATTTCAAAAGGCTTCAGAACGTCCACCGGGAGATTTTTTGCGGCGAGGCGCTCTTTCACCAGGTTGTCGCTGTAGGACTTCAAATATTTCTCAACTTTGTCGCTCGCAAATTCAGATTTCAATTCGCCTTCGTAATTGTAGATTTTGACCGTGTCTGCCTTCTGCTGAGCAACATCGGCCTGGAATCCCGCGGGGATCTCGACGGCGGCGCGGACTTCCTTGTTGATGATTTGATTCTTCCAATCGGGGGTTTCGGGAACAATCTCGATTTTGTCCAGCTTCTTCAGGCCTGCGACAACTTCCGGAGAATCTTCACCGCCGCGGAGCATGACTTTGGGAACTTCTTCCTTGGCTTTGCCGACGAGCATGAAAGCGAGGGAGCCGAAGCCGACGCTGAGAACGGGGAAGAGCAAAAGGGGCACGAGAATGGTGGAGATGACCGTGCGGCGGTCGCGAATGGCTTCGGTGAGTTCCTTGCGATAGACGATGCCGACGTTGCGCAGGGACATGTCAGTTGTTCTCCTCAGCGACGTAGTGGGGCGTGACGACCTTAACGAAAATTTCCTCGAGCTCGTGCTCGGCATATTTGTCGCGAAGCTGCGCGAGAGTGCCTTCGACGAGGAGTTTGCCGGACTGGATAATGCCGATGGTGTCGCAGAGCTTTTCGACTTCGGACATGATGTGCGTGGAGAAGATGACGGTTTTGCCGTTGTCACGGCATTCGCGGATGAAGGAAGTGATGGTGCGAGCAGTCATGATGTCCAAGCCGTTGGTGGGCTCATCAAAGATCATGACCGGGGGATCGTGGACGAGAGTGCGGGCGATGGAGGTTTTCTGCATCATGCCGGTGGAGAGTTTGTCGCAGCGACGGTCACGGAAGCCGTTCATGTCCAGGCGGCTGAATATGTAATCGACGCGCTTTTTCAGAGTGGTTTCGTCTAAACCGTTGAGGCGCCCAAAGTATTCGACAAATTCCTGGGCGGTGAGCCTGCGATAGAGGGCCGTGGCGGTAGAGAGGAAACCGACGTTGGCGCGGACTTTTTCGGGATGCTCGACGATGTCGTAGCCGCAGATG
>JBGPLB010000295.1:0-4097 GCA_041486245.1 Candidatus Acidiferrum sp.
AGATATGAAAGAGCTGGCGCTGCTGCTGAACGCGCGGCGCAATGAACACGGCTCGATCGATTTCGATTTGCCCGAGCCGGTGATTGAGTTCGATGAGCAGCAGCGCATGACCAACATCGTGCGCAGCGAACGCAACATCGCGCACCGGCTGATTGAGGAATTCATGCTGGCGGCGAATCGCGCGGTGGCGGGGTATTTGCTCAGGCGAGGAATTGCGGCGCTGCATCGCGTGCATGAAAAACCGGATGCGCGGAAGGTGCTGGAGTTTGAAGAGCTGGCGCGCGCGTTTGGGTATTCGCTTGGCGTGGCGGATTTGCACCAGCGGGAGATTGCGGTGCGGCATGGCCGCGTGCCTGCGCCGGCAAAGGCGGGACGGCCTGATTCTTACGGACACGGGCGCGAGCGTGGGATGCGCGTGGCGCTACCTGGTTCGACGGAGCTGCGGATTACGCCGCAGCATTATCAGAAATTGCTGCGGAAATTAGCGGGCAAGACGGAAGAACGCATTGTTTCGTACTTGATGCTGCGTTCGCTAAAGCAGGCGCGTTATGCGGCGGAGCCGCTTGGGCATTTTGCGCTGGGATTCGACGAATACACGCATTTCACTTCGCCGATCCGGCGGTATCCGGACTTGATCGTTCATCGTGTGCTGAAATGGGCTTTGGAGCATCCGCAGGCTGCGGCGCCTGAGGCAAGCCATGCGTCACGCGGCGTGGAAGCGACACTCTATCCGCAAACGGAGCTGGAAGAAATTGCGTCGGAAACTTCCGAAGCCGAGCGCCGGGCGAACGGAGCCGAGCGCGAGTTGATGGATTGGAAGACGGCGCAATTCATGGAAGCGCATCTCGGCGAGGAATACGAAGGGCTGATCATTTCGGTGCAGAAATTCGGATGCTTTGTCGAGCTGTTCGAAGTGTTTGTGGAAGGGCTATTGCCGATCAACGCGCTCGAGGACGCCGCGGGCGCGCGTTGCGTTTTCCGAGAACGTGATCACGCCATTGTCGCTTTGTCGGGAGGCGAAGGGCGGCGCGGCGCGCCTGGGTCGCGTCGTGGGCGCGGCGCAAAGCCCAAAGAACTTGCATGGCATCTGGGCGACCGCGTGCACGTGCGAGCCGAACGAATTGACCCGATGCGGAGGCGCGTGGAGTTCGCCATTGCAGAGGTCGCCTAGAAACACGAAGTGGCGGCAAAAACCGCAATTTTAGCGCGCCCACGTGATTCTGTTATCCTGATGTGTTAGGTATGTAATCGCGGCCGCGGCAGAACAGCGTGGCTATATTTCATCGGAAGGAAACACTCACCGTGAGTACGTCCACAGTTCCGGAACGCGCAGCGAAGCGCGTGCACAATTTCAATGCGGGGCCGGGAGCATTGCCGCTTTCTGTGCTCGAACGCATCCGCGAGGAGTTGCTGGATTGGCGCGGGAGCGGGATGTCCGTGATGGAAATGAGCCACCGCTCGCCGGAATTCGAAAGCATTAACGCGGCGGCGGAAGCAGGTTTGCGCAAGCACCTGCAGATTCCCGATGAGTACGCGGTTCTCTTTTTGCAGGGCGGCGGGAGCATGCAGTTCACGATGGCGCCCATGAACCTGTGCCTGCCTGGAAAACCCGTCGATTTGATTCACACCGGGACGTGGACGGCGAAGGCGCTGGGCGAGTTGAAGAAAGGTGTGTTGCACAACATTGCAGCCTCGACAGAAGCGGAGAAATTTGCGCGGCTTCCGCGCAAGGACGAAATTAAATTTTCGGCGAACGCTTCGTACGTGCACATGTGCACGAACAATACGATTGAAGGAACGCAGTGGACGGAGATGCCGGAGACCGGCGGCGTGCCGCTTGTTGCGGATATGTCGTCGGACATCGCTTCGCGTCCCATCGACGTAAAGAAATTCGGGCTCATTTTCGCCGGCGCGCAAAAAAATCTCGGGCCGAGCGGCGTCACCGTGGTTATTGTGCGCAAGGATCTTGCAGAACGCGCGGACAAGAATCTGCCCACGCTGCTGCAATACCGCACGCACATCAAGGAAAAATCGCTGTATCACACGCCGCCGACATTCGCGATTTATGTCGTCGGTCTGGTGATGGAGTGGAGTGATGCCGAGGGCGGCATTTCGGCAATCGAAAAGCGGAACAGTGCGAAGGCCAAGATCCTCTACGACACGCTCGAAGCTAGCGATGGCTTCTATCGTTGCCCGGTTGAAAATTCTTCGCGCTCGAAAATGAACGTGGTGTTCCGCGTGGCCGGCGGCGATGAAGCTGTCGAAAAGCAATTCGGCAAGGAAGCTGCCGCGGCGGGCCTTGTTGGCACGCCGGGGCACCGTTCGGTCGGGGGCATGCGTGTGTCGCTCTACAACGCCGTCACGCTAGAGGCCGTGGAAATTCTCACCAGCTTTATGCGCGAATTTCGGCGTCGGCACGGCTAGCGGATATTGTAATGTGGCTACTTAACTTGTAAGAAAAATATCTTGCCGTTGGGTCACCTTTCGTCGCATAATTGCTATGTAGAGCGAGGCTTCGAATGCGCGAGAACGGAAACCGGCAATCCCAACAAGTGCGTGGGAATCTCCGCGACCAGATTATTCACGCCCTCGAAGATGATCGCTATGAATGGCGCACAATTGACGGTGTCTCAGGGCAAATTGGGGTTCCAACTCAACAAATACAAGAATTCTTGGAGAACGTCAAGCAGGAGATCGTGCGCTCATCGATTCCTGATGAATCTGGTCGTAGCCTCTACACGACCCGCAGACACTACCGCGAGACTCACGGGCTCGGATCTCGATTTCTGGATGCGCTGTCCGACAAAGTCGCGTGAACTTCTGGGATCATCGCCATACGGCCTTCCTGTTTGGATTTTTCGGCGGACTCGCGGTCAATCTTTTCCGCCTTTACCTAATTTCCCAATCCCCTGAAGCTGAGAGGCCTGACTTTGATTGGGTCTACTGGACGCAATTCGCGGGATTAGCTATCGTCGGCGGAGTAGCGGCATTGGCGCACGACATGTCCAGGCAAATTACCCCCTTGCTAGCGTTCAACGTTGGCCTCTCGATTCCCGCCCTGATTAAGACTGCGGCCGATCTCCAGCGCCCGAGAAGAAAAAGAAAAACCAACTAGGCCAGCCCCTTAATCTATTCAAAAGAGCGCGACTTCCAGTGCGGGCGGGACAAGCCCCGCCCCTACAAGGTCTTTCCCGAGGCGAAACGCACTTACCGACAACATCTTCTTTCCCCTTGTGCTTCGACAAGAGTAAGTGTATGGTCTCTTGTCGAAGTGACAGGGGACGCCATTGATGGCCAACAAGAGAATTGAACTTCCGCAGGGGACGCTCGACCTTCTCATTCTTCGCACGCTCGCGCTGGAACCGCAGCATGGGTGGGCGATTTCCGAGCGCATCCACCAGATCTCGAGCGATGTGCTGCTGATTCAGCAGGGTTCGCTGTATCCAGCGCTGCACCGGCTCGAGCGGCGCGGATGGATCAAAGCGAAGTGGGGCACGTCCGAGAACAACCGCCGCGCAAAATATTACGAGCTCACCAAAACCGGTCGCAAACAGCTCGAACTCGAAAAAGATTCCTGGAAAAAACTGGCGGCAGCCGTCGCCCAGATTCTAGAGACTGCTTAGGGAGGCTACCGTGTTCAACGATCTGTTGTTCCGCCTTCGTTCGCTATTCCGGCGCGAGACCGTGGAATCCGAAGCGGATACAGAGCTGCGCTTCCATTTCGACCAACAGGTTGAGAAGTTTCTCAAATCCGGCATGACGCGCGAGGAAGCCATCAGGCGCGCGCGTATGGAATTCGGCGGACACGAACAGCTCAAGGAAGAGATTCGCGACGCGCGTGGCGTCAATCTGATCGAATCGTTCTTGCAGGATATCCGCTACTCGTTGCGCATCTTCGCGCGCACGCCCGTGATCACTGGCGTCGCGATTCTATCGCTTGCACTCGGAATCGGCGCAAACACCGCGATTTTCAGTTTGATTGACACCGTCATGCTGCGGCTCCTGCCGGTGCAGAAGCCCGAGGAGTTGGTGCAAGTGCGGCGAGCTAATTTTTCCGGCGGAGGTGAGGGCACTCCCAGCTTTACGAATCCACTTTG
>JBGPLB010000296.1:0-4060 GCA_041486245.1 Candidatus Acidiferrum sp.
CCAGTCACTAGTCACCAGTCACCAATCACTTCTTTACCGCTTGGTGAACTGGAATCTCTTCCTCGCGCCCTTCTGCCCGTACTTCTTGCGTTCCTTCATGCGAGAATCGCGCGTCAAAAATCCGTTCTTCCGCAATGCCGGACGCAGCTCCGGATTGAACCGCGAGATCGCTCGCGACAATCCCATGCGCACCGCTCCAGCTTGCCCGCCCACGCCGCCGCCATGTGCGGTCACCTTGACGTCCACCTGATCCGCCAGGCTCGTGAACTTCAGTGGCTCGATCGCATCATGCTTCCACGCATGATTCGGAAAATAATTTGCCACCTCGCGGCCATTGATCGTGAACTTGCCGCTGCCCGCGCGCAAAAACACACGCGCCACCGACTCTTTGCGCCGGCCCGTGCCGAGAAACCACGTTTGTGTGCCCGTTAGGGGCGTACCAGTAGAACTCAACGTTCCTCCTCAAACCATCTGACTCCAGACACCAAGGAGTCATCGAACTCCACGCCGATTTGCTCCCTGCCTAAGGCACCACTTAGAAGGTGACCACTACGCGGCCACACTTTTCAAGGAACAGCAACGTGCGGAAACCCTGGCACAGACTTTCCGTCTGTGCTCCCTGCTACCGCCCAACAGTGGGACAGACTTTCAGTCTGTCCTTCCTACCAATTCTAAGCCCCGACCGCCTGCGGCCTTTGCCCTGCATGCCGCGCCAAACCCGCCGCATCCCGGTAAATCCGCAATTTCTTCGCTCGCCGCGCCCGCAGCTTGTTCTTAGGCAACATCCCCAGAACCGCCTCGCGAATCATCCATTCCGGCTTTGTTTCACGTACGCGCTTCGCCGGAACCGCCTTCAATCCCCCCGGATACCCGCTGTGTGAATAATAAATCTTCTGCTCGACCTTGTTCCCGGTCATGCGAACCTTGTCCGCATTGATCACCACTACGTGATCCCCCGAATCCAGGTACGGCGTGAAACTCGGCTTATCCTTGCCGATCAGCATCCGCGCCACTTTCGTCGCCAGGCGCCCCAGCACCTGGTCCGTGGCATCCACCACAAACCAGTTCGCGCCCACCTTCAGCGCTTCCGCTTCTTCTCCCTTGGCTACATACGTCCTCATTGCGCTCAGTCACACCTTTCCCTGTAGAGACAAACGCTAATCTTAAAGTACATCACGTATCCTGTCAACGCGATTCCCCAGCCCATATCGGCAACTTCGTTTCGAATCCCGTTCAACTTCACTCTTCGAACTCCTCGAACCTCTTCACACTTCTTCGATGCTCTTCCCTTCCACTTGCAAACATAACATGGCAACCGCCTGCTTGCGTCCGCAATCCAGCAGGACAGAGCGGCTTCAAGCCCTCGCTTTGGCTCGAAGGCCCCAGAGGACCAGCACCGCGGCCGTGATGATTGTGGTGCCGACAAAAAGGAAACCAAGCGTCACAACGGTTTCCTGCCATGGCTGACCGCTATGTCCTGCTCCGGTAATGGGAGAAAGGGCGGCGGTACCAAAAACTGCAGCGAGCGTCGTTACAAACCAGTTCCCGTACGTGCCGCAAAGCGCAGTCCAATACGCGATTGCCTTTGTCCGTGACGACATTCGCACTTCGTTCCACGCGGCTCCCAGTGCAAGCAGGAATGTACCGTTCATAACGCCTTCCAGGTGAGCGGCAAGTCCCATCCGCGTGTTGGCGAACTGCCGTTCGGCGAAGCCAGTTAGCAGGCCAATTAGAAACAGAAACATGCCGTGCCACATCAGACGTCGGTTGGTGTATTCCATTTCGATTCTCTTTTCATGGACTGATTTGCTGAAGGTGGCGCTTGGCCCGAGGTGGACTGCGCGTGGAGGTACTCTAACGTCGAACTACGACGTTTGCAAAATTCTGGTCTGCATAGGTCGAGTTAGTGTGCGTACGAATCCACTCTACTCACGTGCAGTCCAGGGCTTCGCATTTCAAAACTACCGTCGTGAGGGGCGTAGGCCGCAATCAGGTGCGCCAACTTAGCTGGATCTGGTTCAATGAGGCCCGTTCCGTTGCCGGCCCACCGCAAAGACACCGCTTTGCCGTTGGTTTTCACGCCTTCGAGAATACCTCCTTTGAGATCAGGATGGCGCTCATTGCGTTGGGCCAGTCGGAGTAAGGCGCCAGATGTGTCATTGCTCCTCAGCGGCCCACCATTTTTTGCAGCTCTTCGGGGTATCGAGCCCCTTCCACCTTGATCTTCGAGGCGGCGTTCGCGATTTCGCGGAGATCGTCGGACGTGAGGTTCACAGAAACGGCTTCGATGTTTTCTTCAAGCCGGTGCAGCTTGGTCGTGCCCGGGATCGGCACGATCCACGGTTTTTGCGCGAGCAGCCAGGCAAGGGCGATCTGAGCAGGAGTCGCCTTCTTCCGTGCCGCGATTTTCCCGAGCAAATCAACGAAAGCCTGGTTCGCTTTGCGGTTCTCTGGCGTGAAGCGCGGGACGATGTTGCGGAAATCGGTTTTATCGAACTGCGTATCTTCGCTGATCTTTCCGGTGAGGAAGCCCTTGCCAAGAGGACTGAAGGGGACGAACCCGATTCCGAGTTCTTCGAGTGTGGGGATCACCTCGGCTTCAGGCTCTCGGAACCACAGCGAATATTCACTTTGCAGGGCGGCGACGGGCTGAACGGCGTGCGCGCGACGGATCGTCTTCACTCCTGCTTCCGAAAGGCCGAAGTGCTTCACCTTTCCTTGCTGAATCAGCTCTTTCACCGCTCCCGCTGTGTCTTCGATCGGCACGTTGGGGTCCACGCGGTGCTGATAGAACAAATCGATGACATCCGTCTTGAGGCGCTTCAGCGAGGCCTCGGCGACTGCCTTGATGTGCTCTGGCCGGCTGTCCAGCCCGGCCTGTTTGCCGGTGTTCGGATCAAGTTTGAACCCGAACTTGGTGGCGATCACCACTTGCTCACGGAAGGGAGCGAGGGCTTCACCCACCAGCTCTTCGTTCGTAAACGGGCCGTAGACTTCCGCAGTATCGAAGAATGTGACGCCGCGTTCGACTGCCGCCCGAATCAGCGAAATGCCCTCCTGCTTGTCCATGGCGGGGCCGAAGCCAAAGCTCATTCCCATGCAGCCCAGCCCAAGAGCCGAAACTTCCAGGTTGCTTTTTCCAAGTTTGCGCTTTTGCATTGTTTCTCCTCGAGTCGTATTGAACCGTGAAGGTCGAATCGCTTCGTGTCGGTTCTCGTGAAAAATTACCAATTGCCAGGATCAACGAACAGAAGTGTAGTCTGGTTACCCTCGGGGCGCTTGCCTATTCCGCCAGAGTATTTGCCCGATCCTCCGAGACTCTTGCGCGATTGGATGTAAGCCAATGACTGAGCAACTGCGAGGGAGCCGGCATTGTTATGCAATCACCCGGAATCGCTGGGATCGGCATTTATCCGGTTACTGCGGCGTTCATTGGGCACCGAGATGTCCTTTGGCGTGGAAGCGGGCTTCCAGAAATCTTTGCTATTCCCAACGAAACACCTTCGCAGAAAGCGCGGTGCAAACGACAAAAACTACTGCCAGCCCCGCTACGTCGCCGACGTGCGCCGACCACGCGTCGCCGTTCCAGATTCCCTGGAGCAGAGGCACAGCGTAGCCTAGAGGCAGCACTCTGGCCACCGCATGAAGCACTGGCGGCAGCGATTCAATCGGCGCGAAGAGTCCCGAGACAGCAATCATCGGGTACATAATGACGGCCCCAATCGGCTGCGCGAAGCGCGCCGTCGGAACGATGCTGGCAATGAGAAAACCGATCGACAGAATGCTCCAGGTGCTTATGAGCAGCGCAATCGTGAACGAGAACAATGGAACATGAACGCCGATCGGGTAGTAGCGCTTGCCTGCCAGGACCATCAAGGCCAGCGTGGCCGCGGTAAGTAACAGCTTGACGATCACGTGGGCGGTAAGGATAGTCTGCGGGCGCAGCGGCGTGGCGCGGAGT
Source organism: Candidatus Acidiferrum sp. (assembly GCA_041486245.1). Taxonomy (GTDB): domain Bacteria; phylum Acidobacteriota; class Terriglobia; order Acidiferrales; family UBA7541; genus Acidiferrum. The sequence continues at coordinate 3,962 of JBGPLB010000296.1, forward strand.
CGCTTAAGGATGCCGCCCTCGCGGTAGATCGAGATAATCGTGACCAGCGAAAGCACTGCGCTAAGGGCGATCAGAATGGAAGCGAGAACCGGCAGGCCC
>JBGPLB010000297.1:0-4019 GCA_041486245.1 Candidatus Acidiferrum sp.
CGCGTTGCCATGCGCCGTGGGCGACCCAAGGGTCGCCCCTAGAGCCGACGCAACGCTCCGCCCATTTCCCGGTTGCTGTGCGGCTTCCAACGCGCGCAATCCCTCGAACACCATCTCGCGAAACGCCGCGGGATCCTCCCGCATCATCATTGCTGCGAGCTGCGCCCGTTGCGTCGCATCTCCAGCGAAATACGCGCGGTCTATGTCATCGAGCACTCGCGCGCGCTGCGCGGCGGCACGCGCCTCTTCCGGCTTTGCAAACACTTCACGATACGAGGCCGCTTCCCTTTCCGCCCCTTGCGCGGCTTCCCAAAGCGCGCGCGCCTCCGCGCCCCGCTGCGGATCGTTCATTGTCTCCGCTAGCCATGCGGGAGGATCGGACAGCCCAGGCACTTTTGCCTGTGCGATTTGCGTTTGTTCCTGGCCCGATCCCGTGATGTCTGCGCGTCGTTCTCTGGTAACGCCGGCTTCGAGCCGACTGCTCTGCGCTTGCTCCGCGGAGTTCGCCGGCAAAGATGCTGGCGCAACACTCGCGACCTCAACATCCTGGAGCTCCGGCTCAATCTCCAAAATCTGTTCGTCCGTCAACACAAACAAATCGTGCGGATGAGTCTGCCCATTGGCCCGAGAACTTTCGCTCGTTACGACGCTTTGGTTTGTGGCTTGCATTACTTTTCCTTGGGTTTGGGTGTGCCTGGCTGTGAGTTAGCAGCGCCGGCTGTGCCGGCGGCCAGGCTTATCGCGCGCAAGTGCGCTTCGGTGTGTGCGCGAACGTTGGCGAAGCCTGCGGGATTTGTTAAACGTGCGGACTGGCCCGCCTCGGAGTTTGCCCAGCGTTTGCACTCCTCGAATTCGACGGCGTGGTCATCAAGGAGCTGATCGACCGGCACGGACGGCAGTACGAGAACTGGTGAATGGTGACTCGTGACTGGTGACTCGTGGACACCTGCGCCATCGGACGATGTAGAGGTGGGGCTTGCACCGCCGGTTGACACCTCGCCACCATTTTCACCGGGCGACTGACCGGGCGCCCCTACGACAGGTTTTGCGGGAGTATCTTCCAGCGACCCTGCGTGCGCCACACCGGACGGATGCATCGAAATGACGATCGGCGCGCTGGCCAGCAGTTGCTGAATCTCGCGCAACTGTTTATTGCGCGAATCCTCGCCAGGTACGACCAGCTCGCTAAGTCCAAGCACGTTCTTGATGTAGCCGATGTTCGCTGGCTCCGTCAGCGCTTCCTGGATGAGCGGATCGTTAACGCTGAAGAGTTGTTGCAACACGGCGCGCTGCTACGACTTCAGCCGCGGAAATGTTTCGTCCGCTTCGGGATGCACGCAGATGTTTCCCCTCAAATCCGCGGCGCGAATCATGCGTGCGTCGAGCACGCCATCCGGCCCGAGCAGTGGAATCTCCGCGTTTTCAGGCCGGTTTTTGCGGAAGCAATCGACGGCGAGCAACAGCACGTCGGCATAAAATTGTTTAGTCCGCCGCCAAACGAGGCCCAGGCGGCCCATGGCCTGGTCGCGAGCCAACGCGTAGCCTGACGCCGTCTTCACATCTTCCATGTCCCCGCCGAAAATCGCAGGAAACAGCCCGGTCAAAAATTGAGCGACCGGTCCGATCAAATCTTGCTGATGCCGGATCATGTCCGGCGGAACTTGCGCGGGTGCCGGCTGAAAGAATCCCGCGGCCAGCGGCTGTCCGGGCCGCGCGCGCGCCGGAAAATGCGCGGCAGGTTCCGCGGTCTGATTCGCGAGCGCATCAAAATCGAGAACCTGCGGGTCGGCGTAAATCGGGGGAATGCCGTACTCGTACGTTTCCGCCTGCATGTTGGAGAGCACGTTGTAGCGCTCTTGCACTTGCACCAGCGAATCGCCGACGCTCGGCCGGTTCTGCCCGTCTCCGGGCAGCGCATGCAGCACGCGCCAGTGATCGTCCATTGATTCGTTGCGCGATTCACAGTACACATCGCCCGCGAATCCGCAGTAACAGCCGTCGGGAAACAGCGCAAGCAGTTCGCTGCGCACCGCTTCGTCTTCAATCGAATAGAACGCCCACGGCCGCAGCCACGTGCGGTCAAACGTGATCAGATTCATCAGCGCGTCGCCGGGATGGATCGACGGCAAGCCCTGCTCGACGCTCAGCCGCGAAACTCGGGCGTACACATCGTCGGGGCCTTGCGATGGCGCGGATTCGATCTTGTTCGCCGCGTGCGGATACGCGGCCTTGAGTTTTGCGCGGTGCACCTCCGCCTGCCATTGCAGGTAAGGATACTCGTGCATTTCGTTGGCCCAGACGGGAGTGTTCAGCTCCAGTCCGCCGGCGATGGAGATGACTTCCTGCCCGTTCGGCACGCGTCGTGTTCCAACGACGCGCGGCACCGTGACGCGCTCGGCTTTGCGCAGATTTGCTTCTGTCATTTCCGCGCCACAGCCCGGACATGAAACGTGACTCGTGACTGGTGACTTGTGACTCGTGGTGGAATACCCTTCGGCGGCGTCCTCTTCGCGAGTCACGGACGGCGAGTCACGAGTCACATCGGTCGCTGATGTCTCTTTTCCGCACTTTGGGCAAACATACACATCCTCGCCAAGCGGAATTTCCAGAGCCTCGAGCAATTGTTCTTCGTGAAAACCAAAACGCTGGCCATCCGCAACGTAGCGGACGTAGGCGCCAAGTTTGCCGTCGGTCCAGAGGAAATAGCCGATCGACGTCAGCAGGTTTTCGACTTCGTTGTTGCGCTCGATCAGTTCGGCCACGTCGCTGGCCGCGCGTGCCGCGCCGATATCTTCAAGCGACTGCGCCGATTGCGGGTAAAACCGCACGCTCGGCACATCCTGCGAAAGCACGGCGATGAACGACAATCCGAATCCTTGATAGAAATTTGTGACGAACTGATACCGCGGCATTTCCTCGAGCTCGCGGTCGCCATTGAAGCGCTGCTCGAACGGCAGATGCCAGTTCATATCGTTCGGATTCCACCAGGCGTATTGCAGCCCTTGCCAGAAAAGCCGCGCCTGGCGAATCCGCCGAATTTCGTGCCGCCGCGCGACGATGCCTTCCTGGCGATATTGCCGCACTAGTTCGCGAAGCGCGTTGACAAGTTCCGGCTTAACGTCTTCGAGCCGCTCGTTGTTCGGGCCGAGTTCAAGCGGCGCATCGGTAGCGCCAGCAGCCTGCTGGCGGTCGTCGTAGTCCTTCGCAGCATTATCCAAACCTGCCGGCGAGGACGCCGGCGCTACACTCGCGGCGTAGTTTCCGTCCGCCGGGGCGATTGATCCAGGTGTCCCGGCAAAAGTCTCAGCTGTGGGGTACAGGTCCATTCGTCCTCGCATCGTCTACGCCGTCAAAATCAGCGGCCGCACTGCGTGCCGCTCCCGTTTCACGCCAAGCTTGAATCTGGTGCCACGAGCGTTTCCTCAATCGCGGCAGCGCCTGCGGCTTCGGCGCCTCGGGAAACTCCACCGGCGGAAATCCCGCCGTTCCCAGCAGCGAATTCATCAGCGCGCGATTCTCCGCCCGCAAGCGCGCTACATCCGCCTCAAGGAGGCCCACATATTTCAGCTGAACTATTTTGCGGAGCCAATCTAACATTGAGCACCAGTGGCACAGGATTCACCCTGTGCGTTTGTCCCTTGTTCTCGTTCCATCGGGCACAGACTGAAGTCTCTGCTACCAATGCCGGCGCGGAAACTTTTTCGGGCGAAATTGCTTTTGCGCTTCGGTTTCGAGGCGCTGAAAATGAATTGCCTGCGACGTCGGATCCGTGGCGCTTACCTGGCGCGCGATCTGTTCGCCGAGCGGCATGCCCGTGACGAAATGCGCGCCGCTTCCCGGCGGATGTAGGGGCGGGGGTTGCCCCGCCCTGGACGGCGCGAACGCCGTCGCAACACCGGCGATTCTTCCGCCGGAGACCAATCCATATCGCGCTGAATCCGCGGGATCATCGCCATCCATTTTCCGAATGTCCTCTTGCCGAACGTTGTCGCGCACGAGCGCCGGCATGCACTCGATCA
>JBGPLB010000298.1:0-3984 GCA_041486245.1 Candidatus Acidiferrum sp.
GCGTTCAGATACCGTACGCGGTCCGGCCCGGTAAAGGAAAGGTAGGCGCGATAATTCTTATCGACCAGAGCAACGCTCTTGCGCGCAAATTCCTCCTCAGTCCGCGCGTCTGTCCAATAGTCCGGCAAGCTGCAGCCGAACCATCTGGCCATCGTCGCACCGGCGCTCCTGTGCAATCCGGCAAGCGGAGTTTCGAGCGCGCTGCCGGTCTCTCTTGTCTCCATGCCTCTCCTTCATCCACCAGCTTAGCAAAGTGTGTTGCTGTTCGTATTTGCCGCGCTCCTGAATCGACGCATGTGAATGATATACTCTGAAACTATGAGTGACGCCGTGCCTGCGTTCGATGCCGTCTCGCAAGGGCTCATCCACATCACCATCCCAGTCGGAATGTTGCAGTGCAATTGCTCGATCATCGGGGATCCCGTTACTCGAGAGGCACTGGTGATTGACCCCGGCGACGAGGTGACCCGCATTCTGGAATTGCTGGGGCGGCACCGCCTCACGGTCAAAGCCATCATCAGCACGCATGCCCACATCGATCACGTTGGCGGTCTCAGCAAGTTGCGGCAGTACACCGGCGCTCCCATCCTGATGCATCGCGATGACTTGCCGCTTTATCAGGGCATGGAAGTGCAGGCAGCGTTTCTAGGCATTCCCACGCCGGAAATCACTGAGGTCGACCAGCTCTTGAAAGAAGGTGACGTGCTGCGGTGGGGCTCCTTTGAGGCCAAAGTCATCCACACTCCCGGCCACTCGCCAGGAAGTGTATCCCTTTACCTGCCCAAGGACGCGGGAGCAATCTCCCTGCCTACCCCGAGACTTTTTGCAGGTGACACACTTTTCGCGGGCAGTATTGGCCGCACCGACCTGTGGGGCGGTTCGATGGACCAAATCAGGGACTCTCTCCTCGGCAAGCTGATGCAGTTGCCCGATGATACTATCGTGCAGCCTGGACACGGACCTTTGACCAGCATTGGCCAGGAACGCAATACCAATCCTTTCTTGATCAACTCCTGATTAAGTCCGGAGACCCCGCCGCGGTGCGTCGCTTATCTGTCCGGGGATCAGAAACGTGCTGTTGAGCTACAACCCATAATCTTGGTGGGATTTCCACGAGTCACCAGTCACAAGTCACCAGTCACTCCGCGCTCTTCTCTGGCGCGTTTCAGTTCTTCCATGACCGATTGCACGAGCTGCTTGGCGTGCTCCAATTCCTGAGCGATCATGCGCAAATCCATTGCCGGGACCGCGGGATTTCGCTGGCTGGTGCAGTAGACTCCATGCTGTCCAACCAGTACCAGCGCGTTGGTCATCCGATCCAGTGATACCGCGAGCCGTCCGCGTTCCCGCCCGTACATTTGCTCGAAGTGTTCCAGCTCTTCCTTGTGCTCTTCAAATGCATTCATGGATTGCAGTCCTTGTTAGGCCGGCAGGCATGGCAGGCCGCGTCAGACGGTTGCATTTCGGGCACATGCAGCTCGCACCAAACTTTACCGCATGCGGTGTACGGAACATAATCCGCAGAAGCCACCAGGAGGCCATTAACCCACTCCGCGTGGTGCAGTTCCGGGGTTTCTCGGCTGTAGCCCGGCCCCATGGCGATCTTGGAAAAAGTTTCGGCTGGAGCCATCTGACAATGCGACGATCCGACTTGGTGCAGCACAAGGAAAAGGAGAAAGGCGCCGTAACGCGCACTTCTCAAATTGTCTTCGGTGAGCGGCAGCATTTGCTGCGCGTTCTGGACTCACTCGAAGGCACGGACCTGCCGATTGCCCGGATGCAGCAGGAACGCCGTATCCTGGAAGAGCTGATCCACGCGCGCACCCGCGAACTCAACCAAATCAACACCGCTTGGGACGAAAAAATTGGCCTCGTTCTGAGCGCGGATGCCAAGCCAGAAATGCTGGAAAAGCTCGTGAAACAAGCACCCGAGGAAGATTTCTATCTGCTCCGGCTAATCAGCGAGCATCCGCGCGCAAACGCCAAGACCTTGAATAAGCTAGGCAAGCATCCTTATGGCGCAATTCGCGAGAATGTTGCGCGCCACCCCAACGCCGATGCCGGCACGTTGACCTGGCTCAGCAAGGATCGTAGTCAGCCGCTTTGGTATCTCGTGGCGTTCAACCCCAATACTCCGACACCGTTGCAACGCCGCCTTCGCGATCGTCTGAAAAAGCTGGGCGAGAACCAACTCGCCCGATAGGCCTGCTCAGCTCTCGGAGTCTCTCGCAGCCCTCACGTGTTTGCAGCTAGCAGTGATGCGTCCCTCGCATTGTTAAACTTTTTCCTGCGTGTTCGGAATCGTGTCCCTCTCGCGCTCCCAGCATGCTGGTTTATCCGTCTCCGTTGCCCGCGCGAGAGATAGTAGAATGGCGCCACGCCGTTTTCCAAAACAGGTGCCGACCTTGCGAGATAGCAGATGACAACGGACGTGAACGAGCCATCGCCGGGATGGCAATTCGTCCGCGGGAAAAAATGGGCGATCCTGCTTATTTCCATCGCCATCATCGTGCCCTGTCTTTGGCACCGGCATATTCAGGCCGGTGATCTCGCAAGCCATGTCTACAACGCCTGGCTGGCCCAGTTGATTGAAAAGGGCCAGGCGCACGGCCTCTACTTCGTAGGGCAGTGGAACAATGTGCTGTTTGACTTCATGCTGCTCCACGCTGCAAATCTTATGGGATTTGCCGCCGCTGAGAAAATCGTTGTGTCGTTTTGCGTTCTGATTTTTTTCTGGGGAATCTTTGCATTCGTTACAGCAACCAGCGGACGGCTTCCGTGGTTTCTCGCTCCGTGCATTGCCATGCTGGCCTACGGATATTCTTTCAGCATGGGTTTTCTCAACTACTACTTGTCCCTCGGGCTGGCAGCATTTAGCCTGGCACTCTTGTGGCGGGGAAGGGCGCCGGGGCGAATTCTCGGCTTATTGATTGTGCCCTTCGTTCTGCTTGCCCATCCTCTAGGCTTAATCTGGCTAGCGGGGACGGCCGTGTATCTGATTTTGTGGAAGAACCTGCCGAGTTGGTGGAAGTTGTCCCTGCCGGTCGCGTCCGTGAGTGTCGTATATGTCGTTCACTGGTATTTGGCACATCAGACTCGGTTTCCCGTCGATTGGGAGCATGACCCCTTTTACCTGATGAACGGGGCCGACCAATTGACGCTCTACGGCCAGCGCTATGCCACTCTTGGTTGGGCTGCGCTGATTTTCGCGATGCTCTGCGTTCTCGTGGCCGCAATTTCCCGGTGGCGCGACAAGTCCTTTTGGCAGTCCCTGCGCCTTCCCGCGGAGTTGTATTTCGTTGCGATCACCGCCGTAGCGCTCCTGCCCGAGAATCTGCGACCTTCGATAACTGGCGGTTGGATTGGCCTGCTTGCCTCTCGCCTGACGGCCATTACCGCCATATTCGGGCTTTGCCTGATGAGCTGCCTAAGGCCGAGGAAGTGGCATTTGGCTGGTTTCGGAGCATGCGGAATTGTCTTCTTCGCTTTCTTGTACCAGGACACACTCGTCCTGGACCGCATGGAAACAGCCGCCGAACGCCTCGTTAGCCGCCTCCCGTTCGGAACCAGAGTGATCGAAACGATCTGGTCGCCGGATGACTCCCGTGTTTCCTTCATTGGCCACCTGGCGGATCGCGCCTGTATTGGGCACTGCTTCAGCTATGCGAATTACGAGCCGGCCTCCGGACAATTTCGCATCCGCGTGCGGCCGGGCAGCCCAGTCGTCGGCGCTTCCGACGATGACACCGAAGACATGCAATCGGGAGAGTACCAGGTTCAGGACGAGGACTTGCCCGTGATGCAACTCTTCCAATGCGACGAAAGAGAACTGACAAAACTCTGCCTCCGAAGCCTGGCCACCGGCGAAAAAAACGGCCGCATTGGCTACAAGCCGCCGTCCGACTGAAGCCAATTCCTGACCTTTCCCGGTTCCTGTTTGCTGAAACCTGCCAAAATGGCGGTAGACAAATTGGCTCTTGCAGC
>JBGPLB010000299.1:0-3941 GCA_041486245.1 Candidatus Acidiferrum sp.
CGACGATCAAGGAAAGGTCCAAGGAAAGAATGCGTTTGTCTGCAAGGAAAGGAGGGACGTCGCCGTCCGAAATGCGCTGGGCGAGTCCTTCCACAATGGCCGTCTTGCCGACACCTGGCTCACCTATCAGAACCGGGTTGTTTTTTGTCCGGCGGCAGAGAATCTGGATGACGCGCTCAACTTCGTTTTCGCGGCCAACTAGAGGATCGAGTGACCCCTCGCCCGCAGCCTGAGTCAAGTCGCGGCTAAACTCTGCCAGCAAGGAAGTTTCCTTGGGCCGTGAAGCGGTGGTCTTCTCGCCGGAAGTCCGCGCCAATTCTTCGCGCAGCGTGGAGAGACGAAGCCCGCGCTCCATCAATATCTCCGCGCCAAAGCACTTTTCTTCCCGCAGAATTCCGAGCAGCAAATGCTCCGTCCCGACGTGCTTGTGCCCGAGCCGTTCGGCCTCTTCCGCCGACATGTTCAGGATGCGCTTGCACTCGGCGCTCAGCGGGACTTCGACGGAGGTGGAGATGCGCTCGCGAATCGTGATGCGCGCCTCGATCTCTTTCCGGATCGATTCGATTGAACCCTGCTGGCGCAAGAAACGGTTGGCCAGCGCCTTGTCCTCGCGCATCAATCCGAGCAACAGATGTTCGGTCTCGATGTACGGGCTGCCGTACTGGCTGGCTTCGTATCGTGCGAAAAATATGACGCGACGCGCTTTTTCTGTGTAGCGTTCGAACACGTTAGCTCGCTTCTCCCCCTGGGGCCCCGCTCGCTGGAGCCGCAGCCCCGCGAGTTTGCAGAACGCCATGTTCAAGTCCGAGTATCCGGTCGCATCGCGCAGCGAGCGCCAGGTTGTGGGTCGCAATGAGCGACGTCAACCCGTGCGTGCGGTGCAGCCGTTCCAGTAGCTCAAACACGGCCCAAGCATTCTGCTCGTCCAAATCCCCGGTAGGTTCATCCGCCAGCAGCACGCTCGGCCCAGTGACGAGCGCCCGGGCTATTGCGACGCGCTGCTGTTCCCCTCCGGAGAGTTCCCCTGCGCGGTGATCCGCCCGGTTTTCCAGGCCAACCTCCGCGATCCACTTCCGCGCCGTCTCCAGCGCGGAGGCGAAATTCTCGCCGCGCAACAACAGCGGCATGGCTACATTTTCTGCAGCCGTAAAGTCAGGCAACAACTGATGGCGCTGCCAGAGAAAACCCACCGCGCGGTTTCGAAATGCCGCGAGCGCCGTGTCATCATTCGTTTCAATGGCTTTATTTGCGAAGTATACTGTACCGCTTGTTGGCGTGTCTAGCGCGGCAAGCAAATGCAAGAGAGTGCTTTTGCCCGCGCCGGATGGCGCGACGATAGCAACCATCTCTCCTTGTTGCAAACTCAGGTTGGCATCCGACAAAACCGAGAGACGCTTCTCGCCGCTCCCGTAGATTTTTTTCAAATTACGAGCTTCCATGACCACGGAAGCAATACCTGGAGCACTTGGACCGCTTGTCTTAACTGCCTGACTCGCGTTGTGTTGCGGCTGGGTCATTCTGATCTCAAAGCTAATCCTCTGTCGGCCGGGTTGCTCTTTTTCTCTATCTTTACTTAGATGCCATTCGCGCTATAACCGTGACCGGTGGGCGTGTGATGTGCCATTGGAAATTGCCCAACAGTTTCCCTTTTCAACCAAACGGCTGCCTGTCCCGAATCGGCCCCCTGGACGGCAACTTTGGAACATCTCTAAGCTCTTTTTTTTCAATAACATGTAGCAGGCTTTTACGATTTGGGATGAGGAGGGCGACACCCCAATCCTGCCCGCTTGCCTCTGCACACTTCTCGTAGCAAACCATGCGCCAAATCTGTCCGTACTGGCCCGTGGATTTGGTCCTCACCCTTCCCGCCTATTCATAGCGGAGAATCTCCACTGGCAAAAGCCGCGCGGCCGCCCTTGCCGGAAGGATCGTCGCGCCAACGGATATGCCCATAGCCGCCAGGGTGATCCAAACGCCATCCAGCACGCTTGGATGGAACGGCACATAAGAAACTGCGTAGACTTGCGGATCGAGCGGAATCAAATGATGCGTTCCTGCAATCAACGCGAACGCATATCCAACCGTGAGCCCTATCAGCGTCCCGGTAAACCCGATGGCAATTCCCTGCCACAAAAAAATTTTGCGAATCTGCTCGCGCCGCGTTCCCATGGACATCAATACGGCGATGTCCCGCGCTTTATCCGTCACCATCATGGAGAGCACTACAAGAATGTTCAATCCTGCAACAAATGTAATCAAACCGATGAAAATGGCGGTAACCAGTTTTTCCAAGCGCAAGGCACGGAACAACGCGAAGTTTTGTTCCATCCAGGTGGTAGCCAAATAGCCCTGCCCTGCGATTTGCTCCGCGTGCCGCGCAACTTCCGCGGCGCGCTCCGGATTGTCCAGCCGGAATTCAAGGGCGTTGACAATGTTGCTCGAGCCGGCCAGGGCCTGCGCTGCTTGCAGCGTCATGAAGCACCAATTCTTGTCGTAATCGTAGAAGCCGGAATCGAAAATCCCCGCCACGTGAAATCGCCGTGTCCTCGGAATCAAGCCATACGGCGTCAGTCGCCCCTGAGGACTTGTCAGCGTCACGAAGTCGCCTGGCTCGATCTTCCAGTCGTCGGCTAGTTGCTTGCCGACCAGCAGTGCTTCGATGCCGTCCGCATCCGGGGCGAAATCCAGCTTTCCTGCAACTATCTTCTGAAGTGCTTCATCTCCCCGCCGCTCCTGTTCGGGTTCTACGCCCTTCGCCACCACGCCAAGGGCCTGGCCGCCAAACGACAACAGCACGGTTTCATAAACGGCGGGCGTCACCGAGCGCACTCCCGGTATTGCTGCCAGCTTTGTGGCCAGCGCTTCGTAGTCGTGGATCTCGGATCCCGGGCGCGTCAGCGAAACATGCGCGGTAACTCCGAGCAATCGATCCTGCAAGGTCTCGCGGAAACCTGTGTTCATCGCCAACGCGATCACCAGCGTCGCGACGCCAGCCGACACGCCGAGAATGGAAAACAACGTTACCAGCCGCAGTACTGCCGGCCGGTAAGGCGACCGCAAGTACCGCCGCGCCACAAACCATTCAAATTGCATACGAGAATCGCATTGGAGACAGAATACGTTACGCGCTATCGGCTTCGGAAGCAGAGTCTTTGCGAATTTCCGGCCGCAGGAGCGGGAAGAGAATCACGTCGCGGATGGAAGGCGAATCGGTCAGCAGCATGGTGAGGCGGTCGATGCCGATGCCCTCGCCCGCCGTCGGCGGCATGGCGTGACAAAGTGCGCGAATGTAGTCTACATCGAGCTGCTTCGGAACTTCTTCGCCACCCTGTGCGATCTGCGCAAGGAATCGCCGCTCTTGTTCAGCGGGATCATTCAGTTCCGAGAAGCCATTAGCCACTTCCATGCCCGCAACGTAAATCTCGAATCGCTCCGTCAGCGACGGATCTTCCGGCTTCTGCTTCGAGAGCGGCGAAATGTCCGTCGGAAAATCGTAGAGGATGGTCGGCTGAATCAGTTTGTCTTCCGCCATGGTTTCAAAAAGCAGGCCCGTCCATTCGCCGTCCCGTAGGACGCCCTTTGAGGCAGCGTAAGGCGCGCCTGCGGTTTTTGCCCAGGCGTTATAGCGCTCTACCGCGGCTCGTGGGCCGCCGGCTGAAGCAAGTTCGGCCTCCGTAGGCGCAACTCCAGCAGCGGCAGGCCAGAACTTCGCGATGGCCTCACGCATCGAAAGCCGCTGCATGCTTGAAAAATCCAGCTCTTGCTCGCCGTACTTCACCGTCGTCGAGCCGGTTATATTCTTCGCCAGAAGCGCGAACAACTGCTCATTCATCTGCATCAAGTCCCGGTAGTTGCTGTAGGCCTCGTAGAATTCGAGCATTGTGAATTCAGGATTGTGCTGCGTCGAGATGCCTTCATTCCGGAAGTTGCGGTTGATCTCG
>JBGPLB010000300.1:0-3921 GCA_041486245.1 Candidatus Acidiferrum sp.
ACAATCACGGGAACCATGTACTTGATGGCGATGCGGCTGGCTTCGAGCGCGGCCCAGAAGCAATCGCTGGGAGTCGATGCGGCGATGATGGGAATCGGGGCTTCCGAGTTACGTCCGAAAAGCGCTTGCAAGAGATCGGCCTGCTCGGTTTTTGTCGGCAGGCCGGTGGATGGGCCTCCACGCTGAATATCGCAAATGACCAGGGGGATTTCCACGGCTACGGCAAGACCAAGCGCTTCCGTTTTCAGTGCCATTCCAGGTCCGGAAGTCGTGGTGATGGCGAGCGCGCCTGCGTACGCAGCGCCGATGGCACTCGTAATGGCGGCGATTTCATCCTCGGCTTGAAAGGTCATTACGCCGAAATCCTTGTATTGCGCGAGCTCGTGAAGAATGTCCGACGCCGGCGTAATGGGATAGCTGCCCTGGAAAAGCCGCAGGCCCGACTTTTGCGAGGCGGTGACAAAGCCGAGAGCGAGCGCTTGGTTTCCGCTGAGGTTGCGGTAAAAGCCGGGAGCAAGGTGCGCGGGCGGAATCTCATAACTGATCTGGAAGGCTTCCGTGGCTTCACAATACGAGTAGCCGGCCTTCATCGCGAGCTTGTTGGCTTCCACGAGGAGCGGCTTGTTCTTAAACTTGGCGTCAATCCATCGTACGGTCGGCTCCATCGAGCGGTTGTACAGCCAGTAGCACATGCCGAGCGCAAAAAAGTTTTTGCACCTACTGATGGATTTGGCGTCCAGGCCGAGATGTTCCAGCGCGGTTTTTGTCAGCCGCTCCAATTCGACGGAGAACAGCCGAAATTTGTCGAGCGAATGATCTTCGAGGGGATTTAACTTCATCTGCGCTTTGCGCAGGTCGTTATCCGTGAAGGCATCGGAATTTACGATGAGTATCCCGTTGGCCTTGAGGTCGGCGACATTCATCTTCAGCGCCGCGGGGTTCATGGCGATCAAGACATCGACAGCGTCGCCAGGGGTGTATACGTCGCTTGAGGAAAAATGGAGCTGGTAGCCGCTGACGCCGGGGAGCGTGCCGGCAGGAGCGCGAATCTCCGCGGGAAAATCCGGGAATGTGGCGATATCGTTGCCATAGAGTGCAACGGTATTCGTGAACTGACTTCCGGTAATCTGCATGCCGTCGCCGGAGTCACCGGCGAAGCGAATGACTGCCCGGTCAATCACTTCGCGCCTGTGTTTTACCGGAGGTGTTTCAATGAGAGTTGACATTGTGGCCAGGGCTCCGCTGATTCTAGACTCCCGAACGAATTTCCCTGAGGGAGTGTGGCTCGATATTTTAGATGGGCAATGCGAAAACGTGGTTGGATGCTTTATCCAGCCGCCCGGAGCCTACAACAAGAGGATACCACACCGGCCCGCGCTCGGTTGTGAGAGAGCTCTCCGCGGACGAATGTTTCGTTACTGAAAAGACGACCAGAATTGTCCGGAAGCGGCGGCGAGTGCAAGACGCTAGACTCTTGCTGCCGATGCTGCTTGGAGAAAGCGCTCGCGGTAATAGAGCAGCATCACCAAAATTGCGACTCCTAAGACAATTCCGCCAATCATTCCCCACCGAGCAAATTGTGAATAGTCGAGCGGACCATTCAAATTTTGCGGCAGATGCATGGCCTCATTCATTTTGGCCACCATCGCGCCGAAACTCGCGCTGAATCCGGGTGTCAGCATCGTCACCACTCCGCTGGTCAACCACAAAAGTTGTAGACCAATCGTCAGGGAATAGCTCCAGGGTTTGAGTTTTAAGAGACCGACTCCTGCGACCGTAATGATCGCGCAGATCAGGATGAAGATAACCGTGCCGGCCGGCGGGTAGACCCATTTGCCGAAGAGCAGCGCGGGCGCGCGGAATGGCATCACAGGAAGGATGAAGACGTTCGCTGCAGAGGTAATGAAAAACCAGGCGAGCACCGCGATTGGAGTAGGGCAACGAGGTTTCTGAGGGAGCGAAGCATCAACGGGTGCAGTCCCCTTGAATTGTTCTTTAATTGCCTTTCGATTGAAGAGAATCAGCCACCAGATACCCACGGCTAGCGGCAAGCCATAAATGACGAGAAGCGTGATGCGGAAGATGACTGTAAAATTCTCAGCCAGGCCAGCCGAGCTCGATGTCCTCGGAACGGACATGAAGATTGCAATGGGAATGCCGATGAGCCCGAAGAAGAAGGAAATGCCGGCCCAGACCAAGGCCGAGATGCGTGCCCAATTGCGGAGACGAAAGAGGCCAATGCCCGTGGCAATTCCAAATATGGCGCAAGCCATTCCAACAGCCATGGTGACGATGCCAACGATCCTGACGAATGATGGCTGCTCGATTGAAGACGTCGGCAAAGTAACAAACAAAAAAGCAAAGAGGCTCATCCCTGTTCCGAGTATGACCAACAAGCTGCCGAGAATGGCGATGACGCCGGCGGCGACAATGGAAGCAGACGGTCTTGTGGAGGTGGCCATACTTTGTCTGTATATCATTTCCAGGAGCGCGGCCATAGCGAAGCGAGAGTAACGCGAAAGCAACTTGACACTTGACGTTCGCTTTCTTTTCGCCTAAAGTGTCTGTGGAAAAGTTGAACTCCCGGAGGCGCGCCATGGCCCTGACGAAACGCCAAAAAGAAGTATTGGATTACCTGGTTTCTTTTGACAACAAGCACGGGTATGCCCCAAGTTTTGAGGAGATTGGCAAGGGTCTGAAACTGACTTCACTTGCCACCGTTCACAAGCACATCACGACATTGGAGAAAAAGGGATTCATCCGACGCGGCTACAACCAGAGCCGGTCGATTGAGATTCTGCAATTGCCGAAGCCTGTGAAGGAACAGATTAGCGACAGGAGAAATCAAGAATTGCCGTTGGTGGGGCGCATCGCCGCGGGCAGGCCATTGGAAGCTGTGGAAGAACGGGAAACCCTTTCCCTGGGAGACTTTGCCCGTGGTGGGAATTCGTTCGTGCTTCAAGTGAAAGGCAGCTCCATGATTGAAGATCACATCATGGACGGCGACTACGTCGTCTGCGAACAGACGCAAGTAGCGAACGCGGGCGATATCGTCGTGGCACTCATTGGCGGGGAGGAAGCGACGCTCAAGAGGTTCTACCGCGAGGGGGCCGGGAAGATTCGCCTCCAACCCGCGAATTCAGAAATGGCTCCGATAATGGTCGCGGCCAATGACGTCAAGATTCAAGGCCGCGTGATAGGCGTACTCAGAAAATACTGAATCATCGCCGAGAAACCGTTTTCAGTCCTCCAGGGCCAAGCATCTTCCCGCTATCGCTGGTTGCCCCGCTCCAACCCCATGCATCGCGTAAATTGTTCATTCAAAGCTGGCTCCAAGCCACTCACAACCAAGCAGGTCCTTGAAATTCCCGGTACTATGGGGATGCCTTGTGACCAACTAGAAGTGCTGCGCGTCAAAGGAACGAGGCGGGGCTGCTCCAATCACCCGCCGAAGGATGCAATCCAACTTGTCTCCCAAGCGCGAAAACATACTGATTGTGGAACCCGAAGACACCTTGCGTCAGCAACTAGAAGATGTGCTCCGCTCCGCGGGTTATGAAGTTTCCTGGACGGCTTCGCAGGAAGAAGGATTCCGAATCGTCCAGAGCGGCATCGTGGATGTGTTCCTGCTTTCCGCTGATCTTGCCGATGTTTTTTGTTGCAACTCACTGGCGGAGATCAAAGGCCTTGGTTCGACTTCCAGTACGCGCGTGATTCTCCTTGCGCCTGGGGGCGGTGCGGAGCGAGCGCGGGCTCTCGATATGGGAGCCGATGATGTTATTTCAAGTCCCTGGGACCCAGCCGAACTGCTGGCCCGCGTCCGTGTCCAGTTGCGCGAGAAGCATGCCTCGGAAGAGTTGCAGCGCAAATCTCGCATCGCAGAAGAGGGCCAAGAAATCGCGCATAACGCGTTTCAAGCTA
>JBGPLB010000301.1:0-3809 GCA_041486245.1 Candidatus Acidiferrum sp.
CGAGAAAGTCATCGACATCCGCCAGCATCGTGAAGGCCAGCTCTCCGGTTTCGCGAAACATCCGGACCTCGCGTACTTCCTCGAAAAAGTTGCCCGCATCGGCTACTCCCACGAACCGCTGCTCGCACCCACGCCCGAGTTGCTCAAAACCTATCGCGACACCAAGGACTGGCCTGCTTACGAATTGGGTTTCCTGACGTTGATGCATGAGCGCGGAATCCCGCAAACGCTTGATGCAAGCGCATGGCCTGTAAGAGCGGCGCTACTCTGTTCCGAACCCGGCCCGGAGAAATGTCACCGCCGCCTTGTCGCCGATCTGCTCGCCGCGCATTGGCGAGCGCAAGGCCACAACCTCGAAATTCGCCATCTTGTCGCCGCGCGTGCAAAATCTTCGAAGACGCGCCGCAAAAAGCCGCCCTCCGTGCCATGACAAAGTTGCTCATTACAGAAATCACTCGCATGGGGCCGGCGTTCTGCGTGATCGGTTTGCAGCGGGATAAGGAAAAGATCCGATCGGTTCGTCCCGTTTCTGCAAGCGCCAACAGTTGGCTGCATTTTCCATATCGTCGCGGCGATGTGCTGAGTTGCGAACTTGCTCCTTTTTCCGGCGCCAAACCGCACGTCGAAGATCGCGTCTCGACTCGTGGCTTTCAAAAAGAATCCGCCGTTCCCGAACCGGAGATCGTCACTTATCTGCGGAAAGCAGAAATTGCTGGCTCTCTGCCAGATCTATTTGGCTGCGCTCTTCATGAAAACAAGACCGGCAGCGGACTTTTCGCAATGCCTCTCGAGCCAAGACGCTCCATTTGTGGAACGGAGACCCGAAATCTACGCCTCGAGCTTTGTGCAAACGAACTTCGCGCCACGCTGGCTCTTTCTTCAGGCGAGGTCTTGCGTGATCTTCCGGTCGTTGACCGCGATTGGCGCGATTTCATCGACGCAGCACTGGCGGATAATAGAGGAGCGAATCGCGTTGCTCGCCTCGAGCGCTTTCTAAATTCTCAATTTCACTACAAGCTTTTATCTTGCCCGCACCATTTCATCCGTCTCGGCCTCACGCGGCCCTATCATGATCTCTGCTGGCTGATGCTGGACACGCTATTCCCGCTTCCAAGACTTGAATGGCTCGAGGAGTTTTGATGGCTTCGTTCGCAGACGAGACTCACTGGCGGCGCCTTGTCGAGGAGTGTTTCCGGCGGGAAGCCGGCTTTCAAGCGCCCATCCCTGATTCCACGCAAGATCTTATTGAAACGGGTGCGCTTGACTCCATGGCTTGGGTCAGTTTTTTGCGCGCCTTGGAATCCGCCAGCGGTCTTAGCAATTTGGGCGCGATGCTGACGGAGCGTACGCCGTCTCTCGAAAGTATTTTCCAGGCATTAAAGCGGGCTCAAGCCCAAAGCCCTCCCGATGAGGCCGACCACTCCCCGACGAGGCAAGGAGCACAACGAACCTCGGTCCTGATTGCTGGCTCGTGCGCGGCCCTGGGCTCGCGCACGATTCCGTCCGAGGAAGTTGACCGGGCTTTCGGCATGTCACCGGGCAAGCTTCGCCTTCGGGCGGGAATCGAATCGCTTGCCTACGCGGCCGATGACGAAAATGAGGTCTCACTCGGCGCGCGCGCAGCGCAGCAAGCGCTCCATTCTGCGGCTTGCGGCGCCCAAGAACTCGATTGGATCATTGCCACCAGCGAAACGCACCAGGGCTATCCCTCTCTTTCAGCGCTCCTTCACTCCCAGCTTCTCGCTCGCGAAACCTGTGGCGCGCTCGATGTCGGCGGCGCGTGTCTTGGCTTGCTGAATGCTTTTGCCGTTGCCCAAGGGCTCATTTCTGCGGGACAGGCACGCACCATCGCCGTAGTCACCGCCGACGTTCACAGCCGCATTTTCCGGCCCGGCCGCGTCGCTGGAGAATTCGGAGGCTTGTTCGGCGACGGCGCCAGTGCGTTTCTCATCCGCGCTGCCGCCGGCTCCACGCCGCAGCAAGCCTATGCATTTGGACAATTATTTTTTGGCTGTGCGGGCCAGTACGCGGGAGCGATTCGCTTGTCTCCGTCCACTGACGGAACTCTCGATGTGCATTTTGATGGCGAAGCACTCTCCCGCGCGGCCATCACTAAGCTGGAGAAGGTGGTCCTGGACGTCGAACTCCGCAGCGGCATCGCCCGTTCATCCGTGCAAGGTCTGGCGACTCATCAACCCAATCCCCGTCTTGTCACTCTGCTCGCCAGGCAGTTGGGTTTGCCTGAGGATAAATTTCCCGCCGTGGCCCAAAACTTCGGGAATCTTGGCTCTTCCACCTGCGGCGTGGCTCTTGATGCGATTCTGCGACGCACTCTCGGCTGCAAACCCGAGGGGTGTGGCCCCATATTTATGGCCTCTTTGGGTCCGGGCCTTCTGTTCGGTGGCGGCTGGCTTATTCCCGCCTGACCCACGCGTGCTTGCCCATTAACCTACAATCCCGGTCGCGTCCGAGTCGTAAAGCTCGTGTACATGGTGGGTACGACGCAAGCTTGCAAGGGAGGCCACCCGGCGTCCGTCATTGGATTGCGGCAGAGCGATGCCGTAGCGGGACTGACTAGCGAAGGATAAACGGTATTATCGAGTGGCTCGGCATAGACTTGGTAGCCGTGTCCAACCGGCAGATGGCCGATCCCATAGGATCCATCGAATTGTGCCGGGCCCGGGGCCACGCAACTCCACCCTCCGACCGTCGCTCCGATCACCGCACCGGTCGCTGAGTCCACTGCCACCACATGCGCTCCGAAAATTCCCGTCACGCCGGGTGGCGATGACGGCAGAGAGAGCGGATTGGCCGGGAGTATGCGTCCGCTGACCGCACCCACATTTACAGTATCTCCAGGATCTGGATACAAAACTCGCAACCCTGTCCGATCGTCGTCCCCCAACGGGGCGTCAGGTTTTTGTGTTGTGGGTCGGCTTCCGGAGAACGTTCCTGGCGCTGGCGCAAAAGGGTACATCATCGCGGCAAACACTGCGGAATGGCTGAAGCCCAGAGTGTGGCCCAACTCGTGGATGAGCAACGATTCGAAATCGTAGGAAGTCGGCGCTGCCGGGAGCGCTGCGGGAGTTGCAAACGTTATCGTGGAACTGCTGGGGCCGAAATAGATGTCGGCATCAAGAATTTGTCCAACCTGCGTTGCGGCCGCGCCGTTGCCCACGCGAGCCCCGATAATGTCTGCGGTAATCACCCGGGTGAACGCCAGAATCCCCGGTGTAAACGCCCCATCCGCTTGATCAAGGCAGATGGAATTCACACCATCCGAACCGCACGCGTTCTGCGCAGCGGTCCGGGTTACTGGAGAGAAGGTCCCAGGCACGAGAGTCGTGCCGCTTACTCCTGTCCACGCCGCGATCGATTGCGTAATTGCTTGCTCGATCTCGTTCAAACGTCCGGCGGCTGTCTGGTCCTGCGTCCGAATGGTCACCGGATTTGTTCCCAGCACCGTGCTCCATTGTTCTGCAATGGACCCTGGCGCGATGAGATGGTGCGAAGGCACGGGACAGGCAGAACCTCCGGAAATGCTTGCTGGTTGGCGCACATCGGGAACAATTTCATTGAAAGCGTACCCGCTCGCGCCGCGTATGCCGCAGACGCCGTAGTATGCGGTTAAGAGCGCGGCGATGCTTCTGCGAATAATTTGTTGGTTTCTTGGCTTCGACACAAGTGTTCTCTTGTGCTTCACTGATTTTCCTGCCTCAGTGCCTTGTGCAGCTTTTCCCTGAAAATGGCTACAGGCAGATTGCGAATCCCTCCGCGGCGGAAGGTTCTCGTGTGCGGATCGAAGACAG
>JBGPLB010000302.1:0-3730 GCA_041486245.1 Candidatus Acidiferrum sp.
GATAACTTCTTCCACAGATTTCCACTGATCAAAATGTAGGTCCAAGTTGCGTTGTGGGCGGTGGATAAGGCACGGCAGACTTATTGTTGGTACTATCCATTTCGACAAGTACGCCGACCCTTCTCCGTGAGACCGTTACTTCCCGGGCACAAATCAAATAATGCAAAACTATGACAATCAGGACGGTTCGGACAGGTCACACTTGTTGGTATGAGTCATCTTCCCACGATCATTCAGGGTGGCATGGGTGCCGGAGTATCCAGTTGGCGGCTCGCCCAGGCCGTATCGCGGGCCGGCCAGCTCGGGGTTGTTTCTGGAACCGCCCTGGATCAAATTTTCGTCAGACGCCTGCAAGACGGTGATGCGGGAGGACACATGCGCCGCGGCCTAGATTCTTTTCCGTTTCCTCTAATGGCCGAGCGCGCGTGGAGCAAATTCTACGTTCCCGGCGGGAAGGCGGCGAGCGCGTCCTACAAAACACTGCCGATGCCCACGAAAGACACCCCGCGCGAGTCAAGCGAGCTATGCATGCTGGCCAATTTCGTTGAAGTCTTCCTCGCTCGCGAAGGCCACGACAATCCGGTCGGAGTCAACTATCTAGAAAAAATTCAGATTCCGCATTTGCCATCTTTGTATGGCGCGATGCTCGCTGGTGTTGGTTACGTCCTCATGGGCGCGGGCGTTCCGCTGAAGATTCCCGGCGTGTTGGATCTCTTGTCAGATCACAAACCTGCCACGTACACCCTCCACGTCACGAGCACCCAGGAGGGTGATGACACCACGATGACGTTTGTTCCCTCGGAATTCATGGAAGACGATGTCGCGCCGCTGCTCCGGCCTAAGTTCCTTGCCATCGTCGCATCGAACACGCTGGCGGCAACGATGGTGAGAAGGGCCAACGGCCGAGTGGACGGATTCATCATCGAAGGGCCGACAGCAGGAGGCCACAACGCACCTCCTCGAGGGAAGTTGCAGCTGAACTCGACAGGAGAACCAATCTATGGGGAACGCGACCAGGTCGACCTTGAAAAGATACGCGAGCTCGGCCTGCCGTTTTGGCTTGCAGGAGGATATGGTTCACCCGAAAAAGTTCGAGAGTCCCTGGCCGCCGGTGCGACAGGCGTTCAAGTAGGCACGGCCTTTGCCTATTGCGCGGAGTCGGGTCTGAGGGAAGACTACAAGCAAGCCCTTTTGACGAAGGTTATCTCGGGTGATGCACGTGTCGTCACCGACCCACTGGCTTCGCCCACGGGCTTCCCGTTCAAGGTGGCGCGGTTGGAAGGCACGCTGTCGGAGCGAGAAGTGTATTCGGCCCGGCCACGCATTTGCGATCTCGGGTATTTGCGCGAGGCCTACAAAGGCCCTGACGGCAAAATCGGTTACCGCTGCCCCGGCGAGCCGGTGAGCGTATACATCTCGAAGGGTGGAAGGGAGGAGGATACCTTCGGAAGAGCATGCCTCTGCAATGCATTAGTGGCTACAATCGGACAACCGCAAGTCCGGAACGGCCGGTACGTTGAGAGAGGCGTAGTGACTTCGGGGGACGACTTAACCGGAATTGGGCGATTCCTGCTGCAAGGTGAACTGAGCTACCATGCAGCAGACGTAGTGAAAACACTCCTGAGCAATTGATTTGATCTCGCACTGCAATTGTCCTGCGTGGCCCACGCCATTTTCTGATTGTATACTCCGGCCGAAGCCTATCGCCGATTGCTGATGGATCATGCCGCACTCGGGAATAATCCACTTGAACGTATAGCGCGGAAATCAGAAACCGGGCCACAGCGAATCGGAGTAGTCATCGGTTTGGGTGAGCCGAGTTCGAAACAAGGGTGACATTCTAATCTAGGTGGGAAGCGCAAGTCGCCGGCGAAGCCAGGCAAAAGACCAGTAACAGCACTGCCGCAAGCCAAATCCAAAGCGATTGGGTTCGCCGGGGACAACTTCTTCCACAGATTTCCACTGATTAAAATGTTGACGGGGATAGAGTTAAGCGTGTAGCGTAATAGGGTTTCGCGGGTAACGGATTGGCGCGTAAATGCATCTATATAGATGTACTTAGAGCCGGAGGACCGTAGTCTCTAGAGCGGGAAACGGGCGAAGTACAGGGCGAACGGCAAGCTGGCGGCGCGGCGCATCATAGAGGAATTCACAAAAAGACGAGTGAACTGGCGGGGGATTCCCCACAGTTCTTTTCGGTGACCGCAGAGGAGTTGACTGCGCCAGTGCGGCATACTGCCCGCGCCTTTGCATAAAAAGTTTTCGCCGACACTGACCGGCTTTGCTGGGGATTGCGCGTGGAAGTTTGGAGGAATTCGTGGCAGCAGTGGGTCTTGAAGAAAAATATGATGCGGTAAAACAGCTCATTGCCATCGGCAAAGAGCGCGGATACCTGCTTTACGACGAAGTGAACGATTCGCTTCCGGCCGAAGTGCACTCCTCGGAAGAGATCGACGACCTTCTCACTACATTTGAACGCAACGGGATCGAGATTTACGAGGACCAGGCGTCGGCGAAGGCCGCACGCGCGGTGGAAGTGTCCGCGGAGGCTGGGGATCGTGACGTCATCGTCAAGGATGAGGCGCACTCGGACGAGGGCGGCAGCGATCTGGATCTGACGCCGGGTTCGCTGGAAAAGACGAACGATCCGGTGCGCATGTACCTGCGAGAGATGGGTACAGTGCCGCTGCTGACGCGCGAAGGCGAAGTGACCATCGCGAAGCGCATCGAGCGCGGGCAGCTGGTGGTGATGAAGTCGATCACGCGGTCGCCAATCGTGATTAAGGAATTAATTGCGGTGGGCGAGGATTTGCGGAAGGGCGCGCGGTCGATCAAAGAGATCGTGCAGTTTGACGACGAAGAGCTTACCGAAGAAAAGATCGCGAACAAGACGAAGCAGACGCTGAAGTACATCGACAAGATTGCGAAGCTGTACGATTTGGCGCTGAAGCAAGCCGTCAAGCTGGATAAGACGCCGAAGGCGAAGAAAAGATCGTACATCAAGGCGAAATGGGCGGTGGCGCGGACGCGCGTCGAGATCTCGGTGGAAATTCGCGGGATTGATTTCAATCCGTTCGAGAAGAAGCGGCTGATCGACAAGATGCGTGGGACGGTCGAGCGCTTGCAGTCGCTGGAGCGCGAAGCGGGACGGCTGGAGCGGCGCGTGGACGCCGCGAAAGGCGATGTGGCCGCGGAAGCGCGCAAGGAATTGCGCACGCGGCGGACGGAACTGAAAGATATTGAAGAGGCAAGCGAGGTCGGGCTCACCGAACTGAAGCGCACGCTGACTTTTATCCATCGCGGCGAAGCGGAAGCCGAACAGGCGAAGAAGGAATTGATCGAGGCGAACTTGCGCCTGGTTGTTTCCATCGCGAAGAAATATACGAACCGCGGACTGCAGTTCCTCGACCTGATTCAGGAAGGCAACATCGGGTTGATGAAGGCCGTGGATAAGTTCGAGTGGCGCCGCGGATATAAGTTTTCGACGTACGCGACATGGTGGATTCGCCAGGCGATTACGCGCGCAATTGCCGACCAGGCGCGCACGATTCGAATTCCAGTGCACATGATCGAAACGATCAACAAGCTGGTGCGGACGAGCCGGCAGTTGGTGCAGGAACTTGGGCGCGAGCCGACTTCGGAAGAAATTGCGAAGCGCATGGACATTCCGGTGTCCAAGGTGCGGAAGGTCCTCAAAATCGCGCAGGAACCGATCTCTCTCGAAACGCCC
>JBGPLB010000303.1:0-3723 GCA_041486245.1 Candidatus Acidiferrum sp.
AGCATCATGTTGGCGGGCTTGATATCGCGATGGATGATGTTCTGCTTGTGAGCATAGCTGAGGGCATCGAGAACCTGGTCGATGTACTTGACGGCTAGCCCCGGCGGAATGGCGCCCTGCTGGAGCCGCGAAGAAAGCGTGACGCCATCGACGAACTCCATGATCATGACCAATTGATTGTCCAGCGTCAACGCGGTGCGCAGCGCGGCGATGTTCGGATGGTGGAGGCTCGCCAGGACTTTGATTTCGCGCAGGAAGCGGTCGGCAAGATCCTTTTGACCGGCGAGGTCCGGGAGAAGAATTTTCATGGCCTCGACGCGGTCGGAAATAGTGTTGCGGACCTTGTAGACTTTACCCATTCCGCCGGCGCCGAGGATGCCGAGAATTTCATAATCGCCGAGTTTCTGCCCGGTCGTATAGTCCTGGCTCATTGCGTGACTCCCTTCCAATAGCCGAAAAGGCGAGGAATTTTGTGAGGCTTCCTCGCCTTTTCGAAATCAAGCACCGAGAATATCAAAACAATGCATGCATCTGCCGCAGAGGCGGTCGAGCAAGTTACGGAGTGCTGGCTGCCACGTCTCCAACTTTGGGGGGAGCCGAGCCGGAATACGTGGCGGTGGCCGAGTCCGAGTCAACTTCGGTGACAACTGCGCCACCGAGCTTGTTCGTGACTGTCTTTAGAACCTTGCCTGTCGTAGGATCCTTCACCGTGCGGATGGCGCGGCTGATGTCAATGGTGTCGCCGACGCGCACGCCGGACTTGTTTCCGATGTTGATGATGATGGTGTTTCCGCTGACGTCTGCCACTAAACCGGAATAAGTGGCTTTAATGGTGGGCAAGGTTGCCGCTGCGTTATCGAGCTGGCCGGCGCAATCGGCCACGGCTTTGCTTACAGCTTCGCCGAGAATGGTCTGGGCAAAATTGCTGCTGCTCATGTCAAACGCGGCGCCGCCGCCGCTGTACCCGCTGCCGCCTCCGCCACCGAGAAACATTCCGGAGCGTGAAGACTCGCCGTTACCCGTGACGGAAGCGAGGATTTCGCCGGTGGTGGTGTTGACCAAGCGCGCAGTGATGGCGACTTCGGCTTTTGATTCCTTTTTGCCCATGCCGGCGATAGCACCGGTCCATCCGCTGTGTCCCCCTGCCACGCCGCCAACTTTCTTGTCGTCGCGGCCGAACTTGGTGATGGAGCCAAGGATGATGGTGTCAACGCCGAGGATTCGGCCGAGTTTGGATGCGCTGGTGGCGTCGGCGCGATCGCTGTTGTTAAAGTTTTGTTCGGCGATGATCTTATCGAGCGCGGCGCGTTCGATGACGCGGTACTTGCCGTCTTGAACGAGCTTTTGCACCATGAGGTCGGTGATGCCTTTGCCGACGTCCTGGTCCGTACCGAAGATCGAGGCGACAACGGTTTTGACCGTGCCGTAATCGAAGTTCATTACGGCAACGAGTTTTTTGGGCCCGGCTGGCTGCGACGGCGGGGCTTGCGCCGCTGCCGGAGCCAACTGCTGCGCCATGCAGGGTGCAATCGCCAAGAATGAGATACACAGAAGACGTACGAGTCGTGACATAAGCATGTGCTCCTCACACCCAAGGAATTTGTGAGCGATACCCGCGATTCGTTTCATTTGTGATCCTGACCCTGTCGAACTCGAAGCCCGGCCCCTGGACAAGGTCGGTAGACCTACTTAGGCGCGTATCGTACACCGTGGGAAAGCGAGAGGCAACGGTGCTGTGTCGGAATGGCAAAGAGAAGGAACGTGACAGAATCCGCCAGTTGTAAAGGCCCCACGCATGGCAAAGACTTGGAAGCGAGAAAACTGGTAGGATTCCTCAAGATATCCCGGGACTTGCGTGTCCCTCGAGTCACAAAAAGGGAGCCAAACTAATGTCAGAACCAAGCAAGGAAGAATTGCTGGCGCGGATCGCCGAGCTGGAAAAGCAGGCGGGATCAAGAAAAAAAGGGTCGTTGGAATTTCGCGTGGGAGAAAAGGGTGGAGTGAGCGTCTATGGGCTGGGGCGATTTCCGGTCACGCTTTATTACGAGCAGTGGATACGGTTGCTGGATATAGCGGATGGGCTGCGCGCTTTTCTAGAAGAGAACAAGAGCAAGCTGAAGTTGAAGACGGCCGAGTAGGCGGGAGAAGGAAGGCACTGTCACCCGCTCGTCGTTCGGTTTAGAGGAGGCAACCGCTTCCTGCAAATCTCGCGAGGCCTCGAGCCGATTCCGCGAGACAAGGGAGAATGGGCTAAACTTTAGGAGGGAGGGTCAGCACGATGTCATCGAGCGTCATCATCCGCAATCCGGGAATTCTTAGCGGGGAGCCGGTTTTTCGCGGAACGCGGGTGCCGTTCAAGTGTCTCACCGACTACCTGGAGCACGAGCGCAGTCTGACGGAATTTCTTGAGGACTATCCCAGAGTAACTCGCCAGGACGCCGTCGCCGCACTTGAGCAGGCCAGGATCAGCCTCGCGGCAGCGTTGAATTAAACTTTTTGCTCGGCGGGAACTCACGCTGGAGATTATCGCTTTGACAGTTCCCAAGCGCGTCTCTAAACTTACAGTTATGGTTGTCAATCTCAAACCAGAAACCGAGTCCCGCCTCCAGGAACTCGCAGCCACCACCGGCCGCGCTCCAGACGATCTCGTCGAGGACGCGATGTCGGGTTACCTTGCGGAATTAACCGAAGTACGCAACATGCTCGATGGCCGCTACGATGACATCAAGAGCGGCCGAGTCGCACCCATCGACGGCGAAGACGCCTTTGCTCGCCTGCGCCAAAAGAGCCAGGACCGCCGCCGTGCATGAGCGCATTTGTTCTCCATCCGGGCGCGCTCGCAGACCTTTCCGAGATTTGGGAATATATCGCCGCTGACAATCCCGCCGCTGCCGACCGCGTTCTCGAGGAAATCCAGGAAGCCATTCGAGCACTGATCCCTTTCCCTCAAGCGGGCCATAGTCGCTCCGATCTGACGTCTCGGCCGATTCGTTTTCGTCCAGTGAGAGATTTTCTCGTCGCCTAGCACCGGATGAAATACCTTTTGTTGTCCTGGCCGTCCTCCACGGTCGCCGTAATCCCCGCGTTATGGCTGCCATTTTGCGAGAAAGAAAATAGTGATATGCTGTGCCCCATCCAGCAGACAAAATAGAAATCTTGTTAAAAATGTTAAGAAAAGGATCGGCCATGGAGCGCAAAAGCAAGCTTACGATTGCGATAGCCACGGCGGTGCTCGCCGCCCTCGGCGCCGCGGCGGCAATTTACGCGCAGGGCGCGCAGGACAAGTACTCGCTGAAATCGCCGAGCGGAATCGCGTTCTCCGACTTCAGGGGCTACGAGGACTGGGCGGTCGTCTCCTCCGCCCGCACCGATGAAGTGCTCAAGGTCATCGTCGCCAACCCCCCGATGATCGAGGCTTACAAGACCGGCATACCCAGCAACGGCCAGCCTTTCCCGGAAGGCTCCAAGATCGTAAAACTCCAGTGGAAGCCTAAGAAGAGCGCGGAGGCCCCGTTCGTCGTGGATGTGCCGGACGTCTTCACGCAGGCTTTCGTCATCGAGAAGGACAGCAAGAGATTTCCGAACACCGGCGGCTGGGGATACGCCCTCTTCAACCATGCCGTCGCGACCGGCAAGATGACAGCCGACGAGGCCAAAGCCGACTGCGGGCACGTATGCCATGTGGCGGTGAAGAGCAAGGACTACATCTTCCATCCGTACCAG
>JBGPLB010000304.1:0-3668 GCA_041486245.1 Candidatus Acidiferrum sp.
CCTCAGTGTCTCCTCTGTCCAGTGGCAATGTTTTGCCGCGCGCGGCAATTGGGCAATCCGGAATCATTTCCTGAAAAACGCAAAAAACGGGAGGCGGTGCAAATAGTTCTTGCTGCAGCGGTGCTTTCCACCCCTCGCGGCCAAACGCTTCTTTTGCCCCCACCTCGAGCCAAAGCAGACGACAATCCCGCTGCCGACGACGTCGCCACGCTCGTTTCACGGATGTGGCACTTCCCTACCGTTGCGATCCGCAAGAATCCGCCGGCAGAACTAGGAAAATTTCTCGCGGATTTTCTGCCGGCCAAAAATGGAACGCTCCCGCTGGAGCCTCTGGCGAGAATCCGCCACGCGGTAACCTACCGAAATGTGACGGTTTTTCCTTTCCGGATCGCCATTGCAAAAATCCCGCGCATTCATGGCGCCAGGAGCATAATGCTGGAAGATTTCTCGGCTCTGCCTGTCTCTAATCTGACTCGTAAGATTGCGCGGGCGGCGATTTCGGAAGCAGCCGCAAAATCATAAACGTTATCGTTTCGCCCTGCGTTCTCCGCCCGAGCTCGCTGTAATGCTAGGATGAAATGGTCCCCAATGGCTGCCTCTCTATCAGTAACGAGTGTCCCAGCGCTCCCCGCCGAGCGTTTCTTTCGCACTTCTCTCTTCTTGCTGATGGCGACCGCCGTCGCCACTCTTGTCAGCACCGGAAAACTCGACCTGCTCACCATGATCGTGGCGCCTTCGGCCGTGCTCTACAAGGGCATCCGCTGGTGGCGCCGCCGTCCTTCGGAAATTCCGCAGCGGCTCGCGACGCGGCTGGTCGTTGCGTATTTGTTCGTTTTCCCTCTGGATGTTGTTTTCCTTTCACGTGCTTTTGTCTCGGGCTCGTCCAATCCTGCGCTCTACGCCGCGCTTCTCGGCGCTGTCCATTTTCTCTTGTTCGTGATGCTCATCCGTCTCTACAGCGCCACGACGGATCGCGACGCTCTGTTTCTGACCATGCTCTCCTTCGCGGCGATTCTGGCATCCGCCGTTCTCACCATCGATACGACGTTTCTCGGCCTTTTCTTTCTGTTTCTCCTCTTTGGCGTGGCCACTTTCGTCGGTTTGGAAATGAGGCGTGGCTCGAAGGGAGCGATAGCTTCGCAGTTTGATGCGCAGCCTCAGCAGGAGCGCCGCCTCACCCGGGCGTTGGTCCTCGCAGCGCTCAGTGTCGCTCTCGGCGCCGTGATTTTCGGCGGAGCGCTGTTTTTCTTCTTTCCGCGAGTCAGCGCGGGCTACTTGGGCCGCGCCAGTCTGCAGCCGACGCTAATGTCGGGGTTCACCAACGACGTCGAGCTGGGTCAAATTGGAGAGATCAAGAAAAATTCTGAAGTTGTCATGCGTGTGCGCACCGGGAAACCGGTTGGCTATCCCACCCTGCGATGGCGTGGGATCGCGCTCACTGCATTTGATGGGAAACGCTGGTACACGCCCGGTCGCGAAGTTCTTCAAATTCAGGCCGGACCCGGTGGATGGATAAACATCCAGAACCGGCCCGAGGAGCAGGATCGCACGGCAATGGACTTGCGCTACACCGTGCTGCTTCAGCCCATCGCGACGGATACGATATTTGCTCCCGCGAACGCCATCTCCGTGCGCGGAAACCTTTCCGGGGAAGGCTCAAATCAGGATTACGGTGCGCGCCATAGTTACATACTCCGGGATGAGACAGACTCTCTCTTCAATCCCTCTCACAATTTCAGCACCCTTCGCTACGAGGGATTTTCGCATCTGCCCACGATGAATGTCGCGGAGTTGCTCGCCGCTTCCGCTGAGTACCCCGAAGAAATTCGCGCGACCTACCTCCAGCTCCCACGGCTCGATCCGCGAATTCCTGAATTGGCGAAGCAGATCACAGCACGAGCCGTGACGCCTTTCGACAAAACCATCACCGTGGAAAACTATTTGCGCAGCCGGTTCACGTACACGCTCAACCTCACTGGAAAACCCGGGCGCGATCCGCTCGCGCATTTCCTATTCGAGACGCGTGCAGGCCACTGCGAGTATTTCGCTTCCGCGATGGCCATCATGCTTCGCACGCTGGGGATTCCCACCCGGGAAGTGAATGGCTTTTTGCCGGGCGAATACAATGACCTCGGCGGAGACTACATCGTCCGCGCCAGCGACGCGCACAGCTGGGTGGAAGTCTATTTTCCCGGGACAGGCTGGATGACTTTCGATCCGACTCCGCCGAGCGTGGAATCCGGCGGAGGTTTTTTTTCGCGCTTCGGGCAGTACATGGACTGGTTCGAGCTCACCTGGAACGAGTGGGTCATCAACTATGACTTCATTCACCAAATTCAGCTTGCGCAAACCATGCAACGCAGCACCCGCACGTGGACGGAGACCGCGAGGGCCTGGCTCTTAAACCAGCAGGAAAAAGGGCGAAGGTGGATGAAGTCCTGGAGCAACGGGCTCAGTTTGCTGCTTCCACTGGCCATTCTTCTTTTTCTTATGGCATTGCGGTTTGATCTGGTGGTCGCTGTCGCGCGGCGGCTGTGGCTGTCCTGGCAGCTTCGTTCGCCGGAGTCCGCTCGTTCCAATCCGCAGCTTGCTTCGCGGCTGTATGGAGAACTCTTGTACTTGCTCGAGCGACGCGGCTTCGCGCGGCAGCCGACTCAGACGCCTTTCGAGTTCGCCGCGGCCGTTTCGCAACCGAGACTCGCGCCGGCGGTGTACGAATTCATTCAGTACTACACCAAGGCGCGCTTTGGCGGGGCGCCTTGCGACACGATTCGCCTCCGGGCGCTGCTTGAGCAAATCCGCTCGTCCGCGGCAGCACGCTGAAGTTCCCGCTTCGTGACTGAATTTCTTGTCGTTTGCTGCCGGCCCTTGAGCCAACGCAGTTTGGTTTCCGCCCTCTGCCGCGTGTTACCATTGAGAATTGCGCAAAGGCGCAAATTTACTGCCTATGACTAAGGTCGGATTCGTCAGCCTGGGTTGCCCGAAGAACCTCGTCGACAGCGAGGTGATGATGGGTATTCTTACGCGCGAAGGTTACGAGCTTACACCGCGCGCGGATGAAGCGGAAATACTCGTGGTCAACACGTGCAGCTTCATCGAGTCCGCACAAAAAGAGTCTGTGGACGCGATTTTGGAGATGGCCGAGCACAAGAAATTTGGCGCGGCACGCAAGCTCATCGTCGCCGGATGTCTTGTCGAGCGTTTTCGCGAGCAGATTCTCGAGCAGGTTCCGGAAGTGGATGCCGTGGTGGGAACCGGCGAAGTGGAGCGCATCCTCGAAGCCGTCGATGGCGATCTGCGTGTGCTGCCCGCCGCGCCGCCGGCGTTTCTCTATCACGACCTCACTCCGCGCGTGATCACCACGCCGCGCCATGCCGCGTACATTAAAATCGCCGAAGGGTGCGACCATCCCTGCACGTTCTGCATCATTCCGCAGCTGCGCGGAACATTTCGCAGCCGGCGCTTTGAATCGGTCGTTCGCGAAGCGGAAAATCTTGCCGCCGCGGGCGCGCGCGAAATCACGCTCATTGGACAGGACACCACTTCTTACGGCGAGGATCTCGGCCTTCGCGACGGCCTCGCGCAATTGCTCGAACGCCTGGCGCAAGTGGATGATTTGCTGTGGGTCCGCTTCCTCTATGCTTATCCGAATCGCGTGACGCAGAAAC
>JBGPLB010000305.1:0-3641 GCA_041486245.1 Candidatus Acidiferrum sp.
CAAGGGCGTGCTGCAGCGCTACAAGGATCTGCAGGACATCATTGCCATTCTGGGTATCGAGGAACTTTCCGACGAAGACAAGCAAGCCGTGGCTCGCGCCCGCAAGATCGAGAAGTTCCTTTCGCAGCCCATGTTCGTAGCCGCGCAATTCACGGGCCTCGAAGGCAAGTACGTCAAGATTGCGGATACCGTCCGCAGCTTCAAGGAAATTGTCGAAGGCAAGTACGACGACATCCCCGAGCAGGCCTTCTATATGGTCGGCACGATCGACGAAGCACTCGCGAAAGCAGAAAAAATGAAGGCAGGCGTTTAAACGCAAATGCTTCCGGAATCCATCGAGCTGGTCATCGTTACGCCGGAGCGGCAATTCCTGCGCGAAAGCGTCGTTGAGGTCGTAATTCCCGGCGCGGAAGGGGAGCTCGGCATTTTGCCGGGACACGCTCCGCTCATGACCGAGCTTGGCATCGGCGAACTGACCTATCGCGGAGCGGGCGCAAATCCCAGCGGAGTTCTCGCCATCATCCAGGGTTTCGCCGAAGTCCTGGGCGACCGCGTCACCGTCCTCGCGGAAACCGCCGAGCGTGCGGCGGAAATTGACCTTGCCCGCGCGGAAGCGGCCAAAGCTCGCGCGGAAAAACACCTGGCCTCTGGTGATCCGAATATCGATTGGGACCGCGCTTTTATCGCGCTACAGCGCTCTCTTATTCGAATCCAGGTCGCGCGCAAGTATCGGGGCGCTCCGGTAGAAACCCGCTGACCCCAGGCTTGCCATTCTTTGGTGCTCTGCCATTCACGTCCCCTGCGACGGCGATCCTTCTCCCGCATCTAATCAGGTTGGAGCTGCGATGGAAATGGTGACGATGTACACCACTGCCTGGTGTCCGGACTGCCGGCGCGCAAAATCCTTCCTGAAAGCGCACGGTGTGGAATTTCGCGAAGTGAGTATTGAAACGGACCCTTCTGCGGAGGAAATCGTTATCAAAGCCAACCGGGGAAAGCGCAAAGTTCCTACGCTGGAGATCGGCGGACGCTATTTTGCTTGCAGTCCCTTTGACGCCGAGCAGTTGGCCGAAGATCTCAATCTCCCGTTAAACCCCTGACCTCCAAGCGCCAGTTTGGGTATTGCAGGGCGGCCCGTTTTGCATGCTATACTTTGAAACCCGTCCCTGGTCGGTTTTCCGGCCATGTGGATGGGCTTGTGACGGATTCGAGACCCAGCCCGGCGAGGCGGGCGGCAAGGCGCCTTTTAGCACTTAGGGGGGAATATCGCAGAACGCAGCTTCCGGCAGAGCGATCGCATCCGCGTCAACGAGCGGATTCGCGCTCGCGAGATCCGGGTGATTGATGAAGAGGGCGGCCAGCTTGGCGTCATGCAGCCATTCGAGGCCATGAAGTTGGCGCGCGAGCGCGGTCTTGATCTGGTGGAGATTTCGCCGACGGCGGATCCGCCAGTTTGCAAGATCACCGACTACGGCAAGTATCTCTACCAGGCCAACAAGAAAGCGCACGAACAGCGCAAGAGCAGCCGTGGCTCGCAGCTCAAGGAAGTAAAGTTTCGTCCCGCAACCGCGGAGCACGATTATCAGGTTCGTAAGAACCAGATCATCCGCTTCCTCGGAGACGGCCACAAAGTTCGCGCCATGATTTTCCATCGCGGCCGCGAAATGGCACACCAGGAAGTGGGCCGCGCCAAGATGAATCGCTTGCTCGTCGAAATCGCCGACCAGTGCCAGATTGAAACGATGCCGCGCATGGAAGGCAACGTACTAGTTGCTCTGTTGGCGCCGAAAAAAGGCGTCTCGGTCGCCAAGCCCGCGGGCCAATCGGCGGCACAGCAATCGCAGTAGCCTTTGTATTTGTCTGTGACGGCAAATCTGATTCTCGTAGGGGCACGGCACGCCGTGCCCGTTGGTCAGTTACCAGAAAAATAGAATTACAGCGGTGGCGCAAGCCCCGCCCGTCAAGGAGAGCATTTCAAGTCATGCCAAGGAATTCGACGAAACCAAAACTGAAACTGAAGACCCATCGCGGCGCCAAAAAGCGTTTCAAGATCACCGCGAACGGCAAAATCAAACGTATGCACTCCGGCAAGCGTCACTTGATGGGCACGAAGGCTCCCGGCCGCATGCGCAAGCTAAAAAAGCTGACGCTGGTCAGTCCGAGAGACGTTGCCGCCGTCAGACAAATGCTCCCCTACGGCTAAAGCCGTAATGCTTTTGAGCGCGTGCCGTTACATTTCGTACGCGCAAAGATTTTCTTCGTAGGGGCACGGCACGCCGTGCCCTTCCGTCAGAAACGCAGGACGCAAGTCCCGCGTATCGTGCCAGGCAGCGCTTCACGGGTGCCTGCCGGCCGATAAGCCGCAAAAAGTTATGTGCCGCAAGGCCAATAACCCAGCGGCAAGCAACGCAAATCAGAGACAAACCCGCTGCTTTACGCGTATTTTCCCGCGTGAACGTGCCGTGTTTGTCTCCCAACTTTAAGGAGAAAAACCCATGCCTCGCGTAAAACGCGGCACAAAACGCCGCGCCCGTCGTAAGAAGTACCTCAAACGCACAAAAGGCTTCTTTCTAACAAAAAGCAAGCTTTACCAATCCGCGCAGGAAGCAGCGAATCGCGCCGATCGTTACGCCAAGCGCGACCGCCGCGTAAAAAAACGCGAATATCGCAAACTTTGGATCCAGCGCATCGGCGCAGCCGCCCGCAACAATGGCCTTACTTACGGTCAGTTGATTCACGGCCTAAAAGCCGCAGGCGTCTCCCTCGATCGCAAAATCCTGGCCGATATCGCGGTCAAGGACGCTGCCGCCTTTACAAGCCTGGTCGCCAGCGCCAAGTCCGCCGCTCCGCCCCAAGCCAAAAAGGCGTCGTAGCTCCTTGGGCTCACCAGCCAAACCTTCATTTCGAACGGAGCAGGGCGGCGCTCTTTCTTTCCACTTCGCTCCTGCGAAGTGGTCGGCCTGCGCAGAGAGAAATCCCTCTTCGATTGCTGGTGGTGCTCGTAAGGTAACGAATGGCGCAGCGTTTGGAATTTTGCACTTATTGTCCTGACTTTTCCCGTAGGGGCACGGCACGCCGTGCCCGCGGGGTGTAATCTATCTCGCGATTATGCAACCTACTGACCTCGGTCTCGAAATGACCCTCACGGCTCTCGGCATCACGCAAGCCGCTCAGGTCACCTCTCGCTTCGCGGAGCTTCGTGCTCATTTCGATGGACAATTCAAGACCGTTCACGACGAATCCGAATGGAAAATCTTTCGTGACCGCTGGCTAGGCCGCAAATCCGGCCTTCTTGCGCTCGTCACAGACAATTGGCTCAAACCCGCCCCACCCGACCTGAAGCGCGCCGTAGGGGCTGGCCTCAACGAACTTCGCGCCCACGTCGAATCACAAATAGAATCTCGCCGCCTCGCCATCGAATCTGGCGCCGACCAATCGGCATTGGCACGTGAGCACATCGACCTCTCACTCCCCGGCGTCACACGCACCATCGGCTCGCATCATCTGATCCGCCAAGTTCTCCAGCAAATCGAAGACATCTTCGTCTCCATCGGCTTCTCCGTCGTCGAAGGCCCCGAAATCGAAACGCCCTACTACAATTTCGAAGCCCTCAACATTCCCGAATTCCATCCCGTCCGCGA
>JBGPLB010000306.1:0-3635 GCA_041486245.1 Candidatus Acidiferrum sp.
CGCTGGCCTGCCCACGACGGTGGACATAGAGAACCCAGACCCGCAGGATTTCTACGACCCACCAGACGAGGGGTGAGTTGATTTGTCCAGCCTAGACCAGAACGCTTCCTCCAACCCGAGTCGTGAGATCCCGGCGCGCGCGTCACTCGGCAAAGATTTTCAGCGGCAACCCTGGCGTCCAGCGTTCCGGGTCTCGGTAGCCGAGTGAAGCCCCGTCATGCCGGCAGCAACCGACTCTCCGCGATCCGTCTCGTGCTCCCGTCCTCGAAATTTACTTCGTAGAAGGCTAGCTCAAGCGTTGGCTCTGTGTCGCAGCGCACGACCGTTCCGGTCTCGTTGGTGCCTTTGACTTTCACACGCTGGCCCACTGTAAACCGAAAGTTCACCATATTCCCGCCTCAGCGCGGATGTTCACCGCGCCTTCGGTCCTCGCCTCGCGGCACCAGCTTTCCACAACCGCGCGCCGGATTCCAGTCCTCATTGCTGCGGCGACCGGAGCGGCGGGTCTCGTGCCCCGCGTCCCTGAACTTATTCGTAGGCCCCCACCAAACACAGGTATGCCGCCCCCGCACATCTCCTGTGTACATAATGACGTCTTCACGATTTAATTAACACTCTAGAGGTGAGGCAAGCGCCCCCAACACCTCGAGGCGCGCCTCACGAAAAGGAGAAACCTCATGAAGACCAAAACCAAGCAGCCGAAACTCATCACGGTCACGCACACCGCCATCGGGGTAAAATTCTCGCCGGGCAATCCTTCGCTGCTGGCCGCGACGGGTTACAAGCCGGACCGATTGTCGCCTCGTCTGGCGAAGTTCTTCGCCAAGGTCGCCAAAGGTGGAAAGGGCGGTATTAAGGTGAAAGGGCTGGGCAAGGACGATCGCTGGACGGCGAGATTCCTGTTGAAAATCAAAGCGCTGCGGGAGATCGCGGAGCCGAAGGCGAAGGTCGCCGCGCCGAAGAAGCCCGCCGCGAAGAAACCGGCACGCGCCACCACGCCGACGAGGGCGTCAACAGCCGTGGCCCCGGCCAGCGCAGCGCAATGAGAGAGTTGTCCGGCGTGCGGCACGGTAGAAAGACGATGAAACCCATCCAGCTGGACGTGAACGGCGTCAAGCTCCACGTGAGATTCAGCGCGCTGGTGCTCGACGCACTTGCCCGAATGGAAGCGGCCCCCACGCTGCCGCCGCTTCCTAAGGGCCACATCTACTTCCAGGCCTCGGACGATTCCCTCCACTCCATCCCGCAGAAGTGCCTGGCCCAGGCTCGGCGCATCGATCCCGGCCTGAAGGTGCTCTGGCCGCAGACCGTGGCCAATTCGGAGGGGAGCGGCGGCTTTACCGTGACCACGGGTCGCCCGCGATCCTACCCGAAGTTCACGCGTGCCGAGCGCGACGTGCTGCGCACGCTCTACTTCGTGGTCTTCGCGTCGTAACACACTGTTGTGGCCCGGAGCAGCCAACGTGCAGCCCAGCGCTCTTTTATTTCTTAATGGGCAGCCACCGGGCCTTGCCATGTCGGTGGTATCTTGCCTCAAAATCGGTGGTATTTTGCCTCAAAAGGAGTCGCCCGAATCCACCAGTTTGCCTTCCCGTTGAAAACCTCGGAAATTCCCGCCGCCCCCCGCCTAACACCACCGGAGGTGTAAGACCAGGCTGCAACCCGAATCGACAAGCCCGGACTTCATACCTTTCCCCTTTTCTTCCTTAGCATTAGGTTTAATTGAGACCAGATAGTTCAGAATGCTTTTTTCAGGTCCCCCTATAAATTGCACTTGCTTGCCCTTGGTTCGATTGCACCTCAAACATGTGACCCTGATATTGTGCTCGTCTGACGTGCCTCCTAGAGAGCGCGGGATGACGTGGTCAAATTCCAGTTCGAACTCCCGAAGCAATCGGCCACATTCCTGGCAGGTGTAGTTGTCCCGTCGCGCAACCCGCAGTTTGGTCTGAAAGGAGATCGAACTGTTCCCTCTGCGCAGGTCGCCGGTTTCTGTGAATGGCTCCGCCACGAAAAAGGCCGGGCAATAGTGGCCAAAAATGTGGCAGCCCATAAAGTCTTCCTCTTCGGGAATCTGTTCGGGGAAATTGCGTGGGTCGAAAAGTTTCACTTCAGCAGAGAACATTCGCTTGCGCCGTCCGTCATAGGCGTGAGCCTTCAA
This sequence comes from Candidatus Acidiferrum sp., assembly GCA_041486245.1. Taxonomy (GTDB): domain Bacteria; phylum Acidobacteriota; class Terriglobia; order Acidiferrales; family UBA7541; genus Acidiferrum. The sequence continues at coordinate 2,162 of JBGPLB010000306.1, forward strand.
CTGCTGTTTTAGAAATTCCGTGTGCTGGATCGCGTCCGCACGGATGATGCGCGGTAGCGGAAATCGCTCAACCAAGGGGCCGTAAGGACAGTATTTTAGTTCCCAACATGGCTTGCACCGTGTTCTAAAAACTGTTTTCAGAACGCGCTTGACCATCCGGGGTTGCGTTCGTTTCGGAAGATGAAGCAATCTGACAATGTGCGGGTCGTATGGCAAGACCGGAGATTTGCGGCGGGGCATCTGAATGTCACCCGGCGGAGGGTAGCGGCTTGGTCTTCATATCGTTGATAGAGCCCATCAGTTTGATGGTCTCATTTCCGTCGAGTTTGTCCCCCGCGTAGCGCACTTCGTATATCCCTTGCAAATTCGAAGGTAGCTTCACGCCTTCCTTCACGAGCAAGATGAAGCGCTCGCCGTACAGTGCCATCGCAGCCCCAATCTCAATCAGAACATTTTCGTTCAACGCGAACACTTCATTGGATTCCAGGTCCATTAACCTGCGCTCGCTGTCAACGTGAATGATGGCTGCTCCACAGGACCGCATATCGCTCATCACCTTCTGGGTAACGGGCTGCGACACGGTAGACTTCTCAACCGAGACCACGGCCTCAAGGTTGCCAAACTTTAACAGCTCCTTGATAGGGTCGATGAACGCTTTGTTCTTCCCGTGCGAGATGAACACTTTTGTCAGACGCGCATTGGTCGATTTGGTGGCCAAGATTGGTGTAGCAACTTCTGGCTCCTCATTGATTTTTTCGGCTTCTAAAATGTCATCCGTCTCGTCCTCTGGTCCGATCTTTGGCGCGGTAGGAGTAACACCCTTTAAATTGGCGTACTTTTTTTCCTTAATCTCTGTGATGAACCCGACTGCTTCTGCGCCCTCCATGATTAGCTTCAATACTTCTACCGTACGATCTTTGGGAACGCTCAAATCTTCCAGCACGTTACGGGCGATGTCATCGCGGGGAATCGCCGCATCGTTGTATCTGGTAAGGAACTCTCGGATCACACGAGGCCTGAGCAATGCCTCCCGCTTTCCCTCGAGGGGCGCGTTTTCGGTTTTCGGTTTGAGAATCTGAAGGGCGAGAGGCGTGAGCACGATTTGAGCCGCATTCCAACCGCCTTCGGTCAGCCCGTAGGCAATCGAAGCGCCAGCCAGCATTTTGAAATACGGGTTGGTAGGCGACACTTCGAGGGCCTTCGCAACTTCGAGCGGCTTTGCAGGGCCTTTGCCGTAGTTGTCCACTATGGCTTGGGGAATCTTAAGTGCCTTCTCCAAAGAATAGAGCGGCACGTCCGTTTGGCTGAGGTAGGTTCTTTTCTTGTCGACCTTTCCAGCAGCTTTCGTTGCCGGAGCGGGCTTGGGTTTTGCCATGCGGAGAGATTACCGCTTTTATACGACATCGAGCAACTAAGACCTAATCTTTCTTCGCGCACGCCGCAGGGGAGAAAATTCGAGCCAGAATGCCGCAAG
>JBGPLB010000307.1:0-3618 GCA_041486245.1 Candidatus Acidiferrum sp.
CCTTGTCGAACTTCAGGATGATGACGTCGAGTTCTTGCTCGGGCTTTACCACGTCGGAGGGATGCTTGACGCGGCCCCAACTTAGGTCGGTCAGGTGGAGCAAGCCGTCGATGCCGCCTAGATCGACGAAGGCGCCGTATTCGGTCACGTTCTTCACGTGGCCATGAACGACTTGCCCTTCCGTGAGTGTCTCCATCAACTGGGCGCGCTTGGCGTGCAGTTCTTCTTCGAGAATCGCGCGGCGGCTGACGACTACGTTACCGCGGCGGCGGTTGAGCTTGGTGACGCGCACTTGCACTTCGGTGCCGGTCAGGTCGTCGAGGTTCTGCGTGGGACGAAGGTCAAACTGAGAACCGGGAAGAAACGCGCGGACGCCGATGTCCACAACGAGGCCGCCCTTGATGCGGTCCACTACTTTGCCAGTGATGGTTTCCTTGGCTTTGTAGGCCGCTTCGATTTTTTCCCAGGTGCGGCGGCGCAGAACTTTTTGATAGGAGAGAATCGTGAAGCCGTCTTTGTGCTCGCCGGTGCGCTGCACTTCGATGGTAGCGTTTGGCTCCGGACGAGGAATGTCCGTTTCCGAGAATTCCGCCGCGGGGATCAGGCCTTCGGTTTTTCCGCCGAGGTCCACTACCACGCCGTGTTCCGTGTAGGCGACCACCTTTACTTCGATAATTTCGTTTTGCGAAGCAGCTTCGTGCTGCTCGTCGTACTGCTCCATCAGCTTGCTCATCTCTTCTGAGCCGGCTGCCTCTTCAGCGGCAGCGGTGGCTTCGGCATCGGCTGGAGCTGAGGCGGTTGCAGATTTCGTTTCCGCGGCTGCAGGAACTTCCGCGGCACTTGCATGTTCCTCGGCGACGCCAGCAGAATCCGCCGGCTTAGCGTGCGACTCAGCGCCAGCATCGCTGGCGTTTGCGGCAGGCTCCGGCGCTGCGGCGCTTTCCTTCGCAACAGGCGGCTCGGCCGCACTAGCGTGTGCCGTGTTCACTTCATCCGGGCTGCTGTTCTGATGAGAATCGGATTCAGGTGCAGGAGCGGCGGCTGCCGCTGAGGAAAGGTTTTCGTGGTCAGGAAACATGGTTGTTGGCCTCCGGGAGATTACATCTATTCTGTCTAAACCCCGCTAAGCCGGGGTCATGCAAAACGTCGATAATATTCCTTGCCACTTCCCTGACAGGGTTGATGCAAGGAGGTTAACCGCTAAGCGGTCATTCGGGACAAAGGTGCTGCGGGCGTTTCGAGGCGCGCTGCAACCTCAAAAGGATACTCGCCGCCTCGACCCCGTGTCAATGAAACCGGTTTTGCCGGCTTGGCGCTGAGATTGGCTTGCGGCTCCTGCCTAACTCTCATGCGAATCTACAGAAAACCTTCGGCTAGCCCTGATGCTCTTTGAGCAGCTTACGAGCCCGCGCCTTCATTGCCGGCGTTCCTGATTGCAGGGCAGCTTCAAGGAGTTGCTTCACCTTGCTTTGTAGCGCGAGGTCGTTGCGAGCGAGGTCTGCTAGTCCCTGGAGAGCAAAAGTCTTCACGATCGAACTGCGATCGTCCAGGTAGCGCTGCAATGCTGCGGCGGCCCGCTGGCGTTCTGTAGCGCTGAGGCGCAGGCGCGGGACCATGAGCGCAAGATGCCAGCGCAGCTCGATTTGTTCCGTTTCGGCGAGTAGGCCGAGGAGTTCGGCTTTGTGGCGGTCCAGGAGCCGGGGCTTCTTGGCGGAAACTTTTTCAGCCGCGTCCGCCGCGCGCATTCGCAGAACTGGATTTTCGTTCCAGAGGCACTCGATGAGTTCGCGCAACCGCCGCGGTTGTCTGAGAACGAGGCGCGCCACTTCGTTTGCGCGTCCGATGGAGCGCCGATCCTTGCCTTCGAGCATATCTGCTATTTTTTGCCGAGACATCGTGTTGGAAATTGATTTGCGAAGATTTACGCGCGGGCGCGGCCAGCTTGGGTGGATTCGCGGCGGAAATCCGGGGCGATGACTTCCACGGTGCGGCACATTTCAAAGAGGCGGGAGCGCATACGGCTGCCGATTCTCTGTTCGAGGGAGTCTTCGCGGGTGGGCATAACGAGTTTTCCGCTGGGAAGGCGAGTGGCTTCGCCTTCCTGAGCCGGATTGTCATAGTAATTCGTCGTGATAATTGTTGTGCGGCGTTCGTTGTAACGGGCGTTCAGAACGATGCCGACGATGTCGCGTACCCAATCCGAAGGCTTGCTCGCGCCGAGATCATCGAGGACGAGAATTTCCACCGCGCGGATGGGTTCGAGAATGCCCATTTCCGTGGAGTCGCTGGAAGGGTTGTAGCTGGCCTGGATTTCTTTCAGAAGTTCGCGGTAATCGCAAAAGAGGCCGGCGTGTCCGCGGCGAATCAGATCCTTGAGCGCAGCGACGGCGAGATGAGTTTTGCCGACACCAGACGGGCCCATCAGCAGCAGGCCCTTTTCCGCGGCGGCCGGATAATCGCGAACAAATCCCTGCGTCAGGAGCTTTGCTTTTTTCAGCGAATCCGTTTGTTGCGGTGTTGCGCCGACGTCGGTGCTGTAGCTTTCAAAATCGCAATGCTCGTAGCGCTTGGGGATGTGCGCGCGCTCGATGACTCGCTCGGATCGCTCCTTCATGCCGCAGTCACAGGCGACGGCAACCTTGCCTGCGGCGCCATCGGGCCGCGACACAAGCTTCCAGCCTGTTCCTCTGCAAAGCGAGCAATTCTCAAGAGCCATGCGGACAGCATACGTTTGCGTGGGCTGGACGGCAAGGTGTCTGCTTTGGGAAAACTGTGGAAGGACGGAGTGGGACAGGCATTCTTGCCTGTCTTTCGAGACTCGCAAACTCGGTCGAGAATGTCTCTCAGGCTGACTGCGTGGGTTGTTTTAAGACAGAGAGACAGACAAGAATGTCTGTCCCACTAGGACGTGCGTAGCGCGCGAGGCGTAGCGCGCACAATTGCGTTGTGGGGTTCTCTATCTTGCGAACGTGTTGACGCCACCCGCGACAGTTCTTGCTGCACCACGGAGGCAAACTCCGTCATTTGGCGTTCCATCTCGACCATTTTTTCGCGCATATTCAGAATGATTTCGATGCCTGCGAGGTTTACGCCCATATCCCGCGCGAGGGTCAGGATCACGTCGAGGCGCTCGAGATCGGAATCGGTGTAGAGCCGCGTGTTGCCTTGCGAGCGCGAGGGCTTGAGCAAGCCTACGCGTTCGTAGAGACGCAGCGTTTGCGGATGGAGTTTGTATAGCTCCGCTACGGCGCTGATCATGTAGCCTGCTTTGGCCCGTTTTCTTGCTCGCTGTGGCATTGTGTTGCGCTCGCTACCGGAGGGGCACGATATATCGTGCCCCTACATTCAAAATTCCATTAGACCCCGGCTTTACTGAACAGATCTTTGCGCGGATCATCGGGCGCTACGGTTTCAAGTTCTTTCATCAGATTGCGGACGCGCTCGTCCGTTGGCTGTGGCACAACCACTTGGATTTCTACGTACTGATCCCCGCGGGCGCCGCTGCGTGCACTGGGCACGCCCTTTTCCTTCAGGCGCAGAGTTTTGCCGCTGTTTGTTCCGGGAGGAATGCGCACAAGCGAGCGACCGTCAATCGTAGGCACTTCGACCTTCGCGCCG
>JBGPLB010000308.1:0-3557 GCA_041486245.1 Candidatus Acidiferrum sp.
AAAAAATCTGTGCTTCCGTGAGCAATTCTCCATCGCTGGACGATGGAGTTTGACTGGCGGATTTAAGAAAAGCGGTTTTCATGCCTTGCGGTGACTCTCGCTCCACCCGGACATGTCTAGCATACCGTGCCCACGAACGCATTTGGCGAGCGTTGTGTTTCAGGATGGTCCTATGCCTCGGCTTACGAATCGAGCAGCTGCCCTTCCCAGGGTCACGAGTGTCGCAGACTACAAACCATGCGCCCAGGTGTCAAATTGTAAGAATTGAAGGTAATATTCAGCGAAACTTAACGAAAGTCTCCAGCGCTCCTTCAACGCACGCGGATTTCGCAGCTCCAATGACCCGTTGAATCTTAGATGTAGCTTTCCTGCTCCTCGGTTTCGACTATCTCGGAAATCAAAAACGATGCCGGAACGCAGAAGTCGAACCCAAGTACGGGTGTCGGATGGCAGTTTCGAAGCGCGAAGGCGCTGAGAATTCGGAGTATGGTTCCGGTTGTCACTGGGATAGACTTGGTTATAGCCAGAAGGTAAAAAGCGCGGATTCAGGGAAACAACCAATTCGGCAGAAACGAGTTCCAACAGGCTGTTTCCTCGGGATAACTTGTTGGACGATTCTGGAGTCTTATGGGGCTATGGGCCAAATAGCTCATCACGGCGGCAAGCCCAATGCGCTTCTCCTTCGCATCTCTTCCGTACTGTTTCTCGCGGCTATCCTCTTTCTTTTTGTACATTTCCGGCAAGGACGGCCGCTGGCAGACCGCTCGGAATCCCTGGTCAGAGTTGAGAGAAAGAGCCTTTCGCAAACGCTGCGGTTGAATGGAACAACGCAGGCCTCTCGTTCGTTTGTCGTGCTTGCGCCTAAGCTCGAAGGAGCGCAGGTCGGCTCGATGGTGGTTACGAAACTGGCGCCTGCGGGCAGCCACGTGAAGAACGGCGACCTTTTAGTCGAATTCGATCCCCAGGCCCAGATGAAGGACTACCTCGACAAGAAGAGCACCTACGACAATCTGGTGAGCCAAGTGGCGCAGAAACAATCTGAGGAAGACATCGCCCGAGCAAAAGATGACACGGCGATGAAACAAGCCGAAGACGAATTGAAGCGCGCGCAACTGGAGATTCAGAGAAATGAAGTTGTTTCGCGCATCGACGCCGAAAAGAATCAGGAAGCCGTGGATGAAGCGCAAGCGACTCTGAAACAACTGAAGGAAACATATCAGTTAAAGCGCGCGGCGGCGGCAGCGGCGATCAAGATTCTGGAGATTCAGCGTGATCGCGCAAAGGAGGCGATGCGCTACGCACTGGGTAACGCAGCGAAGATGGCCGTGCACTCGCCGATGGAGGGAGTGGTCGTTTACAACACGATTTGGCTCGGCGGGCGGATGGGCACGGTGCAGCAGGGAGATCAGGTGCGGCCTGGGGTGCCATTCCTTCAGGTGGTCGATCCCTCGCGTATGGAAGTACGTGTGGATCTAAATCAAGTCGATCTGTTGAAAGTACACACAGGCCAAAAAGCCGAAATGCATTTGGATGCCTACCCGGGGATGAGTCTTCCGGCCGTCCTCCAGGAGCTTTCTCCGCTTGGCCACACTGGGCAATTTTCTGAGATGGTCCGTACGTTTACAGCGCGTTTTTCCGTCCAAGGAAACGATCCAAGATTGTTGCCCGACCTCTCGGCGGCGATGGACTTGGACCTCGGTTCGCAGAACAACGTGCTGGTGGTCCCTTGCCAAAGTATCGGATTGGAATCGGGACACCCATTTGTATTGCTGAAAACTGCGAATGGTTTTGAGAAGCGCACGGTGAAATTAGGGCCGCGGAATGACTTGAATGCTGTTGTGGAGTCGGGGTTGGCAGAGGGTGACGTGATCCAGCGAGAGGCTGTAGAACAGTCGAGAGCGGCGGCGAGGCGATGAGCGGGACGAGCCAGATCTGGAAGTCCAGATGGAAAACGCTTGTAAGCGTTGCCATTTTGATCATTGGTGGGCTCATCTTCGGGGCCTTCCGTTTGGCAAGCTCAGCCGCAAATCTTCCGACGACGGAAGTGAAGCGCAAGGAATTCGTGGATTACGTGGAAATTAAGGGCGAGGTCAAAGCCATTCGCTCGGTGGTACTCGCGGCACCTTACGCCGCAGGCGACCTGCAAATACTAAGGCTCGTCGCGAATGCAACGAACGTGAAGAAGGGCGATTTTCTGGTGGAGTTTGACCCGACCACGGTGAAGCAAAAGCTGGCGGAAGATAAGTCTGCCGTCACGTCCGCGGAAGCGGAGATCCAGCAGTCGCGGGCGGCGGCGCGATTGAAGGAAGAGCAAGACCTTACGGATGTGATGACCGCGAAATACGACACTGAGAAAGCGCGAATGGATGCCAGCAAACAGGAAATTCTTTCAGCCATCGAAGGCGAACAGGCCAAATTGAAACTTGAGGATGCGGAACAGAAAGTGAAAGAAACCGAGGCCAAGCTAAAAGCGGATCGCGCGGCGGCTGGTTCCGACCTCTCAAGTAAGAAGCAAAAACGAGATCAGGCCGCGTTCCAGGTGGCCCAGGATGAGCGCAGCCTGGAATCACTTACGCTTCTTGCTCCGCTTGATGGCGTTGTGGCGCTGCAGAATCACTGGCAGCCACAAGGAGGTCCCACCCCGTTCAAGCCGGGTGACCGGGCGTCACCTGGCGTGGCCATCGCGGAGCTGCCGGATTCCTCCGCCCTAAAGCTTGTGGCCCGTGTGGAAGAAGCGGAAAGAGGCCAACTGAAATTGGGCCAGTCCGCCACGGTGCTGCTCGATGCACTTCCGGACCGGACCTTCGACGGGCACGTCGACACGATCAGTCCGACGGCGAGCATGGACTTTACAGCGGGATGGCCGATTCCGCGAAATTTTGCGGTGGAACTCAGCTTGTCGGGCGACGACCCCCGGCTCGCCCCGGGAATGGGAGCGACGATCCGCATCGCGGTGGATCGCGTGCCCGACGGAATTGTAATCCCGACCTCGGCTCTCTTCAGAAAAGCGGGGCGGACGGTTGCCTATGTGAGGCGAGGATCGAAATTCGAAGAGACACTGGTGGAAGTGACGAGGCAGAGCGGCGAGGACGTCTTGATTGCGAAAGGTTTGCGACCGGGTGAGCGGCTGGCACTAAAGGACCCGACGCCTGCAAAGTAGGAGACTCTTTTTGAACGGACGTACAGCTTACGCGATCACGTTCGTACTTGCCCTGGCGCTGGGTGGGAGCTTTATCGCGTGCCGCCAAACTACGGTTCTGGCCGGCAATGCGGAAATTCCCACGGCCACGGTGAAGGAAGTGGATCTCCAACTCAAGGTGTTCACGAAGGGCGCGCTGCAGGCACAGCAATCGAGAGGCATCTCGGCTCCTCCGATCGCGGGGGGAACGCTCCAGATCATTCAGCTGGCTGCGGCCGGAACTCAGGTGCATACAGGCGACGTAATCCTGGAGTTCGACCCAAGCCAGCAAGAATACAACCTGGGGCAAAACCGGAGTGACCTCGAACAAGCCGAACAGGAAATCGTAAAAGCCAAAGCGGACGCGGCAGTCCAGACG
>JBGPLB010000309.1:0-3377 GCA_041486245.1 Candidatus Acidiferrum sp.
ATCCCCACCTGCTGCACGCAAGAAACTGTGCACATCGGCGCGCAATGTTTCGCCGTGTAGTACTCGCGATGCCGCATCTCATCCGTATATTGCGCCAGCGGAACCCCCGGATACCCCCGCTGCTGCGAGCACCAGTGCACCAGCCCATCCTCGCAAATATACAAATATCGCGAGCCTGAGCGGCAGCGCCAGTCGTGTTCTTTGCCCCGCGCCACGCTGTGCTGAAAATCGTTAAATCTCGAAAACGAGCGCTTCCCCAGCTCCATGATCTCTTCGAAAATCTCCTGCTCGCGCGGTCCCAGCGGCTTCAATTGCCCGTTGTGGTCGTGAATAATCCCCACCGTGCTCGTAAATCCCAGCTCCACGGCCCGGTGCGCAATCTTCAAAGCGTCTTCCGGGTCCTTCACTCCGCTTCCCAACACCGAATTGATATTCACTTGAAACACCGAGTACTCCGCAAGCCACTCCAGCCGGATATCCAGCGTCTTCAAACTCTTCTTGGACACTTCGTCCGGCACCAGATTATCGATGCTGATCTGCAAGTGCTCCAATCCCGCCTCGTTCAAAGTGCCAATCCGTTCCTTGCTCAGCAAATAGCCGTTGGTTATCATTCCCGCGATCATCCCGCGTTTCCGGATGTGCCCAATAATCTCCTCCAGCTCCGGATGCATCAGCGGCTCACCCCCGCTGATGGTAATGATCGAAGTCCCCATGTCCGCCAGAATGTCCAGCCGCTTCTTCATCTCCTCCAGCGGCACGGGTTTCGACACGTTGTCGTACTCGTTGCAATACCCGCAGTCCAGATTGCAGCGCCGCATCGGAATGATGTGCACCAAGATTGGGTGATTCGTCGACGCCAGCGCCTTGGCGATCATCTTCAGCTCGCGCGCACGCGTCCGGCGGAAGCGCCGCCGCCGCTCTCGCGACACTCCCGCGCTAGCCTTAACTGTTTTTGTCTCTTCTGGCATGAATTCCGCTAAATCCCCAAGGCTTCAATTATACACAACGCTTCGGTTCCCACTCCCACTCCGTGTTCGCTGTCACGGGCCGTGTTTCCAATTGCCCAACTCCCCAACCATGCATGCGGCGGCCTTCGAAGCCGTGCTGCCCCCGAGTCCGTTGCGTCACCACCTCGCAAGCGCCCCTTAGGGTCAACCTGTCGGTTACCCCGGGAGGCGGACCGCTTTTCTCGGTTCTTGATCTACACTTTTAAGATTTTGCTGAGATTACGACCGGGAATGGGTGCGCAACTCTTCCGCAGGAACCGCCACAACTTTTCCATCTCGCCAAATATAAAGCGGCAACCCTTCGCGCGCGTGCTCTTCGATGACCTTCTCGACCGCCGCTTTGAGCGCCATCAAGCCTCTTTCAGCCAGCGGCAATTCAAGCACGTTCTGGGGAGGTTTAGTCATGGCTTGCGTATCGTTTCACCAATTCATTATACCGCTTTGTTTCAACCAAATGGAGATGGCCGTGTTCTTCGGAAGCGATGATCACTGGTGTCTCGGCCGTATTGTCATAGAGTGTCCAAGAATCCGCCAGCGGCCGGTACTGCCCCAAAAAGTTCCTGATCGAGCGCTCAAACCGCCTGCGCACGACCGCCTCCGGAATGTTGTGGCCGCCGCGCAAAACTCGTCCTCTTACGCGCGACAACGCCAACTCTGCGCTAGGCACCCAAAGATAAAAAATGTGCACCTCATACCCGCGCTTCTTCAACCCACGCACGACCTTTATGTGCCCCTTCCCCGAAAGCGTTGTCTCAAACCCAAAATCCTCCCCCCGGCTCGCGTGAAACTCAATCTCCTCGAGCATCAGCCTCCCAGCTCGAAAAGCCGCGCTCTCCGGTGAAAAAGGAGCCATGCCCTGCGCAATCAGGTCGGCATTAATGAAAGTCTTGCAGTTCGCATAATTAGGGAGGAACTCCCGCGCAAACGTCGTCTTCCCCGCACCGTTCGGCCCGGCAATAATGTAAGCGTTTGGATTCACGGAACTTGTGGAAGCCTACCCTCCCAGTACGCGCTTCGCAAGGCCGCCACCTTGCCCCCGTTCGCGCCCCGGGCCCAATTTGCAGGTGCCAATTCGAATTGGCACCTGTTATCCCCATGCAGCCAAACGACTTATCAGTTACTTATTGACAAACAGCACCAACATGCTATAATTTGCTGTGAATAACGCGCACCATCCCGCGTCCGCCTGCCATTCGTTTGTACCGCTCCGATCCCTATTTGCTGCGAAGCCTGCAGAACGCCATCCCGTAAGTCCTTTGTTTGCCACTCTTACAGTGCCCGCGCAAATCGCTGAAAACACAGCCACTTTAAGTCTAGCCGTTGCCACTCTTACGAGCTTCGTCAAGCATAACTCCTTTATTTGCCACTCTTACAAAAAACACCAGGGGTGGGAGTACCCAACATCATCGCTACTTATCCATCGCGCTACTTCTTTACTTCTTTCTCCTGCTAAAATCAGGGCCGCCAATTCGACAGGAGCCTCAAATGTCTGAAGCCACCCAACTAGCCGCCAACGTCCCGACTCGCAGCGAGTCCGACAGCATGGGCAAGATCGACGTCCCCGCCGACCGCTACTATGGCGCGCAGACTGCGCGCTCGCTCATCCACTTCTCGATTGGCAAGGACACCATGCCCCCCGAGCTGATCCGCTCCTTCGGCATCCTCAAAAAGGCCGCCGCGCTCGTCAACCAGGACCTCGGCAAGCTCCCCGCCGAAAAGACCGCGCTCATCACGCAAGCCGCCGACGAAGTCATTTCCGGAAAGCTCAACGAGCACTTCCCTCTTCGCATCTGGCAAACTGGCAGCGGCACGCAGACCAACATGAACGTCAACGAAGTCATCTCCAACCGCGCCATCGAAATTTCCGGCGGCATCATGGGCACCAAAAGGCCCATTCATCCGAATGACGACGTAAACATGTCGCAATCCTCGAACGACACTTTCCCCGCCGCCATGCACATCGCCGCCGCGACCGAAACTAAACTTCGCCTGCTCCCCGCTGTGAAAAAACTTCGCGACGCTCTCGACGCCAAAGCCAGGGAGTTCGCCGGCATCGTAAAAATCGGCCGCACGCATTTGCAGGACGCCACGCCGCTCACCGTCGGCCAGGAATTTTCCGGCTACGTCAATCTGCTCGACCGCGACGGCGGCCGCATCGCCATGGCTCTCGATGGCCTCTACGATCTAGCCATCGGCGGCACTGCCGTCGGCACCGGCCTCAACGCCCATCCCGAATTCGCCGAACGCGCCGCGAAAAAAATCGCCGACCTTACCGGCCTGCTTTTCCGCTCGCATCCCAATAAATTCGCCGCGCTAAGCGCCCACGATGAACTCGTCTTCGCCAGCGGCGCTCTGAAAACCCTCGCCGCG
>JBGPLB010000310.1:0-3223 GCA_041486245.1 Candidatus Acidiferrum sp.
AGTACGTGCAGAAGGGATATCTCGATTTCGGTGAGCGGAAAAGCAATGTGATAGCCCGCGACTACGGCGCTCGCTGCCGAGAGTGGGTCTTTATCGCCAAGCATTGCATACGCAGCGGCAATCGCGACCTCACAGACTGTGAGACCGTGGTGCATGTCCCCAAAATCGATGACGCTGACTACTTTTCGCGGTGGCGGCCAGGGGGAACTTACCAACACGTTGTAATCATTGGCGTCGCCATAGATGACGCTGCGGCGCAACGAAGGCAGTGCGGGAACCACTTCCGATTGGTAGAACCCAAGAAACCGCTCGACGAGTGCGCGCTGCGTCGAATCTCCGATGTGCCGCAGATGGTCTCGAATCCACGCGGCTCGGGAGAGGTCCCATTTCAATTCGCGGTGTGCCGCCGGATGAGAAAAATCCGCCAGCGCGGCATCCATCTCGCCGAGAAATCGGCCGAGACTGCGCAACAAATCCTGGCTATGAGGATTTACTTCGGCGAGTACAGTGCCGGAAACATAAGTCAGCAGCCAGAGAAGGCGCTTCGTGCCATCCGCGAGTGTTGCAAGCGTGAAGTTGTCGCCGCTCGATGTTGCGTACACGCGTGGGAGCGAAAGATGCGTAGCGCGCTTGGCCAAATGTTGCAGCGCCTGACACTGCATCTCAACGAAGGATTGCTCTCTTGCGGGATGCATGACCTTCAGGACAAATTCATGTCCGTCGGCCGAGGTCAGATGAAAATTGTCGTCGTATTCGCCGGGCAGGGACTTTGCGGAGACGCCAAGAGAGAAAACTTTGCACGCCAGTTGCGCAGCCTCCGACTCGGTGACCGGTTGGGCCACGCGTGCTTCGGGAATCATGCGCTGAATCTTATCCGCAAGGGCTAGAGCGCGTCCATCCTTGGGGGATGCGCTCTGCGAGTAGCGTGAGACGTGCGCGCCCAGCTAACGTGACCTGGGGTGCGCTTGGAACAAGCAGGATGTATTACAGCTCTTCGCGGGCTGACCGCACAGAAACAGGGCCGTTAACGGTGGAAAGACGGATCAACGCCGGAGAGCCGCCAAATTCAATGCGGCGATTGTTGTCATCCCAAGTCTTCCGAGCGTTATCGCAAATGCTCGCCCGGCAACTCATCGGGGAATAATTCCGGGATTCCACGCTGAAACTCGACTTGTAATCAGATGGGACGGAAAGCGTCAGCGGACCGTTCTGCGCATCGGCCGTTAAGCCCGCTCCGGTCCAGGTCTGCCCTTTCAGATTGATGGAGATCGGGCCATTCTCCGTGTGGACATGCACGTTGCCGCTGCTTCCGGAGATGGTGATGGGGCCGTTCGAAGCCCGGATCTCGGCATCGCCAGAAAAATCTCGCAAAGTGATGGGACCGTTTGTGGTGCGCGCGGTCAATTTGCCGTCCACGCCATAGAGGGAAAGCGGCCCATTGGCGGTCTCCAAGTCAATGACGGAGGCTTTCGGTGCGCGAATGAGCAGATACACGGTCCAATCGTTCTCATCGCTCGGGCCAGTGGTCGAAACCTCTCCGTTCTGAACGGAAAGCTTCATTTGCGAGAGGAGCCGATCGGCGTTTCCATCGTAGTTCGCAGCAGCCTTGCAAGCCGTTACCGAGTAGACGTCCTTATCCCAGCCCTCTATCTGAACACCGCCGTTCGTGTGCGGATGAACCCGCAGGGTTGGGGCTTCGGCCTTGGTGAGTGTCCGCTCTTCCGATTTCACGACGGCGTCGCGGTCATCGAAGCGAATGCGCAGGTCGGAGCAATCCGTTGCGGGCTGATGATGTCCGTCGGATATGCTCACCGAGTGACGATGATCCAAATCGGGCCAACCGGGCTCCGCAGGGCTCGCCGGAGCAGCAGGAATGGCCGGCATTGCGGGCATGGCGGGCATTGCTGGGGCGGCAGGCTGGGCGGGCACCGCTGCGTAGAGAGGAGCGCTCGGCGGCAAAGGTGGAACCGCTGGGAAAATGGATGGAGGCGCCGGTGGAGCTGGAGGAGTCGGGGCGTCCTGAGCTTCAGCTGTAAAAGCCAGTGAGCAGAATCCGCAGGCCACAGTCACAAGAAGTAGAAGAACCCTAAGAAGCGATTTCATGGACAAACCCTCCCTGCTACATAGACGAAGAAGATCTCAATCGGTTTGATGAATTCACAACCAAACCCGGCCTGCGAGGAGACTCACTGCACAGCCAACTTTGCTTCCGATCGCCAGCGCAGGCCAAAAGGCGCTTTTCTTTGATTTGAAAGGAGTTACCTTCTCGCAGATTGCACCGGGAGGCCAACGGGCGTAGATTACCTGCGAAAGAGCACTAAACTGGAGATTCCGATGCGCAAATCAAGTTGCCACCGAGGGCGAGAGACTAGGATGCCGGTCGAATTGCCAAACCAGACGAAGCTATCAGCACCAGCGAAGCCGACGCTGATTTTAGTGGTGGCTGCGCTTGCCTGGTGTGCTCAACCCGGCTGGGGGCAGACCTCGCCGCAATTGCCGGAAGGAGACGGGAAGGAAACCGTTCAGAAGGCATGCGGTTCGTGCCACGCGCTGACCACGGTGACGAACGCAGGTCACAACCGAGAAGAGTGGACATCGGTCTTGCACATGATGGTGACTGCCGGCGCACCCGTGCCGAACGACCAGATGGCGACCGTAACGGACTATCTTGTCAAAAATTTCCCGGAAAAACCGGCGCCTGAGGCAGTGGTGATTCCGGGAAGCGTCGAGGTCTCGATCAAGGAATGGCAGGTGCCCACGCCCGGGTCGAGGCCGCACGATCCCGCATTCGCTCCGGATGGCTCGGTCTGGTACACCGGGCAGATGGCGAATGTGCTGGGTCGCTTCGATCCCAAGACGCAGGAATTTAAGGAGTTTCCCTTGAAGACGCCATCCTCCGGTCCTCATGGGCTTGTGCCGGATAAGGACGGGAACATCTGGTTTACCGCAAATTTCAAGGCGTACATCGGCAAGCTCGATCCGAAGACGGGCGAGGTGACTGAATATCCGATGCCGGATCCGAATGCGCGCGATCCTCACACACTTCTCTTCGCGCCGAACGGAAACATTTATTTTACAGTGCAAGGCGGGAACATGGTGGGAAGGCTAAACCCGAAGACAGGGGAAGTTAGGGTCGTCAGTTCACCTACGCCGAAATCGAATCCCTACGGCATGGTGGTGAATTCGAAAGGCGTGCCATTCTTCGTCGAGTTTGGGAGCAACA
>JBGPLB010000311.1:0-3218 GCA_041486245.1 Candidatus Acidiferrum sp.
CGAGGATAGCTTTAGCAGCCGCAGTGCAGTGCGCTGGAAAACGTTCGCCGATGAGCGTGCGGACGGTGAGGATGGAACTGGGGGAATCGATACGGTCGAGACAGATGATGCCGCCGGCGCCGGGAACGGCGAGGCTGACGGTTTCCTTGGAACGCTGTGCGAGCTCGATGAGAAAGGGGCGTGCCTCGGGCTGCAGGGAGCGCGCATGGAGAGCGCGGGCGCCGAGTTCGTGAAATTTGAGGCCGAGACGATATTTTTGGTTGAGCGGGTTCTGCTCGATAAGATGGAATTTTTGCATGGCGCCGAGGAGACGGTAGACGGTGGACTTGTTGAGTGCGAGGCAAGAAGAAAGCTGAGTGAGGCTGACTTCGGGGCCGTGCTCTCCCAAGTGGATCAGGATACGCATGGCCTTTTGCAGCGATTTGCTGGAAGCCGCGCTGCGGGATTGCCAGGCGAGGGAGTTTTTACTACGGGATGGCATAGCGGGCAAGCTCGCTGGGTTTTGGGATGGAAGCGCTGGCGGCGGGAGCTGTTATTGGCAGCGGTGACATAATGTTCGAATAGCCGGTCACGTTGTGAAAATGTGTTTCATAATATGAAACACCATAATTGGACGTGAAACAAGCATTTCTTGGGGGATTGGCGTGACATGCGCCCGCATACGGGAAACCTGATATTCTCGCAAATCGCATTTAGACCCGCGGTCCGGGATCGAATCAGATCAGGCAAAGCATGACGAAAAAACGGGCGTTTTATGGCTGGAAGTTGGTGGCCGCATTGTGGTTTTTGGATTTCCTCAACATGGGTTTCCCGCTTTATGGCGGTACGGTGATCAATACCTACATGCTGAAAGACATTGCGATGAGCCGGAGCACTTTCGGCCTGGGATTTACGCTGTTGAACCTGCTCGTAGGTCTGCCATCGATCATCGTCGCGGCGTCAATTATGAAATGGGGGATTCGCAGGACATTCGGAATTGGCTCGGCCATAATTCTTTGCGGCGCGCTGTGGCTCGCACTGGTTGCTTCGCGGCCATGGCAGTACGTGGCGGGTTTTGGAGTGCTCATCGGGACGGGGATTAGTTTCGGCACGCTCGTTCCCGTATCCACGGCAGTCACAAGATGGTTCAGACGATACCGCGGAAGAGCGATGGCCGTTGCGCTGAGCGCTTCGGGATTTGCCGGATTCATTGGAGCGCCACTTACGAACAAAATTCTGGCGGCGAATGGCGGAAATTGGCGCCAGGCGTGGGAAGTTGTCGCAGGCGTCGCCGCATTCTCGGCTCTCTTCGCGTTTCTTTTTGTAAGAGAGAGTCCGGAAGCCCTGGGCCAAATCGTCGATGGCAAGGACGAACTTGGCGATTCGCCTCGGGCCGCAATCACGGACAGTTTAGTGACGAAATTCGCGTGGACGCCGAACCAGGCGTACGCGACGCGCTCTTATTGGATGATTGTGATCGGCGGAATCGCTTGCCAGTTTCCATTTTTCTTTTTTACGGCGCATTGGCTGTTGCACCTCAAAGGAGCGGGCATTACTGCAACTGATGCGGCTTGGGCTATGGCGTTGTTCAGCATCGGAGCGGTTGGTGGACGGCTTATCGGAGGCTGGCTGATGGACCGGCTGACAGCGCGTTTTGCGTTCATGATGGGTTTATGTTGCTATTTCGCCGGCTCAATGCTGGCCATCAGCGTTAATTCCCACGCGCTCTTGATTGCCTACATCGCCGCCATTCTTTATGGCGTGGGATTCGGATGGACATTCGTTTGCTTGAACACTTCGACAGCTCATTTCTATGGCCCTTCCGCGTTTCCCAAGCTGAACGGGCTCGCGTTGCTCCTAACAGCGATTTTTTGTTCCCCGGCGGGCGTAATAGGAGGCAAGCTGTTTGACATCTACGGGAATTACACTCTTGCGTTTGAGCTGAACATGCTCGTGGCAGCAGGCGGGATCGTAGCCCTGAGCTTTGCAACGATGCCGGTGCCTCCACAGATCGTCGAGCGTTAAGTAGACGGCGGCCTCAATTGCCCTTCGTTCTGTTACGGTTTGCCCGGTTTCAACTTTGGGAGCGATTGATTTGCGCGGAAAATGACGTACGCGCGGATGGCTTCGACATTTTCTTTTGAGAGATCTTTTGAAAATGAAATCATTCCGAAGGATTGGAGCGAACCACCGAGAATCACATCAGACCATGCAGAATTTCCGAGAGTGCCAGAGTACCGAAGGTCCGGCAAAACGCCCCCACTCACCGCCACATCTCCATGGCAGGTTGAGCAGTAGCGCTGATAAAGACCTTCGCCCGTTTGTACGGTTGCGGCGCTTGCCGTCGCCCGTGGCGGCTTCAACTGAGGCAGCGGAAGCTGAGGCAGTGGCGGCAAACTAGCCTTGCCTCCTAATTTGAATGCCAGTACGCGACTGATGTTTTGAGTGCGTCCCGATTTCAGCGCAACCTCCCCGGTTGCGAGCGGAAACACGCCTCCCCAACCAGCTACGACCGCAACATATTGTTCTCCGCCGGCGGTGTAGCTTATCGGAGCGGCAATCACGCCGCTTTGCGCGTCGGCTGACCACAACTTTTCGCCTTTGTCTGCGCGATACGCTTCGAGATCCCCTTGCGCAGCGCCTTCAAACACGAGATTCCCGGCTGTGGACAGAATTCCGCCGTTCACGGGACTGGTGCGATCCACGCGCCAGATTTCCTTTTGTTGGATGGGATCCCACGCCGATAAATGGCCTTTGATGGTAGCGAGAATGCTTTTCTTCACCTCGGGTGCTTGCGGCATACCCGCCGCGACGAAATCGGTGGCCGTGTTGAACGCGAGGTCTTTCGCCTTATAGTGTTCATCGGATTTGTAGAAGAATCCGGCATCCTGCACGGGTATATAGACCAATCCTGTTTGCGGACTGTACGACATAGAGTGCCAGCTGTGGCCGCCGAGCGGTCCGGGAGCAAGCGGCGCTCCTTTGCCGCCGTTTTCATAGCGCGCGTTGGCCGTTTCGAGCGGGCGGCCGGTCGCTGCGTCGATCCCCGTCGCCCAGGTGACCGCTGTGTACGGCTTCGCGGAAATTAGTTCGCCAGTGGCGCGATCCAGTACGTAAAAAAATCCGTCTTTCGGAGCTTGAAAGAGAACCTTTCGCGGAACTCCGTGGATACTGACGTCGGCGAGGATGATCGGCTCTGCCGAATCGTAGTCCCACGCATCGCCGGGAACCTCCTGATA
>JBGPLB010000312.1:0-3198 GCA_041486245.1 Candidatus Acidiferrum sp.
CTGTGGTCATCGTTCGCGACAAGGAAGGCACTCTCCGTGGCTTCAGCAACGTCTGCCGCCACCGCGCCGGCCCCATCGCGCAAGGCAGCGGCTGCAAAAATGTTCTGCGCTGCGGCTATCATGGCTGGACCTACACGCTTGATGGCCGCCTCATGGGCACACCCGACGTCGAAGGCGTCGAATTCTTCGACCGCAGCACCATGGGCATGGTGCCGCTGCGCCTCGAAACCTGGGAACAGCTCATCTTCGTCAACTTCGACCCCGGCGCCGAGCCGCTCTCCGCCTATCTTGGCAAAATTCCCGAGCTAGCCCGCGGTTTCCAATTCGAAGGCCTGCAATCCGTCGAACGCCGCGACTACGTCATCGATTGCAACTGGAAGGTGTACGTGGATAACTATCTCGAGGGCTACCACATTCCGATCGCCCACCCCGGCCTGATGCGCGAAATCGATTACACGCAATACCGCACCGAAACCTATCGCTACTATTCCCAGCAGTTCGCTCCCATTCGCGCCATGAAGCCGGAAGATTCCGCCAAGCGCTTCTATTCGCCCGGCACAGGTCTTCAAGAAGCTCTATATTTCTGGATTTTTCCCAATTTGATGCTAAACATCTACCCGGACAATCTTTCCACTAACCTGATCGTCCCCCTATCGCACGATAAAACGCTCACTATCTTCGAGTGGTTCTTCCACGATGAACATTCCGAAAATGTTCGCGAACGCATCCAACGCGCCGTTGCATTTAGCGATGAAGTGCAGCAGGAAGACATCGAGCTTTGCAGGCATGTCCAGCGCGGGCTAAATTCTTCGACCTACGACCGCGGACGTTACTCCGTCAAACGCGAGAATGGCGTCCACCACTTTCACCTGCTTTTAAGCGAATTTCTTGCAAAGTCCTGAGGAGCCGTGAAAAGCCCATCGGGATCGTGAACATCCCCGCGGCAACCTAGATTCTGGAATTCACGACTCGCGGTAGCGCCAGGCGCGCCGTGGATTCGCGCACCACGAACTCTGGCTCGATGGCGATCTCCGGAACATACTCCCCGTGGTCTTCGATCTGGCTCACCAGCGTCTGCGCCGCAATTTCTCCCATACGCAGCAGCGGCTGCCGCACGGTCGTCAGCCCCGGATTGGCGTAAGCGGCCCCCGGAATGTCATCGAACCCCACGACGGACACATCGTGCGGCACGCGCAAACCTGCTTCACGAAGCGCCCAAGTCGCTCCGATCGCGGAAATATCGTTGTAGGCGAAGAGCGCCGTGAACGGCTCTTTTCTCGCGAGCAATTCTTTTGTGACGGGAAAACCCACTTCCGGCGTCGAAACCGTGCTGTCTATCCGTATCGTAAGCGCTGGAAGGATTTGAATCCCGAGTTCTCCCGCCACTTCGGTAATCGCATTCCAGCGAACTTCGGAATCGGAACTGAAAACTTGTCCCTGGATGAAGGCAATGTTCTCATGTCCCAGCTCTTTCAAGTGTTCGAGCGCCAACCGTGCGGCGCGTTTGTGGTCCAGCACAATGTTTGTCACGCCCGCGATTTGCCGGTGCCCCGCGACAGCGACGGTTGGCAACGACGGCTCCGCCAGAATCGAAGTGTCCACGGTGATGATGCCTTCGACTCCCCGTTCCACCAGCATCTGCGAGTACGTTTGCAGCAACTTGGGATCGTGTCGGTGCACGACAGTCAGGAAAAAATAATTTTTTCGTGCAAGATACTTCTCGATCCCGCTGATCACCTGCGAGCCATAAGCATCGCCGATTTCTTCCGCGATCACCCCAATCGTGAAGGTGCGCCTCATCCGCAGCGTCCGTGCAAAAAAATCCGGGCGGTAATTCAGCTCCTGTGCAGCGTCCAAAATGCGTTTTTTGGTGTGTTCCGGAATCGACCGCGCGGCAGGGGAATTATTCAGCGTTGCGGATACCGTCCCTGCCGCCAGGCCGAGATGGCGCGCCACGGTCTTGAGTGTGACCTTCTTGTTTTCCCGGAGTGGAGCAGCTTTTTTCTTCTGGGTTGGTGTCATTCGGACGGCCTCGACAAAGCTGTTTGCATCTCGAAATGCAATTCAGAACCTATCGGACCGAATCCCCTCCGGGCGCAGAAATCTATCGTATCCGGAGTATAGCAGGGGCAGGTCTCAATTCGCTCTTGCACCCGGCTTCGCAAAAGCCGTGGTTCGAACCGAGAATCCTTTGGGCCAAAAATCCTTTGCGTTAGAATGATTCGAATGCTTGGCTACCGCTCCCGGCTCTGCCTTCACACGTTCTTTCCGGTTCTCCTGATTTTAAGTTCCGCGTCACCGCAAGCCTTGCGCGCGCAAAGCGCCACGGTCCCTCTTCCACCCTCCTCGAAACTGCCTGCAAGAAAAACGAACCGTAGCGGTTTTCCTCCTATCCCAAAATTCATCGACATCGCCAAATCTCTCGGCCTCACGGTTTCTCACATCTCCTCCGGAGAAAAGCGCTACATCGTCGAATCCATAAGCGGCGGCGCCGGGCTCTTCGATTGCGATGACGACGGCCGTCTCGACATCGTTACCGTCAACGGCTCCTCCGTCGACCGCTACCTCAAAGGCGGGGACCCCATGGTCACTCTCTATCATCAAGAGCCCGGCGGCACTTTCAAGGACATCACCAAGGAGGCAGGCCTCACGCGCCTCGGCTGGGGCATGGGCGTGGCCGTCGCCGACTACGACAACGACGGCAAGCTCGACCTCTTCGTTACCGGATATAGCGGCAACGTTCTCTACCGCAACCTCGGCGGCTGCAAATTCGAAGATGTCACGGAAAAAGCAGGCGTTCGCGGCGGCGGCTTCAGCACCGGCGCCGCCTGGGGCGATTACGATCGCGATGGCAACGTCGATTTGTTCGTTTCACGCTACGTCCACGTCGATATCAACCACATGCCCGCCCCCGGCAGCAACAAATTCTGCCTTTATAAAGGACTCCAGGTGCAGTGCGGCCCCTGGGGCCTCGAAGGCGAGAGCGATCTTCTCTACCGCAATCGCGGCGACGGCACCTTCGAGGAAGTCTCCCAAAAAGCCGGCGTTCACGACCACATCGGCTACTACGGCCTCGGCGTCCAATGGTCCGATTACGACAATGACGGCTGGCCCGATCTTCTCGTCGCCAATGATTCCGTCCCCAACTATCTTTATCACAACAATCGCAACGGCACTTTTTCCGAGGTTGGCATGCTC
>JBGPLB010000313.1:0-3195 GCA_041486245.1 Candidatus Acidiferrum sp.
GAGACAGGAGTTGAACCTGCACGGCCTTTCGGCCACAAGATCCTAAGTCTTGCGCGTCTGCCAGTTCCGCCACTCCCGCGGTGGTCCTCTCCAATATACCGGGAATCAGCCCCCGGCCGCCACATCGACGATTGAACTGGAATGTGACTCGTCTCGGGAGCATAATGACATCGTATTCAGATTCTTATTTGGCCATCCCCGCGGCCGGAGACTCGCGCCTCATCCGGCGGGCGTGATCGAGAGACCCCGCTGCGAACGAGGGGCAGCGTCATGATCATTCAAGAGCAGGGCGATCAGCTGATCCTTATCCGTCAGACCGACCATGCCATGTTGGCCGGATTTTTTGCCCGGGCGCTGGGAAACAAGCTATTCCACCGTCCCGAGCCCTTTGAATCCTTTTGTTTGGCCGCAACTGAGCACGACAACGGTTGGTACGAATGGGAAATGCTGCCCCAGATCGACCCCAAGACATTTACTCCGTACAACTTCATGTCCATTCCAACGGAGGAACACATCGCGCTTTACCAGCGCGGCATCGAGCGCGTGGTGAGAGCCGACCACTATGCGGGGCTGCTGGTCAGCATGCACTGCTCGGGCCTCTACGATCGGACTCGCGCGACAATGCCCGGCTTCTCCGCGAAGTACGTCAAGTCCAACGAGTCGCCTCTAGTCACGGACTTTCTCCAGCGGCTTAGACTCCAGCAATTGCGGCTCAAGGTTGATCTTCGCGCTGACCCCGTGATGAAGCCCTACGCGGACGATCATGCACTGCAAACGAATCTGCAGCGCCTGGAAGCGCTCGATCGGCTCTCGCTCTATTTCTGCCTGGCGCCTTTGGACGGATCGACAATCGATGCCGTGCCCGTGAATGGCAACGGGAGCGAAGCGGATTGGGATCTGCAGCCTGCGGGAAACAATTCCGTCACTCTAAAGCCGTATCCCTTTGCGAAAGATCCGCTGGAGATAAGCATTCTGGGGCGGCGGGTTCCCAGACGCCGGTATGCAGACGAGAACGAATTCCAGAAAGTCCTGGCGCAGGCTCCGTATTTCGCGATGAACTTCACGTTGAGCGCAAACGGAGCGCGCATACACTCACAGTCCGCGGTCGCCTAGTCAGTCCAACTCTTGACCGCGCGTCTCCGGCAAAGCCAGTGCGAGAAGCGCTGCCATCAAGAACGCACCCGCTTGCAAGAAAAACGCCGGTCCGATGCCGAACCGCAGTGCCAGCGCGCCGACGGCGAACGGGGCCACTGCTGAAATTCCCCGGCCGATGTTATAACTCAATCCCATGGCCGCAGCGCGAATCTCGCCGGGGAAAAGCTCGCTGGCAATCGCCGCGTACCCCGAGAAGTAGCCCGTTCCGAAGAATGCGACAAGGGGTCCGAGGACCAGCAGCCAAAACGCGCTTCGAGACATTCCGTAAATCGGAACGAGAGCCGCGGCAATGATTAGATAGAGGAAGTAGGGTTTGCGGCGCCCAAATGCATCTGAAAAGAAACCAAAGAGCGCATAGCCCAGCCATTTTCCGAAACAGAGCACCAGAAAAAAAGTCGTGGTTTTGACGAGGCTGAGACCTCGGCCGCCCTGCGCGGGTGGCAAGGACAAATAAGCCGGAATCCACGTGAACAATCCCCAGTAGCCGAACATGCTGCAAGCGTTCATGGTTGTGGCCAAGACGCCGTTGCGCAACACACCCTTATCCAGAAGCCTGCGTAGAGACACTTTTTCCTTGCGCGCCGCTCGTTGTTTCCACAGCTCTGATTCCGGCACGCTGCGTTGAATCCAGAAGACGAGAAACGCCGGCAAAACGCCCACAAAAAAGACGGGCCGCCACCCAAAATGCGGCAACACTAGCGCCACGACGAGCGCGGCAATGGCTTCTCCGACGGCGTACGCCGATTGCATGAATCCCAGAGCTTTCCCGCGATGCTCCGCGCGCCAAGTCTCCGCGATCAGCGCCGCACCAGTTGTCCATTCCCCTCCCATGCCCAGTCCAAGCACGAACCGGAAGGCGGCCAGTTGCGGAATTGTGTGCGACAAGCCGCAAGCCGCGCTTGCTAGAGCATAGACAAGAATGGACGCCATGAGCGCACGGATGCGGCCAATGCGATCTGCGATAATCCCAAAGAGAAGACCACCAATCGCGGAAGCAACCAGAGTGAGCGAGTTCAGCAACCCCGCCGTCCGCGTATCCATCGCGAATTCCCGGATTAAGAACGCGAGGACGAGCGAATAAAGCATGACGTCCATTGCGTCGAGCATCCAGCCCAGCCCGCCGGCGATCAGCGACTTCCGCTCGGGTGGAGTTGCGTGGCGAAGCCAAGCAAAGCTAAACACGCGGTGAGCGCCGATCGACGAGGAAAGTGCAATCAGAGGCGGAGAAGATTGCGGGGGAGCGGGCCGGTTGGTCACGCCGGGATTGTACCCAAAAGCACTCCATGGCGCGTCAGGAACTGACGGGGGCAGAATTCAACAACTGTTTCTGGCGAAGATTGCGGAGCAGGGTGTACCATTCGGCCTCGCGGAATACTACCTGCCGTAGTACTGGTGCGAACAAAGTCTATTGGGGGCGAAGACGATGAGTGGTCTGAAAAGCTTGATAAGAGTCTGTTCCGTTTGCTTGATCGGAGTTCTGCTTGGAGTCGCGTGCACGGCTCTCCGCGCGCAAACACTCGATGAGAATGCGCTGAAAGGAATGAAGTGGCGGCAAGTTGGGCCGTTCCGAGGTGGACGCGCACTCGCCGTGGCTGGAGTCGCCGGTGATCCGGAGACTTACTACTTCGGTTCTGTTGGGGGCGGCGTTTGGAAAACCACCAATGGCGGTCTTACCTGGGCACCGATGACCGATAAGACCGGCATCATGTCGGTTGGCGCGATTGCCGTGGCACCATCAGACCCGAATGCCATTTACGTCGGCACCGGCGAGTCTTGCTGGCGAGGAAATATCTCGTACGGCGATGGGATGTATAGGTCTCTCGATGGCGGCAAGACGTGGACGCACATCGGGCTGGAGGACACGCGGCACATCGCCAGGATAATTGTCAGTCCGACGAACCCAGACGTACTCTTCGTCGCCGCGATGGGCCATGCCTACGGTCCCAACGAAACGCGCGGCGTGTTTCGTTCCAGCGACGGCGGCAAGACATGGCAAAAGGTTCTTTACAAGGACAACAAGACCGGAGCTATTGACCTCAC
>JBGPLB010000314.1:0-3136 GCA_041486245.1 Candidatus Acidiferrum sp.
TGTTCTGCCACCGTCGGCGTTAGCTGCAAGAATTCCCCGCTTGGCCCTTCGAGCGTGAAGCAATGCTCGTACTCTCCCCGCGAAGGATATGGCCCAAGCGCGGGAATGCTCACACCGTTTTCACGTTCGACCGTTTGCGCATACCAAATGCGCGGCGAGCCGTAAACTTCCGGGGGTACCCACCGCTCGATGTGCCAGCGGTTGACCGCTGGATACTTTGGCTCCTGCCGTAGCTCAACGACTTCGCGCAGCAGGGATCCCGTTGCAGGATCGTGCTCCTCGAATTTTCCGCCGATCCACGCGAGCCGGTTCCATCCCCACACGGCGCGATAATTTGCTTCGCCGAGGCGATTGATGCCGCCGGCGCGTTCGAGCCGCCGCTCTACGTTTTCCGGAGTTTCATGCGTTTCGCGAAGGATTTGGATCATTGGTGGATGAATCAAGCGGAAGTAAAGGAGGTAGATGAGGCAAAGGAAATAAAGGATTTGGGAACACCAGCCGCCTGCAATATCGGTACGGCCCGGCTTTCTTTCCTTTACCTCCTCTACCTCCTGTACCTCCGTTACCCCGCTTTTTTAGTAGCCGCTAGGCCGCGCCAATGTATCGATGAAGGCGCCGGTACGCGGCGAGTCATCCCACACCTGAAACGCGGTGTCGAAGTAGAAGATGTAGCTGGCCGCAAGCCCGCCGCTCGCGCCGTAAATCGGAAACACCGTGTTGCCATTGACTTCATAGAAGTCGATGTCCTTGAGAACGGCGCGTCCCCAGTGCGATAGGTCGAGAAAGTCCACGCGCGTCTGGTCGGCGTTCACGCTGGACTTGATCGGGATTCCGCTCATCGTCTTGCGACCGCTGAAGAGCAGATCGAGATCGTTGCCGTCGCTTCCGCCGCCTTCCTTGATGATCTGGCTGACGGTGATGCCCAGGTTTTCCCAGGCGTGCTCCTGTTCCACCGCCATATACGCGATAAGCTTGCTCAGATGATTGATGCCCAGCGCTTTGCGAGCCTTATTGATGGCCAGGCGCACGTTGGAAGGTGTAAGCGCGGCGTTGCCGGCGTTTACGCGAGGAGTGGCGAGCTGCACCGGGTACGTCGCACGGTTTAAGTTTAGCCACGTTCCCGTGGTCGCGTTGTTCTGGTGATACTTGATGCCGAAAAGTGAAACGGGACTCGCGCCGCTCAATCCGTCGTGCACGATGACATCGCCGTTGGTCAAACCGCCGGGGTTTACGTCGACGGTAATCGTCTGCGTGGGGCTGATGGGATCGGCGGCCACAACGTTCGCCGTGCCACGATTGGTGGTCAGCGTGGAGTCGTAGACCTGAATGGTCTGGCCGACGTAAACGAGCGCCGCGCCGGGAGGCGTGGCCATCGTCCAAGTCGTGCTGGCGAAAGAGCCAATCGTGCCGAGCACGCCGTTCCCCGCGGTCTGCATCAACTTGTCGAGAAACGCGCGGAACTGTTTCATTCCGTTGGCGACTTCGCGCTTGGTGGCGTTTTCGATGGCGCGTTCGCGCCCGGTCGTCGCGTATTCCACCAGCTTCGTGATTTCAATCGCGAAGCGGAAGAATATCGGCGAAACCTGAGCGACATCGTAGGCAGTGCCCGAGCCGCGGCCCAGGTCGCCGCCGTCGGCGTTGTACGAGCCGGCCTTGCCGCCGGGATTCACCTGCAAGGGCAGGCGCATGTTGCGGCTGGAAACTTTCTCCACGTCCCCGCGCTGCTGGATCATGGTGAGTAAAATGTCGTCGCGTTCATAGAGCAGGGGCACTTTGTCGCGCACCTTCTCGAGCTGCAACGCGACAACGTTCGCGTTTGCTTGTGCTGGCATCTGTTGTTCTCCTTATTTCCAGGTGGCCGCGAAGCGGCCAACAGGTTTGCTGCGTTCCCGGTAGCCGCAGCTTCGCGGCAGAGAATCGCGCAGGCGTCTCTTGAGAAGGCGCCGAAGATCGATTGGGTGTACTTATTGAATGGCTCGCTGCAACTCCCGATTGCGCGTTGGAGCGCGGTTCGCTTCAATGGAAGCTAGAGAACTGACCTCGGTCAGATTTCAAATGAAAATTTCTGAAGTCGCCCTTTCCCTTGTGTTGATTGGCTTGGGCATCTACCTGCTCCGGTTTTGCTCTGGCCGGTTCATGCTGCTGCGCCGATCGAGATCCTTCACGCCGTATCTGTACGGGATCGGCGGCATTCTTTCGCTTATGTTGATCACACTCGGTGCCATCGGCGCGCTGCTGGTCCTGCTCGGGCCGCTGCACTGACGCCAAATCCGCGTGTCACAAATCGAGGATCTGTTCATCGCTGAGTCTGCCGTAATTGAGGCGCCCTTTTGCGGGCTCCCTGGCCTCGATCCGGGCCGAGTGGGCGCCATCTTTCCGATTTGCGCTTTGCGCTTGCGAAACGCGAGGCGCTGGCGCTGCGGGCGCCACTTCCCTTCTCGCGGAGGCCGCATCGACTTGGTCATTTTTGCTGCGATGCGCGGCCAAAGTTGTTTGCGTCCAATCCCTCAGGGCGCGCTTTGTCGCGCCGGGAACCAGTTGCTGCGCTCGTTCTCCGATCAACCGGACCACCGTCGCGCGCGTTTCGTCATCGAGGTGGCGGCCTGAAAGGATTTGAGAGACTTGTTCGCCGAGCTGCCGGTCGCCCTGCAGTGCTTTCTCGACGTCCTGCCGGATCGCGGCTGCCATGCGGCCTTTTAGAGCCGCGGCATCTGCCCCTCTCGCTGCGGGCAACGCCTGCTCCAGGGTGCGCTCGATCGCGCTTCCTACGCTGCGCTCCAAATCCTCGTTG
Organism: Candidatus Acidiferrum sp.; assembly: GCA_041486245.1. Lineage (GTDB taxonomy): Bacteria > Acidobacteriota > Terriglobia > Acidiferrales > UBA7541 > Acidiferrum. The sequence goes on from JBGPLB010000314.1 coordinate 2,792, forward strand.
GCTGCCTTTTCAAATGTAGCGTAAGCAGCGAGCTGCGCGTGCTGCGCTGCATCGCCATTCTGTGGTCCGCCGTGGTTTGTTTGCGCTGCCGGTTGCGCCGCGTTGCCATGCGCCGTGGGCGACCCAAGGGTCGCCCCAAGAGCCGACCCAACCCTCCGCCCAATTACCCGTTTCTGTGCGGCTTACAACGCGCGCAATCCCACGAAAAACAAAATATAACTGAGAGACATCACAAAACACTTGTTCAATTCCAAAAACACACAGCCCATCCGCCACATAAGTAATCACTCAGATCGGAATCAAAAATATCAGAAATAAGAATACAAACAATCCGAAACCCTCAAA
>JBGPLB010000315.1:0-3049 GCA_041486245.1 Candidatus Acidiferrum sp.
CACCGGCATCCCCACGTTCATGCGTTTACCGCACATCAAACAGCCCCAAGAACTCGAGGTCGCTCTCATCGGCGTTCCCTTCGATGGCGGCACCACCTACCGTCCCGGCCCTCGCTTCGGGCCGCGAAATATCCGCGTGCAATCCGCGATCATTCGCCCCTGGAATCCGGTCCTGCACGTGAATCCATTCGCCAAGCACCGAGTCGCGGACTTCGGCGATCTTCCCGTGAATCCGCTTTCCATCGAGGACACCTTTCTCCGCATTGAGCAGGGAATCGTGCCGCTTCTCGACGCCGGCGTGCGCTGCGTTTGCGTCGGCGGCGATCACTCCATCAGCCTGCCCATCCTCCGTGCCGTCGCAAAAAAGCATGGCCCCGTTTCGCTCATCCAGTTCGACGCTCACAACGATTTGTGGGACGAGTATTTTGGCAGCAAGTATTCTCATGGCACGCCGTTCCGCCGCGCTTTTGAAGAAGGGCTCCTGCTCGATGGCGGCGTCTTACAGGTTGGTCTTCGCGGTCAGGTCTATGGCGAAGATGATTTTGATTTTGCTCGCGCCCACAAAGTAAGAATGGTCACCGCCGAGGACTTTCACAAAAAAGGTTTGCCCAGCGTTCAAAGGCATCTCGCCGCTTTCCGCCGTAAACCCGTCTACGTAACTCTGGATATCGATTGCGTGGATCCCGCCTACGCTCCCGGCACCGGCACTCCGCAAGTCGGCGGTTTCACCAGCTTCCAAATCATCGAACTCGTCCGCGCTCTTCGCGGCCTCGACATCATCGGCTGCGACCTCGTGGAAGTCTCCCCACCTTACGATTCCAGCGAAATCACTTCGCTCCTCGCCGCCAATCTCCTTTACGAACTTCTCTGCGTTCTCTAAATGCCCGCTCTCGCTCGCAAACTTCGCCTCCACGACTACTTTGCCCTCGCTTTCGGCACCATGATTGGCACCGGCTGGCTCGTCCTTATGGACGACTGGCTCGGCCGCGGCGGTCCCGCGGGTGCTGCACTCGGTTTTACCATCGGCGGAATTATTCTGCTCCCCGTCGGCTACGTCTACGGACAGTGGGTCAAGCGCCTTCCCGATGCCGCCGGCGAGGCTGCCTACACCGCGCAGGTTTTTCCGCCTATCGTCAGCTTCTTCACCGGCTGGATGATGCTTCTCGCTTATTTCATCGTCTGCCCCTGGGAAGCCGTCGCCCTCGGTAAAATTGCCGCCTACATTTTCCCCTCGCTCGATTCCTTCGAGCTCTATCGCATCGACGGACAGCCCGTTTTCCTCCCTCGTCTCATCCTCGGTATCGCGCTCACTCTGCTTCTCGCCACCATCAACTACCGCGGTATCCGCCTCAGCGCGAATTTCCAGAAATCCATGACGAGCATGGTCCTCCTGATCTTCCTGGCTCTCCTCGTCATAAGCGCCCTCCGCGGCGCTCCAGAAAATTTTCATCCCGCTTTTCACCCCGCTCCATTCCTCTCCATTTTCCTCACGCTGCAAATCGTTCCGTATTTCATGACCGGTTTCGAATCCGTCCCCAAATACGCGGAAGAAGCCAACCCGGATTTTCGCCAGACAAGCTACATGCAGGCCATCGGCCTCGCCCTCGGCGTCGGCGCATTTTTCTACGCCATGTGTATCATCGCCGTCGCCTATATCGCGCCCTGGCAATCTCTCCTCGGCAAACGCTTCGCCACCGCCATCGCCTTCGAGCAGGGCCTCGGCAAGCATTGGCCCGTTCAGCTCATTCTCGTCATGGCCCTCTTCGGCCTCTTCCAGTGCTTCAACGGAAACTTCGCCGCCTCCACGCGCCTGCTCTTTGCCTACGCCCGCCGCGGCACTGTCGCCCCTCGCTTTGCCGCCATCCACGAAAAATTCTCCACGCCCTCCGTCGCCGTCATCGGCATCACCGTGGGCACTTTGCTCGGCCTCCTTCTCGGCGACGCGATTCTCGTCCCCATCACCGAAGTCGGCTCCATGGCTTCCGCGCTCGGCTGGCTAGCCGCCTGCCTTTCCTTCTGGTTCGTCGAGCCGCGTCTCCGCATGCGAATCGTCACCGGCCTCGGTATCTCCGTCTCCTTGCTTCTCCTGCTCATGAAGCTGGTCCCCGCCTTCCCCGGCCACTTCACCCCCTCCGAATGGATCGCCCTGGCCGTTTGGCTCCTCCTCGGCGCCGCCCTCCACCGCCGTACCACTCAAGCTCCCGAACACAAGCAGAGTACCTTCCATCAATAAATATGTACTTGACATTGACGTCTGCTAGGTCTACCGTCACTCCATCTTTACCCTTCCCTGTGTGAGGTTGCCATGAACCTTCTGCCCCGTTCGCGATTCTTCTCCCGTTCCATCTTTTTGGCCCTACTTCTGGCAATCCCATTTGTGCCGCAACTCGTTCAAGCACAATCCTCTCCGCCCACGCGCAAGGCTCCGCCTCCTCCAGCTCCGCCTCCTGCGACGGACCAGCAGCAGTTCCTTTCCTATTGGACCACCGAGACCGGTTGGCGCACCGAGTTGCACTTCCGCAACAACCAAGTCGGCCACATCCTGACCGTGACCCCGGTCCTACGCACAGCCGATGGAACCGAGACGCCTCTTTTCCCAGTTGTAGTTCAGCCGCAGGAAGTCAAAATTGTAGACGTTGCCACCGCGATCGGTAACTCCGCGCCCCAGCTAATCGGCACCTATGGCTCGCTCACCCTCCGGTACAGCGCCCCAAATCAAATTAATCTATACGCTGTCTCTATGGTTATGGGTGTCGGCCACTCCATCGCCTTCCACATCGATGCCACGGGCGAAGACCAAGACGAAAGCGTCGGAGGCCGCGAAGGGATTTGGTGGCTCCCGAACGCCACAGCGAATGACTACCTCGTCCTGATGAACCAGGGTCAGATTCCCCTTCAACTCTCCGTGTCCCTCTATGACGCAAGCGGAAAGGCCTCCGTCCAGAGACTTGCCCTCCCGCCGCGCGGCATGAATCGCCTGTCCGTCCGTCAACTCGTCTCAGCAGCAAAGCTCGCGGGCCCTTACGGCGGCATCAAGGTCTCTGCGGCA
>JBGPLB010000316.1:0-2970 GCA_041486245.1 Candidatus Acidiferrum sp.
GCGCCCGATCTAAAGGTCCTTCGGCGGCTGTACAATTAAGGCCTTTGTGACCAACCTGAATGCCGCAGGCTCGGCGCTCTTTTACTCCACCTACCTGGGTGGCAGCAAATTTGAGGAAAGTCATGGCATCGCGGTGGATTCCGCCGGCTCCGCCTACGTGACGGGCGGTACAGGCTCGAGCGATTTCCCCACCACGCCCGGCGCCTTCCAAACGACCTTCGGCGGTTTGACCGACGCCTTTGTGACCAAGCTGAATGCCGCGGGCTCGGCGCTCGCTTACTCTACCTATCTAGGAGGCTCTAACTATGACAGATGTCATGGCATCGCGGTGGATTCCGCCGGCTCCGCCTACGTGACGGGCGGTACGTCCTCGAGCGATTTTCCCACCACGCCCAACGCCTTCCAAACGACCTTCGGAGGTGGTTCCTCTGATGCCTTTGTGACCAAGCTGAATGCCGCGGGCTCGGCTCTCGCTTACTCCACCTATCTGGGTGGCAACAACTATGATGAAAGTTTTGGCGTCGCGCTGGATTCCGCCGGCTCTGCCTACTTGACGGGCACTACGGCCACGTGCATGCAGTGCCCGAACCCGGGCAATTTCCCCATCACGCCGGGCGCCTTTCAAACGGCCTCGAACGGCAATTACGAGGTCTTTGTTGCGAAATTTACGGACGTGATCTCCGTGGCGATCGACATCAAGCCGGGCGAGAAACCGGCGAGTCTCAATCCCCGGAGCAATGGCAAAATCCCGGTGGCCATTCTTTCTAGCTCCACGTTCGATGCCACCACGCAGGTGGATAGAACCTCGCTCACCTTCGGTCACACCGGGAACGAGCAGAGTCTGGACTTCTGCAATGCAGGCAAGCAAGACGTGAACGGCGACGGCCTTCCCGATCTGGTCTGCCACTTTGATACCCCCAAGGCCGCCTTTCAAGCCGGCGACACAACAGGCTTACTGAAAGGCCAGACGATCACTGGCGTTCCGATACAGGGGTCTGACGCAATCAGGATCGTGCCTTCGGCTCGATAAAAGTCTCTGAGGACGGGTGGCCCGGACGAAAACCGCTCGACGATTTTGGGTGCCCCGTCCTCGGGTTTAGAGAGCCGGGTGGGGTGGGTGGGACAGCCTTAGCTCCATACAATGATTTTGACTTTGTGTTTTTCTGCGGCGGCCCACCTTTTCGGGTTTGGCGGGTGGCGAAGCCTTGGCAGTTGATTTTGACTTCGGGGGTGGGCGGGTGGCGCCGTCGTTCCCCTGATCTTCCCCTACGCCGCCCATTTCATCGTCAGCTTCTTGCGCTTCTTCGCGCAGTCCAGAAGATAAAGATCGATCAACTTCTGCAAACCGAGGGAAACCGGGAACAGACGAGATGTTTCCTGCTACCTTGTCCAACTTGGGTCGCTTTTTTTATCTTGCTGTAGTCAACGCTCCGCGCACCGAGACCCGGCGTGGCAATACGAGTCAATTCCCTCGCACTTCCCAGGACGCAGACCGCTCCTTTTGTCCCCAGTTTCCTGATCCTAATCCTCAATCGCTCGATGCCGCTCTGGAAGAATAATTCCCCTTCCGCTCCTCATCTCTCCGCTACTGCGCCGGCACGAACTTTGTCACATCCGTGGCCAGGAAATACCAGTCGCCCCAGCGCGGATACGTTCCACCATTCTGCTTGGGCTTGAGACCTAACCGCGCAGTGTAGTACCCGCTTGTCTGTACGTAAAAAACAGCCGTGAGGTGGTTGCCGCCGGAGATTGCTTTCACTTCGGACGGGGTTAGGCCCGACACCGTCAGCTCGAAATCGCGTTCTCCCGTGCTCGTCGTCGGCACCTCGATAACCACAATGAAATCCACCACATACACGTTTCCCGCGTCCGCCTTGAACGCGAGCTCCGCATGTTCTTCTTTGGCGAGCGAATCGCGCACGTCATCATCCGGCGTGGCGATGGCCAAACTGTAGTACGCAATGCCCAGGCGGTCCCATTCGGGCCAGCCCAATTCGAGACTTCCGAGCGGGTCGTAAAGGTGGCCGGGATAGAGCGTGAGAAACGGAGTGGCTGCGGCAGCCGACAACGCGGGGATGCCGTGCACGCCCTGCGCGATCTTGAGCTTTTCCTCTATCGAAAGGGGCTGCATCTTCGGCACCCCCTTCGGACGCTCCCACTGCTTCCCGGGCGCGGGCTTACCAGAAAGCGTAAACACCACGACGTTCGGTTTTTTCTCGGCCGGTGCAGCGGCGGCTGGCGCCTTTTGCGGTTCGCTTTGCTTCGGTTGCTGCGCCCCCGCAGCGACATTCACGGACACAAGGAATAGCAAGCCGCAAAGAAGACCAACCCATTTTGAACTCAAACATATTTCCAATCGTGTGAACGAGGCCGACATACGCACCTCCTTTGGAATGGAACTATCAGGTATACCCGGAATGGGCAAAGGATAGCTTCATCGTTACCTGATAACAAGCGAAAGACGCTAGACGATGCTATCTCTGGCGGCCGGGTGCCGCATCCCCGCGGTTTTCAGGGTGCGGATTTTGACTTTCTCTTCGGCAGTCCATGTTCTGTTCACCCAAGCCTCGTCTCAATGTCTCACCAAACTACAAATTTCCCGCCAACTCCTTCCAGCCTCTCAACTTCCCCGCGTCTCATTCGAATGATAAGTACCCAGGTACTGTACCTTGACAGTAATCCAATTCCCTGCTATGATTTCCCATGCTTCGCTCGCCAATCAACCCACCACGCTCCTTCCAAAGATTCTCCGCCTCAGGTCTCGCCACTAGCCACTCATCACTCGCCACTGCTCTTCTAACTCCTTTTCCTCCTACTCTTAGCGAGAAATCGCAACCCACTGAAAATCCAGCCGCTTTAAGTCGAGCAGTTGCCACTCTTACGCGCCATGTCCACCATAACCTCTTTGTTTGCCACTCTTACAAAAAACACCCGGGGTCACATCTTTCAAGCCAAAGATCCTTCCGGTCA
>JBGPLB010000317.1:0-2964 GCA_041486245.1 Candidatus Acidiferrum sp.
ATGGGAGAGAGTTTCCGAGACCCAACGGATTGAACAAATCCGAGAGCACAGAAATTCCCCTTGGCCGCCTTCTAATGTGCGAAGCGACAACCAGGGTCTGACCAGTCGCAAATTTTCCATCCTTCGGTTTAAGGCAGAGGTCAGGCACGAAGCATAAAGCGAAGCGCCCCGGGAGTTTCGACGCACCGGCCCGACAGGGTCGGAAACACTTCGCAGCCTGCTGCTGCCATTAAATTGTTGACCACTAGCCTGGCGGAGGCACGCCTTTTATTGCCTCTCTTCACCCGCCCGCACAGGTGAACTTGAGCCCCTTTTCGGCGCCGCGCTTCAAGAGCACAGACGCTCCGAAGATGTAGTAGCGTAACCTAAGGCCTAGATGGCGCGGATTGGCGCCCTGAACATCAAATGTCATCCGTCAAGAACACGCGGAACTGGGAACACTTTTCGCATGGTTCAGACATTGGCGTACGTGGGTTTGGAAGCTCGGTCGAAGAGGCGTTCGAACAAGCAGCAGTTGCACTCACTGCGATTGTGGCCGATGTTTCGACGATTAAGGCAAGCCAGACGGTTGAGGTTCGCTGCGAGGCTCCGGACCTGGAGCTACTTTTTGCTAGCTGGCTGAACGCAATCATCTATGAAATGGCGGTGCGCACAATGCTGTTCAAGAAGTTTCGGGTCCTGACGTCTGGCTGCTCTCTGACTGCGACGCTTGTCGGCGAAACGGTGGATCCTGAACGCCATCAGGTTGCAGTGGAAGCGAAGGGGGCTACTGTTACCGAGCTTCGCGTGCATCGCGAGCAGGATGGCCGATGGCTCGCGCAATGTGTAGTTGATGTCTGAGCCACCGCCGGAACATGTATGAACCTACAATCGCTCACGCGTCGATCTGAATTCGAATGGTGCATCGAGCCGACGGGGCAGATGCGTGTTCCGGGAATCATCTATGCCGGTGAGCAGTTGGTCCGGGACATGGATGAAAAGGTTCGCGAGCAGCTCACCAACGTATCAACTTTGCCCGGAATCCAACGAGCGGTATATGCGATGCCCGATGCTCACTGGGGCTACGGTTTTCCAATTGGCGGCGTTGCCGCCTTTGATCCCGATAAGGGTGGTGTGATATCGGCGGGCGGCGTCGGCTTCGACATTTCCTGTGGCGTACGTGCGTTACAAACCGGGCTGACAGCCAGGCAGCTGGCGCCGCACAAAGCGGACCTTGCAGATGCGTTGTTCAGGAGAATTCCCGCAGGAGTCGGAAGCACCGGGGCGATTCACCTCGGCGATCATGAAATGGATGGGATGCTGCGCGGTGGCGCGCGATGGGCAGTGACTCACGGGTACGGACTCCCCGAGGATCTCGATCGGATTGAAGAAGGTGGAATTTCATCCGACGCGAGGCCAGAGTGCGTTTCGCATCAAGCGAAGAGACGCCAAGCTCACGAGATGGGAACGCTGGGATCGGGCAACCACTATCTGGAAGTGCAGCGAGTGGCCGAGATCTTCGATACTGGGACCGCCGCCGCACTGGGACTTCAGCAAGACGATATTGTCATTAGCATTCATTGCGGATCGAGAGGTCTCGGCCACCAGGTGGGAACGGCCTATCTGAATAGCATGGTAATTGAGGGCTACCGGCCAATTCCGGATCGCGAACTTGCCTGTGCTCCGATCCGCTCGGAACTGGGCCAGCACTATCTCGGCGCAATGCGCGCCGCCACGAATTGCGCTTTAGCGAATCGGCAGATCATCACGCATCTGGTCCGTGGTGCGTTCACCGAACTCATTCCGAATACCAAACTGGCACTGCTTTACGACGTATCCCACAATACTTGCAAGATCGAGCGGCACGTCGTCGACGGCGACAGCCGAGAGCTGTTCGTTCATCGCAAAGGGGCAACGCGCAGCTTCGGCCCCGGTCACCCGGAGCTGCCCGCTTCGTTACGGGGAGCGGGGCAGCCCGTGCTGATAGGCGGAACAATGGGAACGGAGTCCTACATTCTGATTGGTACGAGCCAGAGTGAAAAGCTTGCCTTCTCCTCAGCCTGTCATGGCGCTGGCCGGGCGATGAGTCGCACGCAGGCCACGAAACTCTGGCAAGGGCAGAAGCTGATTGATGATTTGGCCGAAAAGGGTGTGCTTATACGCACGCGTTCCTATCGCGGTGTCGCCGAAGAGGCACCCGGCGCGTACAAGGACGTAAATGCCGTGGCAGAGGCCGCCGAGCTGGCGGGCTTGGCGCGGCGAGTGGCGCGCCTGGTGCCGTTGATTTGCGTGAAGGGCTAACGAAAGAATGGACGCCGAGCGCTGAGTGCGAAGAGTCGCGTCCCGATCGCTTGTCAAGCAGGTCGATAAAACTAACAAGTAATAAGACTCTTTGCTTTTTCGCGCGCGAGTGACCCAGGTCACATCCATCCGTGACGCACGCCATAGATACCGAGTCGGACCTCCGGTAATTGATACTTTGAAATGATCCTGCCACAGGGAACGGACAATGCATTGCAATCACTCGAAAATCCCGCTGGGTTACCCCCAAACTGAGGTGTCGCATGCTTCCAGACGGACAGACTTTCGTCAGCGCATTGAGGTCTCGTGGCGTCTCGCGCAGGCGCTTCATGGAATTCTGCGGAGCTATGGTAGCGACATTGGCGCTACCTTCCCGCTACGTGGCGAAAGTGGCGGACGCTCTCGGCAAAGTGAAAAAGCCGGTTTTGGTATGGTTGCAGTTTCAGGACTGCGCCGGAAACTCTGAAGCCATCCTGCGGGCCAGCCATCCCACTGTTCTGGAAGTCGTCTTGGACCTACTTTCCTGGGAATACCACGAAATCATCATGGCAGGAGCAGGCAAGCAAGCCGAGGCTGCCTTACAGCGGGTGGTCAAGGAAGAGAAAGGGAAGTACTTAGTGGTCGTAGAAGGGGCCATCCCCCTTGCAGATGACGGGGTGTACTGCACAGTGGCTGGGCGAACTG
>JBGPLB010000318.1:0-2933 GCA_041486245.1 Candidatus Acidiferrum sp.
CTGCAATCCGCAGGTTACGGGACGCTCTGGGCGATTCTGCTGAAAACCCCAGTTTCGTGGAGACGCTGGGGCGTCGCGGCTACCGGTTTATTGCCCCGGTGGCTTCGCGGGTGCTCCGGGAACGCCAACATGAGCCCATCATCGTGCGGGTGACAGGTGGTGCTCCGTCTGCCGACCAACTCGCCGAAGAGCTTCCGCCCGCAAAACCAAAGACCAGGGGAAGGCCTCGGTATTACGGGCTAGTGATGCTCGGTGCGGTTATCGTCACAGTTGGCGCGCTGGCCGTCTGGAAGACCGTTCTCCGAACTCCGAGCGTGCCAAAAGTCGTGCGGTTCACAGCGCTGACTAATGACGGTCAAGCAAAAATCGGCCCAATGGCTACCGACGGTTCGCGAATCTATTTCAACGAGGTGTTGCTCGGTCCACGCAACCTCCTCGTTCAGGTGTCCATCAAGGGTGGAGAGGCCGTTCCCCTCTCGGTGCCGCTCAAGCAGCCTGGACTGCTCGATCTGTCGAGAGAAGGAACCGAGCTTCTGGTAGCGAATGACGAAGGAATCGGACTCCCTTCGCTTTGGGTGCAGCCGGTCGCAGGAGGATCGCCGCGCCGTGTCGGGTCGGTCCTCGCCGATGATGCACGGTTCGGCGCAGATGGAACGAGCATCATCTACGGCAACGGACATGACGTCTACTCGGTGAGCCGGGACGGTTCCTCCCCTCGAAAACTCCTCACGGTCGACGGCGATCGTCCTTATTCTTTCCAGTTTTCGCCGGACGTACGCACCTTTCGATTCAGCGCGTCTGATACCCAAATCGATTCTATGGCAATCATGGAGGCCGCGGCCGATGGGACGGGCCTCCACAAAATGTTTCCGGGATGTCTCGGCAAATGGACTTCAGACGGACGGTTTTTCATTTTTGAGAACAGGCGCGACGGTAGACTCGATCTCTGGGCCTTGCCGGAAGCGAGAAGTTTCCCCTGGCGGAAGCGAGATGATAGGCCAATCCAGTTGACCGCGGGCCCTCTGAACTTTGAGGATCCTTTGCCGAGCAAGGATGGGAAGGAAGTCTTCGCCATCGGTGGTTCGCATCGAGCTGAAGTAATCCGCTACGACTCGCGCAGCGGCCAGTTCGTGCCCTATCTCTCCGGAATCTCCGCTGAGGGTCTGGCATTTTCACGGGATGGTCAGTGGGTTACCTATGCTTCCTACCCTGATGGCACGCTATGGCGAAGCAAAGTGGATGGAAGCGAGCGGCGTCAGCTCACCTTTCCGCCCTTGCGAGTTCTTTTGCCGCGCTGGTCGCCCGACGGCCAACGAATCGCCTTCAATGCCCTTCTTCCCGGGGTCGCCATGAATGTCTACCTAGTCTCGAGCGAAGGCGGCACTCCGCAGCGAATACTCCCAAGCGAGCAGAGTCAGGTGGATGCGAACTGGTCACCGGACGGAAATTCACTGGTCTTCGGCACCTTGAGAGGGCACCTTCCCGTCTCAACCACCCTCCCGATTTACACCATCGACCTCAGGTCCAAGCGCGTTTCCACCTTGCCTGGTTCCAGTGGACTCTATTCCCCTCGATGGTCGCCGGATGGAAGGTACATCGTAGCAATCACAACCGAACATCCATTCAAGTTGATGCTCTTCGACTTTGCCACTCAGAAGTGGACGGAAGCGTTCGGCTTTGAAATGGGCTATCCGAGCTGGTCACGCGACGGAAAGTACATCTACTTTCAGGACAGGCACAATCAGGACGAGCGCATCGTTCGTTTTCGGCTGAGCGATCGAAAGATTGAAAACATAGTGGATCTCAAGGACGTCGGACGCCTGACCACCGGAACGATCGTGCCTTGGTTTGGACTTGCTCCCGACGACTCTCCTCTTTTTGCCCGCGATATCAGCACCCAGGAAATCTACGCGCTCGAGATGGACTGGCCTTAGTAATTCCAAACTTCCAACTCGACACCTGCGGACCAAAGGGAAGTGTGCGTCGTTTGCACCGCGCGGATGGAGATTCGCACGGGAATAGATTTGAAACGCACGAAGCTTGCAATGGACCTCAATTTGCGCGAGGAAGTCACTGAAAGTACGCCAGTTGCAGATGCGGCCAGTCATGTAGCGGGTTTGGTTCCACTCGGCTTGCGATTTGTATCACGATTCCTGTCGTTAGCGTTTCAACTGTGGGAAAGCGTACCGGTAGCCCCAAGTGGCGGATGACGGGCCACTCGGAAACAATCCACGTGCCTGGTAAGTTCTATAAAAGGGGAAGTCGGGTTACCGGACATGTGCCGTAGCATTACAAATCTTCCAAGATTCTTAACAACGTGCTGCCCGATTACCAACCCATTTGGCGCATCCGCTCTTGGATGAGTCCGCTATAGCGATTCATGTGGTCGGGCCGCCCCTTCAGGGGCAACGGCAGAATTGCGGCGAGTCGGGCCGCTTGTTCCCGATCAATACCCAGGGCTGAGGTTTGGTAGTAAGAACGGCACGCCGACTCCGCGCCATAAACTCCAGGGCCCCATTCGACCACGTTAAGATAGAGTTCCAGAATGCGCCGCTTGCCGAGGACCAATTCGGCCACCGGGACAAGGGTGAACTCGGCGCCCTTGCGAAGAATGGATCGGCCGGTTCCGAAGAACAGATTTTTTACCAGTTGCTGCGTAAGGGTGGACCCTCCGCGAATGCGGCCGCCTTCCATATTGTCTTCAGCAGCGATTTGCATCGCGTGCCAATCGAATCCATGGTGCTGGTAGAAGCGCAAGTCTTCCGCGGCGATGACCGCATGCTGGAAATCGCGCGAGATTTGGCTCAGCGGAACGAATTCGTATCGTTCGTGATACGGCCGGTGGTGAATCCATGCCTGCAAGCGGCGCTCCATGTGCACCGCGGTGGTCGGTGGGTCGATCCACCGGGCAGCCACAAGGATCAGGACAGCAA
>JBGPLB010000319.1:0-2920 GCA_041486245.1 Candidatus Acidiferrum sp.
CCGCTGCCGCACTTCGAACGCCCGCGGCAACCGCAGCAAATCCACCTCCGCCATGAATCATTAGTTGAAGCCGCGATTGCTCTTTCGGTCCGGCAGGCAGATAAACATACAACTTTGGCGTCTCGCCCAGGTGCGATACCTGCGCATCTCTTGCGATGCCCACAATCTGCAGGTCCGTTTTGTCTCCCTCGCGCAATATCTTCCCGATCGGATCTTCGCCGGGCCAAAACTTCCGTGCCGTTGTTTCGGTGACAATCGCTACGTGGGCGCCAGCTCGCACTTCCTCCTCTGTAAAGTCCCTCCCGCGAACAATCGGAATCCCGATCATCGAAAAATATCCTTGCGAAATCGCATTATTCTCGACGTCGTACTCTGCGGGCTTCCCAGGAATGGAGAAGTTCGTCACCCAGTGATTGTCGTTGAGCGGCGTCTGTCTCGCCTCGACAACGCCATCCACTCCTGGCAGCCCAGCCACCTTTTCCTGTAGCCGCCTTTCCAACGCCGCCGCAGGCTCTTCTTTGTATCCCTGTGTTCTGAGTTCCAGGCTCGCTACCGCAATTCCGTCCATGGTGAATCCCGGATTGACGGTCTGCGCAAAGTAAAGCCCGCGCATCAGCAGTCCCGCCGCAATCAGCAGAATCATGCATACCGCCACTTGGACAGCAACCAGCGAGTGTCGCAGCAACCTGCCGCCGCGGCTGCCAAATCCCCCATCTCCTTCTTTCAGTGCAGTGTTCACATCGGCCCGTGAAGCCTGCAGCGCAGGCGCTAGCCCTGACACCACCCCGGTGATGAGTGTTAGAAAGAGCGCATACGTGAACACACGCAGGTCTGGCGTCAAGTTCAGCGCAAGCTCCGGCGTCCCGTGGGGCAAATGCGACATCACATAATTCGAGAGCGCTTCAAATGACCAGAACGCCAGCACTGATCCGGCTACGCCTCCCATCATTGCCAGCATCACGCTCTCCGTCAGCAATTGCCGAATCAGCCTCCAGCGGCCTGCACCCACCGACAGTCTGATCGCCATTTCACGTTGCCGCGCCGCAGCGCGGGCAAGCATCAAGTTCGCCACGTTCGCGCATGCAATCAGCAACACCAGACCAAATCCTGCCAAGATTACCGCGGCGGCGCCCAGCACCAAGTTGTGCTCTTCCGGCCTTCCGAGAAACGTCGCCGTTCGTATCGCCAGCGAGGTCTTCCGCCCTGCGTGGCGCTCATCAATGCTGTCGGCGATCACGCTTAGGTCCGCTTTCACTTGCCCCATCGAAACGCCCGGTTTAACGCGCCCCAACAGCGCCAGCCAACTCACGTTCGCGTCCCCAAGAAGCTCAGCTTCCGGCTCCAGCGCTCCTTGCATCGTAATCGGGACCCAGAACGAACTTGGTATCGGCTCGGTCCCTCCAAATCCTGGCGGCGCAATCCCAATCACAGTGAACGCCGTACGATTCAGCACAACGCGCTTTCCAATCAAAGTGGAGTCTGCGGCAAACGCACCTTGCCAAAGTTGGTCGCTAAGCACTACCACAGCCCCAGCCCCGGCCGTCGCGCAGTCTAAATCAACAAATCCGCGCCCCTTCGAGGGGTGCTCGTTCAAGGCATCAAAGTAATTGCACGAGGTCAACTGTCCATAAAGCTGCCGTGCCCTGCCGCCCGCCAGCGTTGCGCTCAGGAACGGGTCGTACGCGATCAATCCCGAAAAAACATGGTTGTTCGCGCGATACTCTTGGTATTCGGAATACGAAAAGAGAGTCGGTTCGCCGTGGACATTCCGTTTGTTTTTTCCATGGAAGATTTGGTCGATGCTTACAACCTGCTCCGCGCCCGGCACCGGAAGCATCCGCAGCGCAGCGCCATTCAGTACGGAAAAGATCCCCGCATTCACGCCGATGCCCAGCGCAATCGCCAGGACAGCGACCGCCGTGAATCCCGGATTTCTCCCCAGCATCCGTAACCCGTACCGCACGTCTTGCAAGAGGATTTGCATCAACCCCTCCTACTCATAACGCAACGCCACCATCGGATCGACGCGCGTCGCCCGCCGCGCGGGGATGTAACACGCCCCAAGCCCCACCAACAGCAGCAGCGCGCCCGCAGCAAGAAATGTAGATGGGTCCGCCGGCTGCACCCCATAGAGAAAGCTCCTCAACGAACTCGTCACTCCCACCGCAGCGACCAGTCCCAAAATAAATCCGAGAGCAATCAGCACAAGCCCTTGGCCGCCCACAAGCCGCAGCACATCCCGGTTCTGTGCTCCAAGCGCCGCGCGAATTCCAATCTCCCGCGTTCGCCGCGCCACTTCATACGCAAGGAGTCCATAAAGACCGATGCAAGCAAGCACCAGCGCCAGCAATCCGAACAGGCTCGCCAGCCGCGCCAGTAACCGCTCGTTGAACAGCAATCGTTCGATTCGTTCCGTTTGCGTTCTGACGTCGAATAGCGGCAAGTTATTGTCGAGGTCGCTCACGACTTTACGCACCCCAGGAAGCACGGCCTGAGGATTCATCGCCGTCCTCACCGCGAAGTGTGCCTCGCCGTCTTTGAGGGGGATATACGCGGTCGGCGCGATCGCGTCTCGCAGCCCTGCGTATTTCGTGTCTCCCACTACACCGACAATTTCGTACTGCGTGTTCCCTGGGTCCCCGCCGCCAAAGTGCAATCCCAGGGCCTCGCGACTCTCCAGAAAATTCTTAACAAACGCTCGGTTCACCACTGCTACAGCCCGCTTCGATTCTGAATCTCCACCATTAAGCGTTCGTCCGGTCATTACCGGAATTTTCATCGTCGAGAAAAATTCCGGCCCCACTGCCAGCATCTGTGTCTCAACCGTAGATTTGTCCGTTCGCCCCTCGATTCGAACATCCGAGGACCACAATCCTCCATCGAGCAGCGTATCCGACGAGTAACTCGCCGATATAACTCC
>JBGPLB010000320.1:0-2904 GCA_041486245.1 Candidatus Acidiferrum sp.
GGTTTTTCCGGTGGGGACCATTAGCCTGTATTTGATCCTGACGGGAAATCTTCGCCATCTGCTGAAGCTCAGGGTTGTTTCGAGCACGCTGGTGTTCCTGCTCATTGCGGCGCCCTGGCACATTCTGGCAGCCATGCGAAACCCCAGCCAGGGCACCGTGCGCGGGTTTTTGTGGTTCTACTTTGTCAACGAACATTTCTACCGATTTCTGAACAAGCGGGTGCCGGCCGGCTACGACACGGTGCCGCTGCTGATTTTCTGGGGATTGCTGCTGGTGTGGACCTTCCCCTGGACGTTTTATGTGGTGAAGAGTTTGAAACAAGTGCCGGTGCGGATGCGAGATTGGAAGAGCAACCCTGATCGGCAATCGCGGGCGGCCTTGTTGCTGGCGGTTTGGGCGGCGTTCATTCTGGTGTTTTTCAGTTTTTCAACCCGGCAGGAATACTACGTCCTGCCAGCGCTGCCGGCGCTCGCCTTGCTATGCGGGATGTTGATGAAGCGGGAGGCGGAATCGGCGCCGGACAGCGCGTTGCGCCGCAGCGGAGTTCGCGGCGCGATGGCCATGCTGGTGCTGGGCGTCATTGCGTTTGCGATAACCATCTGGATTGCGGCGGTGTCTCCGGCAGTTCCGCCGAACGCAGACTTCGGAGAAATGCTGCGGCGGGCGCAAAATATGTACAAGCTCTCGATGGGCCATCTATTCGATTTGACGCCGCAAGCGATGGGCTTTTTCCGGTGGCCACTGATTCTGACGGGCGTAAGTTTTCTGGCGGGGACGGTGTTGCACTGGATTTTTCGCAAGCGCGGAGCTTCGATGAAGGCGAATCTAACGCTTGCATCGATGATGGTGGTTCTATTTTATGCAGTGCATTTGGCGCTGGGAACATTCAATCCCGTGCTGGGATCGAGGCCACTGGCCACAGCGATCCAACGCAACTATAAGCCCGGAGATATGATCGTCGTGGACGGACAATATTCGCTCGCGTCGAGCATACTGTTCTATACAGGAGTGCAGATGCATATGCTGAACGGACTTACGAACGATTTATGGTTCGGGTCTTTGTTTCCGGATTGCCCAAAAGTGTTTGAAGATGACGCTTCGTTTGCGCGCCTGTGGCTTGGTCCGGGGCGGGTGTTCTTTTTTGTGCCGAATGACGGAAACATCGACAATCTGAAAGGCATGGGCGCGCCTTATTATCTTGTGGCGCGAACCGGCAGTAAGAGCGTTTACAGCAACCGGCCCGTGACGGCCGGAGCGCCAAACTAGACGCCAAGAGCGCTTTGTCGAGAGACCCTTGTTTTGAGGAGGTCTGCGTGAATCGAGAACAGTTTTACGCAATTATGAGCGGCGACGGGACGCTTGATTACGAATTATATTTGAATACCAAGACGCTGCTTTCCTGCCAACTGGATTACGACAAACTGTGCAACGCCGATGAGATGCAATTCCAGATCGTGCACCAGATCGAAGAGTTGTGGATGAAGCTGATGGCATACACGCTGCTGGACATCGATGAATATTTGCAGCAGGAAAATACAAACCGGGTGATCACGCTGTTCCGGCGCGTGCATACGGCGCAAAAACTGATGATTCAACAACTGGCGCTGCTGGAAACGATGTCGCCTAAGGAGTATCAGGAGATTCGGAAGAAATTGGGGAATGGGAGCGGGCAGGAGTCGCCGGGATTTCGCGTGCTGCTGAAGATGTACCAGCCGATCTGGAATTCGTTTAAGGCGAACTATTTGGATAAACACAGCCTGACGATTGAGAAGATTTACGATTCGGAGTATAGCCATGGAGATGCGTACATGGTGGCGGAGGAGCTGGCGGAATTCGACGAGTTGTTTCAGAAATTCCGGTACGAGCACATGCAGTTGATTTACCGGACGATTGGATTTGGGTCGAAGTCGCTGAAGGGAAGGCCGGTGGAGATTCTCGAAGAGGGCATGCGGCACAAATTTTTTCCGGAGCTTTGGGAGATTCGCGGGCAGATGACGGATCGCTGGGGCTCCGCGTATGGAGTGAAAAGGGATTCGTTGGGTGGGCACTAAGGGAGAGCTGACAGTCGACGGCTCACAGCTGACAGTTCAGAGTTGAAAGTCGAAAGCGGAAGAAAGACAGCAGGAAGCGCAATGTGGCGCTGCGTCAGCGGGGCGGGGCGAGTTGGCGGTATTGGCTGCGGAAGAAGAGTAGAGGCTCACCGGGAAACAGATCGGCGGATTGAACTTCCCCCAGAAAAATAGTGTGGTCGCCGGCGATGTAGGAGGCTACGACGCGGCAGATGATTTGGGCGAGCGTGTCTTCGAGGAGGGGGATGCCGGCTGGCGTCCAGCGAAAGCAAATGTTGAGCTTTGCTTCGGACTCCGGTGTTTGATCAGCTTGCGCGAAGTAGACGGAAAGGGCCTGCTGGTGTTCCTTCAAAACGTTGACGCCGAAGGAGCGGTTTTGTTTGAGAAGAGGCAGGAGATGGCTGCGCTGGTCAACGCAGACAAGAATGAGGAACGGGTCGAGGGAGACGGATGCGAAGGAATTGGCGGTCATGCCGTAGGCTTGGCCGGGAGCGCGCGGGGCGGTGACAACGGTGACGCCGGTGGCGAACTGGCCGAGCGCGTGGCGGAAGTCAGTTGTGGTGAGAGGAGTGGCGGTCATGTTCGAAGTTTTCGAAGATATCATACTGCGAGGCGTGTGGCGAAAAGGGCGCGCGGGGGGTAGTGGGTCAGTTTCCGGTTAGCGCGGTGATCTCAATGGGTCGACGCAACACTCAAGTCGAACCCGACTTGCATTGAAAACAAAGGCCAAATCGCTCGCTAGGGTTAGATCAGCCGGAACACTACCCTGGCCAGGTTCTGATTGAGTGGAGCCCAGCAGATCGGTTATCTATGGGGAAGGCTCGTCTGATCAAC
>JBGPLB010000321.1:0-2862 GCA_041486245.1 Candidatus Acidiferrum sp.
AAAGGCTGGGATGTCAGCAGCAAGACTATAGACATTTCCAAGCATGTGGGCCACACCGTATCCCTAACCGGTACTCCTGTCACCACCGCGTCCACAGACGGCTCTGCCGCATCCGCGACGACTCGGCTGGACGTTTCGGATCTGAAAATGGTAAGCGAGAGCTGCTCGCAGTAAAAAACACTCCGTAAAGTGGGCGCTTCAGTCAGCGTCCACTATCCCCTTCCGAGCCCTCGATCGCGCGGGTGCACCGTCTGTGCGTTTTGTGCAAGCGTGGGGTTTGTCTCTTCCTCATTTTCTAATTTCGAATTTCCAGCTTCAATTTCAGGGCGCGTGGCCGCTCCCTACATCCGCAAGAAGAATCGGCCACAACGAAGCCTCCAGGCAACAACATCTTCAAGATGGGATTCTGTGCAGAGGTACAGCACATTTACTCCAAATATCTGGCCGGAAGGTCAGCGTGACCGATTGGGGGAGTACCGTACTCTCAAAGCCTCGAAGAGCAGCCGCGAGCGTGGCCTACTGTAGTCATTGCCAGACCCGGCCCTCGAAAGAGGCCAGTATGAAAAACAAATGGATGATCGTTGGAGTTGCCGGAGTGTGCCTCCTGCTTGGCAGCACCGTAACAGCCGCGCACACCTATAATCCAATCAAATGGATAAAGAAAGGTCCGGCCCCCACGGCAAGTGAGCAGCTTGCCGCGAACAAAGAGCAAAACAAGAAGTTATCGGTGCAGTTGCAGGCCGTGCTGCCTCCGCGCACCAGCCTCAAGGACGCATGCGCCGGATTCAAGAGCCTCAACGATTGCGTCGCTACGCTTCACGTCAGCCACAATATCCAGATCAAATTCAACTGCCTTAAATGGGATGTCACCGGCGCGAAACCGTCCGGCGACGTCAAATCCTGCGAGGCCCCTGCCAGAGACAAGGCCATGGACCTGAGCAAAGCGATCCGCGATCTCAAGCCCGACGCCCATTCCCGGACGGAAGCAAAGACCGCCGAGAAACGCGCCCGCGAAGACATCAAGGACGCCTCCTAACAGACGCTAGAGCAGCCCAACCTTTCTGCGACTCTGCAGAAAGGTTGGGGCTGCCTTCCCCTAGCCTCTTCCATATTCTCCCGCTTCCTTCATCACGCTATCCACTCGAACTTCGCCCTCTTTTCAGACCAGCCGCGCGATTCTTCACCTGCTCCCCGGCATCGCCACCCGCCTGCCTCATCCAGCCAAGACATCTCCGCTGACTGTGCAAAAGTGAACAGCGCGCATCCTAAAGAGCCTCTAGGATGCGCCACTGGATGCTCAGCCGGCGTGTAGTGGGATTTCTTCATCGGTGACCCGCGATTGTGCCAGGGCCAGCCGTTGTGATCGGCCTGGACACGCGAATGTACCTTGGTCATCAGCCACGTCCACGCCTTTGCCCTGTTTTCGCTCAGCGCGTGTACGAAACGTTGCGCGATTCGGCGGGTATGTTTTTCTCGCAACACAAAGTTGCCGGCTAAGCCTATGACAAACGCAGTGCCCCCGCCCCACGCAACGGAAGGGTGGTGCATTTCTACATGAGGATCCTCTTCCCCGCATTATTTTGTTCCCTGCTGTGCACTGCGCCTGCTTCGGCGCAATCGTCAATCGCGGGCGCAAGTGGCGCTGCTCCCGCCGCCGCCGCAAGCGCCGAAGCTCCACCCGCCGCCATAAAGCCCGTGAAGCCCATCAGGAGCGAAGCTCCGATCGCGACAGCCAAGAGCAAGACCATTGAAATGGCGCTGGGCTACTCCTACCTAAGTCAACCGGGAAGCCAGTCCAACCGACTGGGCTTACGCGGTGCGGATGCCAGCTTCACGATCGGTTTTTCTCGGCTGGGCATAACCGCTGATGTGGGTTATGCGCGAGCCTCCAATGTTCTGGGTACGGGGCGGCACAGTGCTGTCCTTACTTACCTCGCGGGTCCTGTTTTCCATCACCCAGTGCGCCGTAACTTTGATACTTACGTCCATGTGCTGCTGGGCGGCGCCAAAGTGAGCGGTCCGATCCTTACGAACGGCGGCACAATCCTGCTCGGCGGATGGACCACCGGCTACGCCTGGGCGGTTGGCGGCGGAGTCGAGTACTGGGCGACAGATTCCATAGCCATTCGCTCGGGAGCGGACTATTTGAGAACTTCGTTCTACGATTCTTCGCTTGCCGTTCGGGGCCAAAGCAATCTCAGGACAACCGCGGCGGTAGTCTATTATTTCGGAAACCGGTCACACATACACCGGCGGTAAACGGGCCGGTCGATCCATCCACCACACCGTCATTTCGAACGGAGCAGGCCGACGCCTTTTTCTTTCACGTTCGCTCCTGTGAACGTGTCGGCCTGCGCGGTGAGAACCGCTGTACCATCGCTCACATCTTTGTGAGCGATGAAATCTCTCTTCGCCTTTGACGTCGTTGCTCCTCCTACTTAAACGTGAGCCCCAACGCCGTTCGCAGTTGGGAACAAGGCACCCGCCGCCCTCGCCAAGCCGCCCTGAAACTCCTGGCCATCGCCAAGAAAAATCCCAAAGCCCTGCTTGTCGCCTGATCCAGGGTCATCAGCTACGACCAGCACGCCGCTGCGAAGTCAGCACGGAATGATAGAATCCGCCCATGAGACGAGCGGTTGCTATAGCGGCGATCATCGGATGGGTGTTCGCGTTCTTTCTTCTGTTGCCGGACATCAAGAATTTTCTCCTGACACATCCTTTGTGGCACATCGTATTGGCTGCTGTGCCTGGAATTGCGGTTCTCGTTCTCGCGTGGTTCGAGTTGCGCCACTCCGCCGAAGCAAACACCCTCCGCGCTGATGCAAATCGTCTCCGTTCCGAACAGAATGACCTTCAGAATCA
>JBGPLB010000322.1:0-2816 GCA_041486245.1 Candidatus Acidiferrum sp.
CTGAGTCCCATTCCGACAGCGGTCAGAGTCAGTTCGACTTGCTGGCCGAACGGCCCGGCTGGCGCGGACTTGACGCCGTGCGCAACCGCCGCTTTGCCGTCATCAGCGACGCTGTGAATCGGCCTGCGCCACGAATCGTTTCCGCCATCGAAGATCTCGCTCGCCAGCTGCATCCCGAAGCTTTTTCCGCGCGCCCGGACGGCAAAACAGAAAAGAAAATTCCGCTCCTCGCTCAACCACAACTTTCCAGAAGTGGAAGGGGATCGTCTGGCAGCAATCCCGCTCTCTTGGAGGTCTGCGCTTGCGCCCATTGACACTCAGTCGCTTGCTCCTGCACTGCGCGATACTCTCCGCCATTCTTTTTATCGTGGTGGTCATCGCGCTCAAGCTCGGCGCTGTTCCCGTGTCTCTCTACGGCTTAGGCCGTGATCTGCTCCGTGTCCTTTTTCGCCAGACCAGTCAGCTCTCCAGCGAATACCAGCTCATTATCTTTGACATTCGCTTGCCGCGTATTCTTCTCGGCATTTTTGTCGGTGCTTCTCTTGCTGTTGCCGGCGCGAGTTTCCAGGCTTTGCTGCGCAATCCGCTGGCGGATCCATATGTTCTCGGTGTCTCAAGCGGCGCGGCGGTCGGCGCCATCATCGCGCTGATTGTTGAACCTCATCTATCCCTCGCGCCGGCCGTTGCCGCGCTCTTGACGCCCGTCGGCGCTTTTCTCGGTGCTGCACTTACCGTCACGGCGGTCTACTTCCTCGGCCTTCGTCAGGGACAAATTGACAGTAGCACCTTGTTGCTCGCCGGAATTATTTCCGCTTCCCTTCTTTCCGCCATCATCATGTTTTTCATGGCTACCCTCACGGGCGGCAACTACCGCGGCATGGCCTTTTGGATGATGGGTGAACTCTCTACTCCGCCACAGCGGATTGTGAGCCTCGTTCTCCGCTTCGGTTTCTTCCTTGCCGCAGGGGCCATTTACACTACTGCCTCGGACTTAAACTTGCTGCTCGCGGGCGAGAAAGAAGCCATGCACCTCGGCGTGGACGTCCGCCGCGTTCGTTTAGTCGTATACATCGCCGCATCTCTCCTAACCGGATTGGCCGTTTCCGTCAGCGGCGCCATCGGCTATGTCGGCTTGCTGGTACCTCACGTAATGCGCCTCCTTTTCGGTTCCGACCATCGCATTCTCTTGCCAACGGCGGCATTTGGCGGCGCCATCGCGCTGGTCGTCGCCGATACCCTCGCGCGTACGGTCGTTTCTCCCGCGGAGCTACCCGTCGGCGCCATGACCGCCATCGCGGGCGCGCCACTTTTTCTCTACTTAATGCGCAGGAGGCTGGCTTGAGCAGTTACGCTCGTTCTCCTGCTTCCTCCGCGTTGCGTCCCATTGGAGACGCCGGGGATTTCAATTCCGATGTTCGCTTGAGCGTCGAGCAAGTCAGCTATGCTTACTCCGCAAATCCAACGCAGGCTCCTCTTTTCACGCTCGAGGCGACAAGTTTTCAGGCGCGGCCGGGCGAAATAGTCGCCATACTCGGGCCTAACGCCTGCGGCAAATCCACTCTGTTAAAACTAATCGCCGGCGCCCTCCAGCCGCTATCCGGCCGCGTGCTCTTGAATGGTTTCGTCACGCATACTCTTCCGCACCGGACACGCGGCCAGCGCATCGCCATGGTCCAGCAGGAAAGCCCTTTGCTTTTCCCATCCCGCGCTTGGGAGTTTGTTCTTCAAGGCAGGCATCCCTATGGCCGCACGCTGCGATTCGAAACCGGAGAGGACATCCTCATCGCGCGAAATGCTCTTGCACAGGTCGGCGCGGAACATCTAAGCGACCGCTGGATGGATCAAATCTCCGGCGGCGAAAAACAACGCGTCATTTTGGCGCGCGCCCTGGCGCAGCAACCTCTGCTACTTCTTCTGGACGAACCTACGCTGCATCTGGACATAGGTGCGCAGGTCGACCTGCTGGATACGCTGCGCAAGCTTGCGTCCGCGAATCGCTACACGGTTGTCGTCGTCACGCACGAGCTAAATCTCGCAGGCCAGTATGCCGACCAGGTTGCGCTCTTTCAGAAAGGCAAATGTCTTCGCGTTGGGCCGCCCGCGAGCGTCTTCCAGCGCGAACTGCTCGAACAAGTTTTTCAGACGCCTCTCACGGTGGAACTCGGCTCGTCTGGCCGTCCGCGCGTGAACGTGCCGGCTGCAAAATGACTAGCTGTTCCATCGTTCACCCCAACGCCGCGGCTTACGCTGCGGCACTTGAATCACTCACAGCGGGCCACCGCGCCCCCCACAATCACCGCGGTCTTCGTGCACGGGAAGACGGTGCGTTTGCCGCAGCCAATCGCTGGGGCCATGCGTGAAAAAGCCGTCGCCGCCGCGCGACTGTAAGGCGGAATAAGGTACTGCTGCGGCCACTGCCGCGCATCGCTCACTGTTCGCGATCCAAATCTGGAAAGATCGCTCACAGAAATTAGGGCAGCGCTACGGGAAGGCCGCGCACCGCTCCCAGCAGCATGGGAACGGAACTGCCGCCAAGCCAGGAGACCGGCGAAGTCTGCAAGCCCGAGCGATCTTTTCCAAGCCTCAGGCCAACCTTCAACTCCCGCGCGAGAGGGAGCGGAGGAAAACATGAAAATCAAGATTCTACGAATTGCCCTTCTTTCCTTTGGAGTCTTTGCAGTCAGCTTTTCTTCCCTGGCACAAGACAATTCCAATTCCTCCGATGCCCATCTATTTGGGAGCCTGCTGGATTCCAGCGGTGCGGCCGTCGGCGGAGTAAGCGTCACCGCCCAAGTGGAAGGTGATACTGCGGCGCA
>JBGPLB010000323.1:0-2789 GCA_041486245.1 Candidatus Acidiferrum sp.
AGGAGAGAAAGTGCGCGTCAGCTCGCGCCGTGGTTCGGTGGTAGCTCCGGTTCGCTTCGACACGGGGTTGCGGCCTGGACTTGCTTTTCTGACACTTCATTTCCACAATCAAGTGGCAACCAACGACCTCACGATCGATGCCGTCGATCCCAAGTCCGGTACCGCCGAGTTCAAAGCGACGGCCATCCGGATTGAGAAGTTCCAAGAGCGCTGAGTGGACCTGCACCTAACCGAAGACCAGGCAACGAGCGCCGAGAAAGCAGCGGTTAATGGTGTACTCGGCCTGCCGGATTCGGGCTGGGAAGGCGGTACGCGTTCCCAGCTAGGCGGACATGCCGCACTTGCCAACTCGGCTCGCCGTGACCAGCTGCTTCCGGTCCTCCACGCGATTCAATCCAATGCCGGATGGATTAGCCCCGGCGCGCTCAACTACGTGGCCGTGCGCATGAATCTCCCGCCCGCGGAAATCTATGGCGTCGCCTCGTTCTACGCCATGTTTTCACTCTCACCTCGCGCTCCGATTGTCGCGCACGTCTGCGATGATATCGCTTGCCTGGCTCGCGGTGCCGGCGAGATGTGCGTGCAGCTAGAGAAGAATCTTGGCCCAGCAGGATCTTCTGGCGCGCAAAATCATACGGCCTGGCTCCGCAGCCCCTGCCTGGGATTGTGCGAACGAGCCCCCGCCGCCCTCATTTCCGCCGCTGGCGAATCTCCGCGCGAGTATGTCCTTGCTCCCGCGACCCCAAGCTCCATTCAATCCGCGTTGCTCGATGCGAAATCGGGAAGACTACGGGCGGAACCCGATGCGCTCGATACACAAATCTCCGTCCCTCAGTCAGCCAGTCCGCAGCTTCGCCTGCTTCACCGCATTGGGAAGGTGAATCCTTCCAGCCTGGACGACTATCGCCGATCCGGAGGTTTCCAAGCGCTTCGCCACGCGATGCAACTCGGTCCTCAGCAAATCGTGCGAGAAGTGATTGACTCGCGGCTGCTGGGACGAGGAGGCGCTGCTTTCCCCACAGGGAAAAAATGGGAAGCACTTCTGTTGCAGCGAAGTCCTGGCCGCCCTCACTACGTCGTCTGCAACGCCGACGAGTCCGAGCCAGGCACCTTCAAAGACCGCATCCTGATGGAGGGCGATCCATTTGCAATCTTAGAGGGCATGACCATTGCTGCGGTGGCCGTCGGCGCCGAGAAGGGGTTCATCTATATCCGCGGAGAGTACCCCCTCGCTGCCGAGCGTTTGACGCACGCGATAAAGTCTGCGCGAGCACATGGGTTTCTCGGCCAGAGTATCCTCGGCTCTTCGATTCACTTTGATGTGGAACTCCGCCGAGGCGCCGGAGCCTACATCTGCGGCGAAGAAACGGCGCTCTTCAACTCCATCGAAGGCTATCGCGGTGAGCCGCGCAATAAGCCGCCCTTTCCAACGCAAGCAGGCCTCTTCCACCAGCCCACGGTGGTTAATAATGTCGAGACACTCGTGAATATTCCCGGCATTATTCTCGAAGGAGGCGCGGCGTTCGCCCGTATCGGCACGGAAAACTCTTCGGGAACCAGACTTTTTTGCCTCTCTGGACACATCGTCCGTCCAGGCGTCTATGAGGTTCCGTTTGGCGCGACGCTGCGCGAAGTCATCGCTCTCGCAGGGGGAGTTGGCGGCACAGGCAGACTCCAGGCGATCTTATTGGGCGGCGCGGCGGGAACTTTTGTTTCGCCAGTTGAACTGGACACCCCACTCACGTTCGAAGGCACGCGCGCAATTGGCGCAACGCTGGGTTCTGGCGTAATCATGCCTTTTGACGATTCCACGGACCTGAGAATGATTCTCCTGCGCATCGCCGAATTCTTCCGCGAGGAAACCTGCGGCCAATGCGTGCCATGCCGCGTCGGAGTTACTCGACAAAAAGAAGCGCTGGAGCGTCTGATAGAAAGGAAGCCATTTGGGTCATCCGCTCAGGAGCTGCAACTGCTTCAGGAAATGGCGCAAGCCATGCGCGACGCCTCGATCTGCGGTCTTGGCCAGACCGCCTCAACCGCGCTGTTGTCCGCGGTCAACCGCTGGAGCCTTTTCTCATGAGCGAACCTCTCGACGCGCCAGTTCCTCTTATTCCCGTGCCGCGCGGTCCTCTGCCAGATGTCCCTCCGGATGCCGCCCTCCGCCAGGTCGAAGTTCAGATCGACGGCGACAAAGTTTCCGTCCCCGAAAACGCTACAATCCTCGACGCCGCGCGCCAACTGGGCATCGATACGCCTACACTCTGTTATCTCGAGAATCTGACCCCCGTAAATGTATGTCGCGTCTGCGTCGTCGAACTCGAGGGCTCGCGCGTGCTGGTCCCCGCGTGTTCGCGAAAAGTCGAGCCAGGTATGAAGATAAAAACGGATTCCGAACGCGTGCGCCTCAGTCGGCGCCTCGTTCTGGAATTTCTTGCCTCTTCGGTGGATGTTTCCACCGCGCCTTCGCTGCAGAAATACATGAAGCAATACGACGCCGACCCGCGGCGATTCGGTTCTTTCGCCACGCACGCGGCCGAGACGCCCAAAATCGACAACGAACTCTATGTTCGCGATTACGCGAAATGCATTCTCTGCTACAAATGCGTCGAAGCCTGTGGCGTGGACGCGCAGAACACCTTCGCCATCGGCGTAGCTGGCCGCGGTTTCTCCGCTCACATCGCCGCTGAGTTCGACGTTCCGCTTCCCGAATCAGCTTGTGTGTATTGTGGCAATTGCATTGGCGTGTGCCCGACAGGTGCGCTGATGTTCAAGTCCGAGTTCGACATGCG
>JBGPLB010000324.1:0-2705 GCA_041486245.1 Candidatus Acidiferrum sp.
CACCCGGTAACCTGCTGGAAACAAATGGTGGGCCTGGGTGGACTTGAACCACCGACCTCGCCCTTATCAGGGGCGCGCTCTAGCCACCTGAGCTACAGGCCCTTCCTACAACGCAGACAAATAGTTTAACACGGCGCAGCGCCTGTACAAGACGCATGCATCTGTCACTGCGTCGAGCCTTTAACCTCCGCCTGCAAACCTCTAAACTCTGCTTTACTGCACGAAACCCACGTTCGGCGGCTGCCCGCTGCCCTCCGGAGCTTCCTTGATTGGCCCGAACTGCGTCTCGTAACGGGAGATATTCTCTCCCAGCGCCCGCCAGATGCGCTTTGCATGCCCCGGACTTACGATCACGCTGGTCAGCAGCTTCCCCTGCGCCCCATTCGGAAAAATATAAACAAAATTAAGAGTGAATTCCTCTAAATTGTGGTGCACCATCACCAAATTGCTGTACTGCCCTTGCAACTCTTTCTCATCCGCTTTAATCTGCACTTGACCTGGCACAGGCCGCTGCTCTTCCATCGTCTTCTCCCTTTAACCCTCTCCCCGCTTCACGGCTTGTCCGAAGGTATCACAGCTGCTCTTCCTGCGCTCGGCCGCAAGGTGGCAGCTCTCGACGACAACCCCTGTGAACCTGGAACAATCCTCACCAGTCCTATTGACAAGCTCATCTATTAAGGTTAGTTTAGTATGGATATTTACCGTAGTTAACAAAAATTCAGCTACCAAGTATCAGTTAAAAAGGATCATGTCACCCACGTTCCCGCCCCAACTCGAATCCGAACCCGTCGCCGGCGGCGAAACCTCCTCCGTCCCTTCCTTAGAGCCGGCCACGCTTCGCACGGCGAGCATGCCCTCTCTGTCTGAGGCCTATCGCACCATCCCCGTTTCTCACACCGCCTCGTGGATTCGCAAAGTCCTCGCGTTTGCCGGCCCCGGATACCTTGTCGCTGTCGGCTACATGGACCCCGGCAACTGGGCGACCGACATTGGCGGGGGATCGAAATTTGGCTACACCCTGCTCAGCGTCATTCTCATCAGCAATCTCATGGCGATGTTTCTTCAGGCGCTTTCCGCCAAGCTCGGAATCGCCACTGGCCGCGACCTGGCCCAGGCTTGCCGCGAGCATTATTCCCGCCGGACTTCTATCGCGCTTTGGATCGTTTGCGAAATTGCCATCGCCGCTTGCGATCTCGCGGAAGTTCTCGGCTCCGCAGTGGCGCTGAAACTCCTCTTCGGCCTGCCACTTCTCCCCGGCGTACTTATTACCGGGCTCGACGTTCTGATCGTCCTGGCCCTTCAGGGCCGCGGCTTCCGCATTATCGAGGCTTTCGTCGTGACGCTGATCGCCACCATCGCTGGCTGTTTTGCCTACGAAATCTTTTTCGCCAGCCCGATTTGGCGCGAAGCCGCCGTGGGCCTCATCCCCCGCGCGGAAATTTTTCGCAATCGCGAAATGCTTTACATCGCCATCGGCATCCTCGGCGCCACGGTCATGCCACACAATCTTTATCTCCACTCCAGCATCGTGCAGACCCGCGCGTTCGGCTCCTCCGTTCGCGACCGCCGCGAAGCCATGCACTACGCCATTTTCGATTCCACGCTGGCCCTCGGCTTCGCTCTCTTCATTAACGCCGCGATTCTCATCCTCGGCGCTGCAGCCTTTCACACTCACGGCCTCCACAACGTCGCGGAAATCGCCGATGCCTACAAACTTCTCAGCCCCGTCCTTGGCGTGAGCCTCGCGAGCACTCTTTTTGCCTGTGCGCTTCTCGCTTCCGGGCAGAACTCCACCCTCACCGGCACTCTTGCCGGGCAGATCGTCATGGAAGGTTTTCTGCAGATTCGCCTCAAGCCCTGGCTGCGCCGCCTCATCACCCGTTCAATCGCCATTCTTCCCGCCGTCCTGGTCATCGGCATCGCCGGAGAAGGCAAAGTCACCTCGCTGCTGATCTTGAGCCAGGTCGTTCTCAGCTTTCAGTTGCCCTTCGCCATAATCCCGTTGATTCAGTTCACTGGCGACCGCAACAAAATGGGCGAATTCACCAACTCCCGCTTTACCTCCGTCATCGCATGGGTCGTTGCCGTCGCTATTCTCTGCTTCAACGCCGAGCTTCTCTGGCTGATCTTCCGCGGCCAGTAGCTTCATTCCAATGCTTTTCTCCTAAACTCTCTTGTGTTCGCCGCGGCCTGAGTGTCTCCGCGCGCTTTACGTTGGGCTTTTCGTTCTTCTGTCTTCCGTCCCCGTATGCGAAAATTTCGACTTGTCCATGACTGCCCATGCGCGAAGCACTCTCCGCCTGCGCAAACTTCTGTTCGTTCTTCTCCTCGCCGCGATCTCTATTTCCGTAGTCTTTGCGATTTATCAAAACAGGCAATGGAAAATTCCCGAAGAAGCCAAGCTCCGTAGAAATCCCCTTGAATCTACTCCACAAGCCCTCGCCGCCGCCCGCGTCATCTATCTCGATAAATGTGTCCAGTGTCATGGCGAAACCGGAAAAGGCGATGGCCCCGATGCCGCCATGTACTACCCATCGCCCGCGAGCCTCATCGACTCCAAGCATATGAGTGGCGTCACCGACGGGGAGCTATTCTATGAAATCAGCGAGCCGTTCAGGAATACCCCTGGCAGGACTATAGGTTACTCCCGCGAAGAATCAATGAGGAAGGAATCCGCCACCGTTTAGCGGCGGTTGGCAGAACCG
>JBGPLB010000325.1:0-2690 GCA_041486245.1 Candidatus Acidiferrum sp.
TAAGAGATGGAGCCCTTGTAAAGAGTAGAGGTCCAGTTAAAGACTTTGACGGCGGAAGGGATCGCCACGAGGTAACTGAGAAGCGAGAAAGCCAGCGCGGCGTAGGTGGACTCTCCCGTCAGAAACATGTGATGCGCCCAGACGAAGAACCCAATCACAGCGATGGCGATGCTCGACGCGGCAATGAACGAATAGCCGAAGATGGGTTTGCGCGCAAACGTGGGAATGATTTCGCTGACGACGCCCATGGATGGGAGAATCATGATGTACACGGCGGGGTGCGAGTAAAACCAGAACAAGTGCTGGAAAAGAATGGGGTCGCCGCCAAGAGCCGGGTTGAAGAAGCCGAGGTGGAACATTCGCTCGAGGCCAGCCAAAAGAAGCGTGATGGCGATTACCGGCGTTCCGAGGATAAAGATGATGCTGGTGGCGTAGTGAGCCCAAACGAACAGCGGTAGCCGGAACCAGGTCATGCCGGGAGCGCGCATGGTATGGATGGTGACGACAAAGTTCATGCCCGTGAGAATCGAGGAGAAGCCATTGATGAATATGCCGATGACGGCGGGGGTGACGGCGGAATTTGAATAGACGCTGCTGAGCGGCGTATAAAAAGTCCAACCGGTATCCAAACCGCCCGTGGCAAAGGAATAGAGGACGAAGCAGCCGCCGGTGATGTAAACGTACCAACTCAGGAGGTTGAGCTTGGGAAAAGCGACGTCCTTCGCTCCGATCATCAAAGGAATGAGAAAGTTGCCGAGCACCGCGGGGATGGAGGGAATCAGGAAAAAGAAAATCATGGCGACGCCGTGCATGGTGAAGAGCTTGTTGTAGGTTTCCGGCGTAACCAAGTAGCCTTCGGGCGTAAGCAGGTGAATCCGGATTAGGGTGGCAAAGATGCCGCCGACAAAAAAGAAAAAGGTGACGGAAGCAAGATAGAGCAGGCCGATACGCTTGTGGTCTGTGGTAAGCAGCCAGGAACGAATGCCGTAGGTGGAATTTAGATAGTGCTCTTCCGGCAACTGATGGCTGAGCGGATTTGGAAGTGTCGTGCTCATGGCTTATTTCTTCCCCGGAGTAGAGACCCCCGCACCCGTCGCGGGAACCGGCTGCGATTGCAGCGACTTGATGTAGGCGGTCAGACTCAAAATCTGTTCCTCCGTCAACTGACCTTGAAATGCGGGCATCAGCGGCTGATACCCGGCCACTATTTTAGCGGGGGGATTTAGAATGGACTCGCGAATGTAGGCATCGTCCGCGGTGACCGTCGAGCCATCGGCAAGCCGAACTGTGCCGTCGTAAACTCCGTTCAGAGATGGAGCCCGGCCGGTGCCATTGCCAAGATGGCAAGTGGCACAGGCTTTCTCGACAAACAGCTTTTCTCCGGCGACGACAGGATTGACGTCTTCTCCCGTGGATCCGGAAAGCCATGCGGCGTAATCGGAAGGATCCATGACGGTGACCCAACCGCCCATGACAGCGTGGTTTGTGCCGCAATATTGCGAACAGAAGAAATGGTAGCGGCCCGGCTTCGTGGGACGGAACCACATGGTGTTGTAATGACCGGGGACAACGTCCATCTTTACGCGAAAGGCCGGAACGAAAAAGTCATGGATGACATCCTCACTGGCGAGGATAAGCTTGATGTCGCGGCCTGAGGGAACGTGCAGCTCGTTGATTTCTCTGCGGCCGTTGGGCTGCTGAATCTTCCACATCCACTGCTTGCCGATGACGTAGATATCCAGAGTGTCTTGAGGTGCGTGACGATAATCGACGTAGACAACCGCGCCCCAACTGAACATGGCTAGAGCCAAAAGCGCGGGAATCACGATCCACGTGGCTTCCAGACGCAAGTCGCCGTGCATCGGCACGCCAATTTCGTTCTTGCTCTTGCGGTGAAACTTGAAGAAGAAAATGACGATCGCAGCGGTGATCAAAAACGAGAATCCGACGGACACGAGGATAAGAAACGTCATCAGCGAGTCCACGCTGGGGGCGAAGTTGGAAGCCTGCTCCGGATAAAATGGCAGTTGCGCCTGCACGGCTTAGTGAACTCCTTGGACGTTCGTTCGCGCGGCGGCGATATCGCGCCGGCGGAAAATTATAATCCCGGCGACCAGGCCTAGAATCGTCAGAACTCCTCCCAACCGAATGATCTTGAGTATGGAAGCGCTGTAGCGTGCCGACGCGGGATCGTACTGGTAGCAGAAAAGCAAAGCGCGATCGATGGGCGTGCCGATCTTGCCGGCTGAGGCATCGACCAGGCCAAGGCGGACGTCGCGGGCAGGATACTCAACGCCATAAAAATAGCGCGAGATGCGGCCATCGGGAGTCAGCAGCATAATGCCGCTGGCGTGCGCGAAGAGACCGGATTTCTGATCAAACGAATAGCGGAAGTTGGCGCCTTTGGTGAGCGCATCGACGGACTCTTTGGAACCCGTCAGGAAATGCCAGCCGCCGGCCGTCTCGGGGCGGCGGAAATGGGTCATGGCGACTTCTTTTTTCTGGGCCGCCATGTCGGGAGTTTCGCGCGGGTCAAAGCTGACGAAGACCACCTCGTAGTCTCGCCCGGGATTGAAAGAAAGCATGCGCAGAGTACCGACGACGCCTTGCTCGACTTGATCGCAGAGCATGGGACAACCGTAGTAGACGA
This sequence comes from Candidatus Acidiferrum sp., assembly GCA_041486245.1. Lineage (GTDB taxonomy): Bacteria > Acidobacteriota > Terriglobia > Acidiferrales > UBA7541 > Acidiferrum. The sequence goes on from JBGPLB010000325.1 coordinate 2,651, forward strand.
GCGCGAGAACGACTGGCCGCTGGTTGAAATAATCGCGGAA
>JBGPLB010000326.1:0-2689 GCA_041486245.1 Candidatus Acidiferrum sp.
ATTTCGCTGCAAAACATGCCTCGGCTACAATCGGAATTGCAGGTAACGATGGAAACGCCCGGCAGAGATGGCTCGCAATCGTCGATGCGGTTGAGGGGGTATGTGGTGCGCATCGATGAGGGCGCGGAGAAGGGGCACAGCGCGGTGGGAGTTGTTTTCACGGATTAGATTTCATTTAGTTCAAAATGGTTCTTCCACAAGATTAGATTCCAGAAAACCTTAGCATTTTTTCAAAACGCGGCCGCGCGGACCACCGTGCGCTACAATCTGGGCGTTATGTCCACGCCGGGTTCCCGAAAAGCCAATTTTGTTCCTGCGAGTGTTCTCGATAAAAGACGGCCTTCGAAGGTTGCGCTGATTCGCGGATTGGTGCGGCAAGCGCCGTTTGTAGCGAAAAACTTCCGGTTGTACTTTCGAAACGCGTGGCGGCGGAAGATACTTGGCACGAATGTTGTAGCGCCGTACGCAGTGACGCTTTATGTGAAGCACCAATGCAATTTGGTGTGCTCGTATTGCACGCAGAAGGAACCGGACGTATTCAGCGACGAGCTAAACACGGGAGAAACAATTCGGCTGCTGCGGCGGATTCGCAAAGAGACGGATTCGATCGTGATTACGGGCGGCGAACCGACGCTGCGGGCGGACATAGAGGAGCTAGTGGACGCGGCCAGATATTATTGCAAGTTTCGATCGGTGCTGCTGATCACCAATGGAACTTTGCTGGATCGCAAGTCAGCGATTTTGAGCGCGGTGACGGGATTGGTTGTGAGTTTAGATGCGCTGGCCGCCGATCCTTCCAATCCGCTTTCGAAACCGGCGGCGCTGCCGAAAGTAATGCAAAATCTGGAGCTGGCGAAAGAAATTCTGGGAAGCCCGCAGCGGATCACGATCAGCACAGTGATCGGGGAATGGAATATCGGGGAAGTCGAGAAGTTACTGGATTGGTGCGGGCAAGAGGGGTTTGTGTTCGCGGCGCAGTCGGCTCAAATGGAAAAGATGCCAAATCTGAAGCTATTACAGAATCCGAAGTATCAGGCGCTGGTGGATAAGATCAACGAGCGGAGGCGGAACGGAACGCAGCCTATTAACGGGACGCCGCGGACGATCGAAACACTGCTGCGGTTCCGGGATTTTCAGTGTTACCCAACGATGTTTCCGCGCGTGTATCCGAATGGAGACGTGTTCTATCCTTGCGAGCCGTTGCGTAAAGTCGCGGGGAATTTATTGAAGGACGGTTCGTTGAGAAAGATTTTCGCCCGTGGGAAGAAAATGTATGGAGACATTCCGCCGTGCCAGGGAATCTGCTATTTATTCGGGAGCGTGCTGTCGCATTACTACGTGAATGATTTTTGGGGGTTGGCGGGCGATTTCATACGGTAGCGGCTTCGTCAAGGCCAACCGCCCTGTTACAGGTTTCTACTCGAGGTCCGAGATTTTCTTGTCAAGGTGAGCGAGAGCAGCTTCGAGAGACTTGCGATGATTCGGGTGCGTGGCGGACTCGAGGTCATGCGCGATGCGGGTGCGCGATAACTGCAAATCTTTGCGTTCCTGTTCGCGGCTGATCTGTTCCGGGCTCTTGGTGTTATTGCCGTAGTGCCCCTTGGGTGCCTGACCGGATTCCACCTGTGCTTCCACGTCTTTGCTTTCCCATCCTCTTGCCATATCAATATTTTGACACAGTTCGGGGCAGTAGCGGGCGATTATGAGAGAGAAACTTGGAGGATGGATGCTGCTGCGGCTCGGCGCATAGCGGCCAAGCCGACGTCATTCACTCGCGCGATAGATGACTCTTCCGGCGCGCAGGGTGTACTGAACGGAAGTCAGCGCGCGAATGTTCTTGGATGGGTCTTGATCGAGGACGACCAGGTCGGCCTGATGGCCGGCGGCGATGCGTCCGAGTTTGCTTGCGCTGCCAAACTGTTCGGCGGGAGCGGTGGTTAGCGAAGCAAGAATCTGGCGAAAGGTCATTCCTGCCTGGGCCATCAGAGCGTATTCCTCACTCGGATCGTATTCGACGGCGCCGAGATCCGTGCCGAAAAGAACCGCGCAACCCGCTGCACTCCACGCGCGCAACTGGCCGACTTCGGTGTTGGTGACTTTTTCCTGCGCTGAAAAGCGGTCGTGGCGCATGTAGTATTTCCAGAGAGTGAGCGTGGGCGTGAGGGCTACGCGACGGTCCTTCATCGCGGCGAGGAGGGTATCGTCCCACGGTCCGGAATGGGGAGTTGTGTGAGCGACGATATCGACGCCGCCGCGAATCGCGGTGAGCACGTCAGCGCCGCTATTTGGATGAACGAAGACAGGTTTGCCAGCGCGATGAGCTTCGTCCGCGGCAGCTTGAACGGTGCTTTGTGAAAGCGGGGTGCTGCGGGGTGAAGAGGCGAAGAGCTTTATGCCGTCGACGCCTTCGTCGAGGAGCTTTCTGGCAGCGGCAGCAGCTTGCGCCGCGTCTGCTACTTCTGGAGCGGGAAATTTCATAAAACCCATGAGGTTGAGAACTTGATCCGACGGAAGAGCGCCAGGAGGAACGAGGCCCGCGCCTGTCGAACGAATTTTTGGGCCGGGCACTTCGCCGGAGTCGATGCGGTCGCGAAGGCGGCGGGTGTTCTCCCACATGGAGCCGATGTCGAACACGCTGGTGAAGCCGAACCGAGTGAGCATGTCCTGAAGTTGGCCGGCAAGCTCGGGA
>JBGPLB010000327.1:0-2649 GCA_041486245.1 Candidatus Acidiferrum sp.
CGCTTCCTTCTCCAGGCACTTCAGGATGATTTCTTCCAGCCGCGGCGACAGCTTCGGATTAAGCTGGCGCGGCGGCAGCGGTGCCTTGTGTTGAATGTCGCCGCTCAGCGCGGTGGCGAACTTCGCGGAGAACGGACGCTGGCCGGTGACCATTTCGTAGAGCATCACCCCGGCCGCCCAGATGTCGCTGCGGGCGTCGGCCTTTTCTCCTCGCAATTGTTCAGGGGCCATGTACGGCAGCGTCCCGGCCACAGCGTGTATCTCTGTCACCGTTCGTGTCGCCTCCGGATCGGCCCCCGGTCGCAATAGGCGGGCCAGGCCGAAGTCCAGCACCTTCACTTGGCCCTTCTGTGTGAGCATAACGTTGGCGGACTTGAGGTCGCGATGCACCACGCCCCGCTCGTGTGACTCCTCAAGTGCCACCGCGATCTGACCGCCGATGCCGAGCACTGCCTTCTCCTGGAAGGGACCAGAGGCGGAAAGCTTCTGCGCCAGCGTCGTTCCGCTGATGTACTCCATCACCAGAAAATCCACGCCATCCTGGGTGTCGAAGTCATAGACGGTTTCGATGTTGGGGTGGTTGAGCTTGGAAAGGGTCAGGGCCTCGTTGCGGAAGCATTTGCGTGCGGCATCGTCAGCTAGAGCGCCAGCGGGAATGACTTTCACTGCCACATCGCGGTCGAGCCGTTCATCGCGTGCGCGATAGACCTCGCCCATGCCACCGGCGCCAATCTTCTCGATGATGCGATAGTGGCCGAGCGTCTGGCCAACCATGGGAGGGAAACCGCCTTTGCGGGGCATGGTATGCCGCACGGTGGGGCAAGTCAACGCGGGAAACCGGACGAGTTCCGTTGTAAATGAAAATACAAAACTCTCTCAGCGAAACTGGTGCGACAAAGCGAGCCGGTCAGACCCGAATGCCGCCGCGGTAATCGGAAACTACACAAACTTGTGACGCTTAGCGCTCTACTTCGGATTCTGAACCGTTAAAGCATTTTGAATTAGGACGGCACCGCGTCTCTTCTAGTGACCGGCGGGTTTCTGGTCGGGCGGGGGCATCGGCGGAGGAGTGAATTTGGCGTCCTCGACTGAAACGTTCTGCTCCACCTGGTTGATTTGAATCGTAAAGCGATGGCCCGGGCGCGAAAGCGTCCAACGGAAAGGGATCTTCACGCCGCCCTCGTCGCGGTAATCGGCATAGTCGATCTGAGTCGGATTGCGCCCGAGAGCGGTTTCCGCATAACGCACCAGGCGAACCAACAAGCCGGATTGCTGATCGACGTATAGCCGCAAAGGCGGCTGGCCCTCGTTGCGTCCGATGACGAGATACGTCTCATGGCCGTCGATTTTTTCCCCGGGAGCGACGAGAAACTTTTTGTAGAGAGACTTTACGTGCGCTGGGAAATACAGGTCCGCATCGATGCGTACGGCGTCGTTCTCCGCAGCAGACATCATGTGGGGATGCCCGGCGTTGCTCAGCCAGCCTTGCTTGCCGTCGAAGGCCGTGATGCTCTCGCCGTTGGGCAGGTGCATGATCGAGAGGCGCTTGTCTGGAGCTTTTGCATAGACTTCGATGGGAAGCTTATGGCCGTTGGCGTCGATTTCTCCTTTCTCCACGCGGCTGGAGACCTTCTGCAGAGCGGCTTCACCGCCGACGGCGGCTAGATATTTATCAAGCAGCTGGTCGGCCGGAGGCAATACCGGTTTGGCCTCGCCCGGTGCTTTCCCGCGTTCTGCTTCGGCCTTTGGCTCCTCGTTCTTGATGATGGGAGTGCCTGCGGGTTCGGCAGCTCCGCGATGGCACGAATAACAGGTTACGTCGCGATGCCCGTCAAAATTATCCTTGTTGATGGCGAACATCATTTTCATCATCTTGCGCGCGGTAACTTTCGTCTTTTTGTCGTCTTTATCGAACTCCATGCCATGCGCCCCACGAACGTGGCAATACTCGCATTCGACGCCCAGCGAAGCAGTGATGAATTGCATGGAAGGAAACACCAGGTCGGCGGGAACTCCTTTCAGCGCCTGAATGTTTTTGAATTGCTCTTCGGCGAGTTTGGGTTCCGCGGCCGGTTGCGGCGCGCTGGATTGGGCCCTTGCCCCAGCGATGGCCAATCCCGTACTGAGAACCAATCCACAAAGAACACTGGTTACATTACGTTCGTTCGAAATCATCCTCAGCCCCTTGAACATTAATTTTTTGAGAAAAAGTGTGTCAGAAAGAGGACTACGCTCGCTCGAACGGAAATCGCGGCGGCGCAGCTCAGGCAGAGAGATCGCCGCGCCTGGCGAGTGCGGTAATGCGGTCGGCGGCGCGGAAAGCCAGCGCCTCGATGGTCATAGTGGGCTGGCCGCGGCCGGAAGTGACCAGGCTGCTGCCGTCACAAAGAAATAGATTTTTCACGTCGTGCGTCTGATGGTCGGAGTTGATTACGGAAGCCTTCGGGTCTTTTCCCATGCGGCACGTCCCGAGCAGGTGCACGGCAAATTGCTGCTCCTGCGCCGGAGGGGCCCACATTTTCTGCGCACCAGCCGCATCGAGAAGCTCCGTAGCGCGGGCACTCAGCCACGTGCACAATCTGAGGTCGTCGGGATGATCCTTGTAGGTCATGCGAAGCGCGGGAAGTCCCCAGGCGTCTTTCAAATCCG
>JBGPLB010000328.1:0-2632 GCA_041486245.1 Candidatus Acidiferrum sp.
AAACGTAACGTAGGTATTGCCGTACGCGTCGACCGCGGGATTCGCGACGGGGTGCAGATTGTCCGCGATTTGCACGCCGATGGAAACGGGATGCGGCTGGCTTTCGTTGGCGGCGCTGCACACGCGGACCATGCCGCCGCTTGCTCCATCCGGAACTCGCGCGATCAGACGATGTTCGCTGGATAGCGCCAAGCCGGCTTCCGCTTCGCCAAAACGCACCACGGGTAGCGGGTGAGCTCGCGAAGCAAATCCGCTGCCGTGAATGACAATCTCGCCCCCGGGAATAGCGGCGGCGGGCGCAACTCTGTCAATACGGGGGATGCCGTTCTTTTCTGCCGATGACCCAAAGCCAAATTTCATACCTAGCCAAGCAAACCAAAGTGTAACGCTACCCGCAACAGAATAGCAGCGTAGATGCCCGCCATCCAGTCATCCGCCATGATGCCCCAGCCACGCGGCAGCCTTTCGAGTTGCCGCACCGGGAAGGGCTTCCAAATATCGAACAACCGAAACAGCAGGAATCCCAGCAGCAAATATTTCCAATTCGCAAGACTTAGCGTAAAAAAGATCGCATACACAGAAAAATCAAAGTGCTCCGTCAGATGCGGCAGCCCGATGGGAATTAACGGCAGAATCAAAGTGAGGTGCTGCCCCGCGACCTCGTCAATCACCACAATCTGCGGATCTTTGATCCCCGAAAAGTCCGCGGTCCGCGAGGCGCTCCACACGCCGATCGCGCCGAGTATTACGAGGAGACCTAGCGCGCAAACAAGCGGCAGCGCCAGGGTCGAGTCGTGAATGTCGCTTCCGGGAACCAGAAAATGATTGTCGGAGAAGACTGCATCGCTCAGCGGGTGGGAACTGAACACGCTGCGAATGGATGCAGGCCGCAGAAAAAATGCCGCCGAAAGCACGGCAGTCGCGACTCCCACAAGCGAACCAAACGTGCCCGGCGCCTTGGGTATGTAGCCGACACCGAGAGCGGTCACGATGGCCAAGGCCAATCGCGGCTTTTTTTGCGGGGCCGCCTCGCCGCTTGGAATTTCAGTGGATGGTGTCATCGGGCTTTGGAAACCCCTTAAAATCCTCGTCTTCGTCCACTGCCTCTTGGCCCCTGGGATCGTTGTCCGTCTCAAGCTCACTCATATCAAAGACCGGTTCGGACACGACATACTTTTCGCTGGCCCAGTTGCCCAGGTCGCGCTCGCGGCAGCGCTCGCTGCAAAAAGGGAAGTCCGCGTTGATTTCGGAGTCGGTCGGCGTTTTGCAAATCGGGCAGCGATGTTTCATCGGGGTCCTTCACCCTTCGCGCTGAGTTATGAAATCCGTTCGCTGCAGCCGTCTGCTTCAGGGGTAGGCTTGTGCTCCTACAAGCCCCAAGAGCCTGCGGTCTGAACACCGACCGTACAGCATTTAGGAAAGTTATCTTACCCTAAGACGCGGAGCGGCGCTCCGGTAGCAATGCGATGGAGCTTTTCGGCTGGCGGAATGTGCGGGACGGACACCGCCTCGTGGATTCCTCGCCTAATGGGCCGCGGTCGCGGCAGAATCTCCACGACGCGCCCAATCAGGTCGTAGGCATCGGCCTTGATTATTTCGACGCGGGCCACGTCGCCCGTCTCGGCCGTTTCACCAGTGGGCAATTCAATGTCGGTCAAATAGAGCTTACCGTCGATATCCGGTGCCATGCCTTCGACCCGCGCTTCCCACACAAGCGGATTGTCTTTCGACGGGCCTTCGACAAGCGCCGTAGCCCTCCGCCCCTTCCAGGCACGCAATTTCTCGCGCGAAACCTTCTTCTGAATCGCCATCAGCCGGTTACGGCGGTCGGTGATCGTTTCCGCGTCGACTTTTTCATCCAGGGTGTAGCTGTTCGCGTTGTCCACATCGGAATACTCAAAAACGCCCATCCAATCCAGATTGGCGGCGCGCACAAAATCGCAAAGTTCGTCAAAGTCCGCTTCCGTTTCGCCGGGGAAGCCCGCGATAAACGAAGTACGCAGCGAAACGCCCGGAATCGTAGCGCGGATGCGCTCGAGAAGTTTCAGGAAGGCTTCGCCGTGCGAGCCGCGCTTCATGCGCGCCAGTACATTGCGGCTGGCATGTTGCAGCGGCATGTCCATGTACTTGGCGAGCCGCGGATAGGCCGCGAGCGTATCCAGCAGTTTCTGCGTCACGCGATTCGGATAAGCGTAGAGGAAGCGGACCCACAGCAGGTCTTCGACTTGCGCCAAGCGCTCGAGCAGTTGCGCGAGGCCATCACGAAGGCCCAGGTCCTCGCCGTAAGAAGTCGTGTCCTGGCCAATAAGCGTAATTTCTCGCGCGCCTGCAGCGGCGAGATTTTCCGCTTCACGGACTACAGATTCAAAACGGCGGCTGCGGAATGCGCCGCGCAGTTGCGGGATGATACAGAACGTGCAGGGATGATCGCAGCCTTCGGCAATCTTAATGTATGCGGCGTGGCGGGGCGTGGTGATAATGCGCGGCGTCAGGTCGTGATAGAGAAACGCCGGCGGAGCAGCGGGCAGCACGCGCAGATCGCCGTGGACCGCCTCAAGAATGCGCTCGACTTCGCCGGTTCCCACCACGGCATCCACTTCCGGAACTTGCTCAAGAATTTGATCGCGAAAGC
>JBGPLB010000329.1:0-2525 GCA_041486245.1 Candidatus Acidiferrum sp.
AACATTCCGCGAAAATCGGCGGGCAGGAGATCAAGTACACGGCGACGGCGGGGATGATCGTGATGAAGACGGAGGAAGGCACGCCTAAGGCGAGCGTTTTTTATATGGCGTACACGCGGGATGACGTCAGCGACGTGGCGAAGCGGCCGATTATGTTTACGTTTAATGGCGGCCCTGGTTCGTCCTCGGTCTGGCTGCATCTCGGGGCATTTGGTCCGCGGCGCGTGGAGATGGGAGACGCAGGCGCGCTCCTGCCGCCCCCTTATAAGCTCATGGACAACGAGTCCTCGCTCCTGGATGTTACGGACCTTGTTTTCATCGATCCAGTTTCGACGGGCTATAGCCGGCCCGCGCCGGGTGAATCGCCAAACCAGTTCCACGGCGTCCAGGAGGACGTACAGTCGGTGGGCGATTTCATCCGGCTTTACGCGACGCGCAACAAGCGATGGTCTTCGCCGAAATTTCTTGCCGGAGAAAGCTATGGAACGACGCGCGCAGCCGGCCTATCCGGCTACCTACAACAGCGGTACGGGATGTATTTAAATGGAATCATCCTGGTCTCCACGATTCTGAATTTCCAGACTGCGGATTTCAATACGGGAAATGATTTGCCGTACATTCTTTACTTGCCGACGTACACGGCGATTGCCTGGTACCACAAGAAATTGCCCGCGGACTTGCAGGGAGATTTACACAAGGCCGTTGAGGAGTCGGAAAAGTTTGCGAAAGGCGAGTACACGGCCGCGCTGATGGAGGGGGACGCGCTGCCGGCTGCGGAGCATGCGGAAGTGGTGCGCAAGCTTGCACGGTTGACGGGACTTTCCACGGAGTATATCGAGCGGACAAATATGAGGGTGGAAATCGAGCGTTTCACGAAAGAGCTGCTGCGCAGCGAACGGCGCACCGTCGGCCGGATCGACGGGCGGTTTACTGGCATTGACCGCGACGCCGCCGGTGATTCGCCGGAATATGATCCGAGCATCGCGGCGATTATCGGGCCATACACCGCAACGCTGAATGATTATGTGCGCGGTGATTTGAAATTTGACAGCGACCTGCCATACGAGGTTCTGACTGGACGCGTGTATCCCTGGAGTTACAAGCCTTACGAAAATCGTTACGTCGATGTGGGAGAGACGCTCCGCAGCGCGATGACGCAGAATCCGTTTCTTCACGTTTTTGCGGCGAAGGGCTACTACGATTTGGCCACGCCATTTTTTGCGGCGGACTACACGTTCGAGCACCTTGGCCTCGATCCTTCTTTGAGGGACCATTTGAGCGGGGCTTACTACGAATCGGGACACATGGTCTATGCGCACCTGCCGTCGCTGGCGAAACTGAAACAGGACACGGCGCAATTCATTCGCGCCAGCTCGGGGAAATGAAGCGCGCCCTAAAATTCATAGCTTGGCTGAGTGTGGCGATTGCTGGAGCCGGCGCATTGGGCGCGATCGCCCTGCACCGCGGCGAGCCGCTCAATGCCACGTGGTTCGTCGTCGCGGCGGTTTGTTGCTACATGGTTGCGTACCGGTTGTACTCGGCATTCATCGCGGCGCGCTTGCTGGCTCTGGACGACAATCGCGCCACACCTGCTGAAATCCGCGATGACGGGCGCGATTTCGTTCCCACAAATAAGTGGGTTCTATTCGGGCACCACTTCGCGGCGATTGCCGGACCGGGGCCTCTAGTCGGACCGACGCTTGCGGCGCAATTCGGTTATTTGCCGGGCACGCTGTGGCTCATCGCTGGAGCGGCGCTGGCGGGGTGCGTGCAGGACTTCATTATTTTGTTCTGTTCGATCCGGCGCGACGGAAAAACACTGGGACAAATGGCCCGCGAGGAGGTGAGCGCGCGCGGCGGTTTCATTGCGCAGCTTGCTGTGCTGGCAATCATGGTGATCCTTCTGGCGGTTGTCGCTCTCGTTGTTGTGAACGCGCTGAAATCTTCGCCGTGGGCGACGTTCACGCTTGCGATGACAATTCCCATCGCGCTCTTATTGGGCGTGTATTTGCGCTTTATTCGGCCAGGGCGCGTATTGGAAGCATCTTTGTTTGGCGTAGCGCTCGTGCTGTTTGCTGTGGTCGCCGGGCAGTGGGTGGCAGCATCTCCGTCGTGGGCGCAAGCCTTCACGTTCGGGGGCGTTTCTCTGGCGTTCCTGATCATCGCGTACGGTTTTGCTGCTGCTGTTCTTCCCGTGTGGCTGCTGCTCGCGCCCCGCGATTATCTGAGCGCGTTCATCAAGACGGGAGCGATTTTTTCGCTTGCGGCGGGGATTCTGTTTGTCCGGCCGCAAATCATGATGCCGCCGCTGACAAGATTCATCGACGGATCTGGGCCAGTTTTTGCGGGTAAGATTTTTCCGTTTTGCTTCATCACCATCGCCTGTGGCGCGATCAGTGGATTTCATTCGCTGATTTCTTCGGGCACCACACCAAAGATGATTCTCCGCGAGAGCCACTCCCGGATGATCGGCTACGGCGCGATGCTGCTGGAGTCTTTTGTCGGCGTGATGGCCATGGTTGCGG
>JBGPLB010000330.1:0-2508 GCA_041486245.1 Candidatus Acidiferrum sp.
AGCGCGCCGCCGCCGTCGAGTGCCAACGTGCCGCGCCAGCGCGAATTGGCGTAGTACTCGGGCGGGCGATGCCACTTCACGCGAGCATCAACGAATAACACTTTGCCGAGCAGGCCTTGATCGAGCCAGCTCTTGAGTTGGCGAATGTGCGGCTTCGTGCGGTCCTGAAAAATCACGCCGAGAAGTACATTGGATTTTTTTGCCGCTGCGATGAGTGCGTCGGCGCGCGCGGTGCTGATTTCGATCGGTTTTTCCGTGAGGACGTGCAGGCCGCTGCGGGCAGCGGCAATGCCTTGCTCGGCGTGGAGGCCGGAGGGGCTGCCGATAATCACGAGGTCCATGGGGCGATGCTGCAGGAAGGCGTTGAAATCTTGATACGGAGTGCCGCCGTGTTCGCGGCAGAGGCGAGCGATTTTTTCGGGGTTGATGCCGTGGATGGCGGAGATTTCGACTCCGGGGATAGCAAGCGCGGCGCGGGCGTGTGTTTCGGAAATGTTGCCGCCGCCGATTAGGCCAATGTGGATGGTCATATGACCGAGTGAATCAATGATACGCCGCTACGAATTCCTTGTACGCAGCTTCTGTTGCTTCGGGGGTCAGGATTACGGACGAGATTAAGATGCGAAAGCGGAAGGTGACGCTGGCGTGAGGAGCCAAGGAAAAATTCAACTCTTCCTTGCCATTGCTGAAAGCTTTTTGGCCTAGCGGATTGGCGGCGAAGAGCCCGTAGCCGCGGGCGTGCCAGTATGTGGGGAAACCGGGATTCTCCGGGTGATCGAGAATGGTGATCGTCACGGACTCGCCGCCAACCATGCCGCTCAGATTGCACCAGCGTCCGCGAGTGCCCCAGGCGTCGTCCCCCTTTTTTGCTTCGCTGGTGAGATAGGTGCCGTTGACGCCGGTGTTGTCCAGATTGGCGACGGTGGTGGGATGACCGCTGGCGTCGGCGAAGACTTCGGGCTTATCCGAAGGAATTTCGAGCGCGCGAATGACGCGAAGACCCAGCATGCCGTCTTTTTCGTCGGGAAAAGAAACTTTTTCATCGAGGGCCGTTAGAGTGGCGATGCGGTCAACGCTGCGGTAGCCGGGGCCACCGCGGAAGACGAAGTGAGTGTGTTCATTAAGCAAGACCTTTTTCTCGAAATTGACCCAATCGGATTCGACGTCGAGCTCGCCCTGCTGCGAACCGCTTTTCGCGGAGACGATGGCGCGTTGCAGGATGGTGCCCATCTTGGGAGCTCTATCGGGTTTGATGGCGTCGGAATTGTTCCAAAAATCGAGGCCGTTGACGTTTTCGTAGTTGAACCACAGGCCGGCGTGATGCGGGTGGTCGAGGCGTTCGCCGGGGCGCTGCTCGAGAGGGAAGCCGCGCGTAATGATCGTGCCTTTGGCGGTGCGCAGCGGATAGAGCACTGGTTTTTTGAGGGTGGTGGGCCAGATATAGGAAGTGAATGGTTTTCCATCAATGGAAATGTCGACGCGGCGCGCCTGCTCGTTGACGACGACGGAGACGCGCTCGGGCGCGGCGGAAACCAGCGATGTCAGAAACACGGCCACGGCGGCGATTATAAAAGTTGCACCGGCAATGGGAATGCGCATGATTGGCTGCGTCCTCCTGCGATGATCTGCTGCCAAATAGTAAGCCAAGATCCGTGAATACGGGTGTTGAGACTTACTAAAGGAATCGTTTATCAGTCTTGAGTTGACTGGGATGGCCGGGAGCCATAAAAACGGTGGCGCGTAGAATTCCAAAACCACAAGTCGAACGCAGGCAGAGACAGGGGCGGAGAGTACTGCACTGTCGGGAATCGCATGAAGGCGAAGGCGCTCGAACAATCGCCATTCAAAGGGGCCACAAAACTGGCTTTGAAAGGGGCGGGCAGTTTGTTTGAGCCATGAGTGCGCGCGTGAGTGACTTGGCATCAGGCGCTCGACTGAGAGATTCGGACCCGTTGGGTGGACCCGATAGGTTACAGGTGTAAAACTTCAGGCATCTGCGGTGGGAGATCCACCGTCGACCAAGGTGGCGCGCAGAAAGCTGGCAATGGATTCGGTCAGTTTTCGAGGACACTCGGTTTGAGCGGTGGCGAGCGCCAAACTCCTCGTCAAGCGATGACCTGCGATCCGGAACTTCTGAAAGAAATGTGAACGCCCCCGCAAGGCGTGCTCGGGAAGTATCGAATAACCAAATCCAGATTCCACCAGGCGTTTGATGGCTTCCGTGTCATCAGCTTCCATGAGGACGCGGGGCGTCACGCCTATCTCGCTGAAAAACTTGTCGATGACTAGCCGAACATTGCTGCGCTTCGGATAGAGCAGAAAAGGTACGTTGGCGAGTTCTGCAGCTCGCAGCGAGCCGACATGTCCAGTGCCCACCTTGTTTGCCGAGGGGCGCACGATGAGCAGCTCTTCATCAAAGAGGGGAATGAGCCTCAGGTTAGACTCCGATACGGGTAGCGAGATGAGGGCTAAATCAAATCGGCGATCGTGAAGGCCGGCGACCATTTC
>JBGPLB010000331.1:0-2502 GCA_041486245.1 Candidatus Acidiferrum sp.
ATCGGCTGCTTGTTGTAAGTGTCTGGATATCGAGACAGGGGGATCGTCCAGCCGATCGTGCCCCAGACGAGGCACTCATCGTAGCCGCGCGGAATGTGCTTGTTCACGAGTGCGCGCACCGTCGCGATCGTCTTCGCACGATCGGCGGGGAGTGAGGCGATGTATTGCGCTGGCGTCTTGACGTTCGATGGTGGTTTCATGGATTCGTCGTCTTCCCGAACGAAGTGTATCCCCGATCGTTTGAAAACCAGCCAGCGGCAGGGGCTATGAGTATCGCGTAAGTCCTAGCCGTGCGCAAGCACGGCGTCTTTTGTCCGTTCTTAAAGTCATCACCAGAAGAGAGGGCGGTGGGCGCTTGTGGAAATCGCGCAGCGATTTCTAAGGCGCGGTGGGCGCGTTCTCGGCGTCCATGGCGCCGGCAGCGTCCAGGGCCCTCCAAGCCCGGCAGTCCTCATGGCAGCGGCCTCGGCGTCTTCCGCTGGGTTGTCGAACGCACCCTGGCCTGGCTGCATCGTTTCCGCCGCCTCGCGCTGCGCTACAAACGCCGCGCGGACGTCCACGAAGCCTTTTTCACGCTCGGCTGCGCCCTTATCACCTGGCGCTACCTAAAGAGGGAGTTTTGAAACGCACTCTAAGTATCGGTGGATTAACCAATGCACTGAGCTAGAATCAGCTCATTCTCTCGGCATTTTCTTTATCCGCTTGTCTCAATTCATATACTCAAGGTTTAGATTCCAGTTTTGGAATGATTCCCGTTCCTCCAGAGCTTGTTTACATTTGGTACCAACACGACCAACGGCGACAGCCGGGCCTTCGGTGAAGGCGATTCCAATAACTTCTTCGCCGACTAAAACGAAGTGCTTACGTGCGCCAACAACTTCGGCGGCGCGTGATACTTCCTCGGAGTCTCCGGCCAATCGCGGTAAGAGACCAGTTAAGCGCCAGGGAGCTCGTACCGAGTCCCCTGGCGTTTGATTTTTTGGGGTTCTAGTTTCTTGCACCGTCCGCCGGCGGGGCTTCTACTGCGGCAGATCCTTGCTAAAACGTGCCACCACGTCTTTCGATTCTGTGACGGGCGGATTATTTAAGTACTTCCCAAAAAACACCAAATACCTTTGCCATCTATCCTGAATATGCCGCGGTTCCACAAAGCCGTGATTCTCCCGCGGATAAGTCACGTACTCCACGGGCACATGTTTTTCATACAGCGCCCGATAAAACTCCTCAGCTTGCGGTATCGGCACCCGTGTGTCGGCTTGTCCGTGCAAGATCATCGTCGGAGTCTTCACGTTCCCCACGAATTTCATCGGTGAATGATCCCAATACTCCTGAAAATTGTCCCACGGCGCCTTCATGCCCATGAACATCGTCATATAACGATGAATGTCCGTCTGCGAATACATGGAGTAAAGGTCCGGCAGCCCCGCTCCGGGTGAAATCGCTTTGAACTTGTCCGTCTGCGTGTCGATCCACATGGTCATGTAGCCGCCATACGACCATCCAAAAGCGCCAAGTCGCTCCGGATCGGCCCACCCCTTGTCCACCATGGCCTGCACACCGCTCATATCGTCCTTGTAATCACCGTCGCCCCAATCGTTCTGGTTCGCCGTAGCAAACTTCTCTCCGCGCCCCGAAGATCCCCGAAAATTCGGCTGCAGCACCATGTACCCGTTCGCGGCCATGATTTGTTCCGTCGGATTGAAGGACAGCAGAGAAGCTCCCGTCGGTCCTCCGTGCGGATTCAGCAGAAACGGAACCTTATGCGTCCCGTCGAATTCGACAGGTTTGGTAACAATCCCGTCAATCTCCATGCCGTCCTTGCTGCTCTTCCAGCGAACAACTTCGCTCGCCCCCAGCGCGTACTCGGACAGCCATGCGTTCTGATTCGTGATGCGTTCCAGCGAACCAAAACTCAAGTCGCTGCGGAACACTTCATCCGGATGAGTTGGGTCGCCCAATGTTCCCACCACCGCCTGCCCATTTGCGCTGATGCCCGCAAGATTGACCACCGCCGTGGTGTTCGTCAGCGGCCGGATCGCTCCCGTCCCCACATCCACTCCAAAAACTCTCAGCGCTTCGTGATCGTCCGAACTGAAATAGATTTGCTTGCCATCTCTCGACCACACCGGCTCGCCCGCGTCCAGCTCAAACGTTCCGCTCAATTTCTTTGGCGCCCCTCCACCTGTGTCCACAACAAAAAGATTCTCCTTGTAAATCAGCAGCCCGGCGCTGCTCAGATAGGCAATCCACCTGCCATCCGGCGACCATCGCGCTGTGTGCGTCGGGTCCGCTGTTTGCGCCAGCTTTCGCTGTGCGCCGCTCGCCACGTCCAGCACCCATACCGTTTGCAGAGCGCCGTCGTCCAAGCGCGGCGTGGGATTTGTCGTGAATGCGACGTGCGCTCCGTCGGGCGACCAGCGCGTGTCGCTTACCGTGAAATCTCCCTTGCTGATCTGCTTCTCCTCGCTCGTCGCGATGTTCCAAGTCCAGAGCTGCGCCATC